>CANQFJ010000038.1 GCA_947598485.1 uncultured Bacilli bacterium | reverse complement strand
AAGAAGATGCAAAAGCTATGATAGTAAGAGGTTTTGCTTATCCAATTTCTAAAGAATTGCCAGTAGAATATGCTGTTGAAATGAATAATTTGATTAATATAGAATTAGAAGGCTCAATAGGATAGCTTTCGTTTGAAAAATAATTACAATTTTGGCTGTGTCAAATTTCATTGAAAACGCAGTCACATACAACACGTATGCTCCTTTGCCTTTTCAATAAAATTTTCCTTGCCAAAATTTAATTCTTTTCCAAACTAATAATATTTAAATCAATAAAACTTAGGAGATGAAATAATGCAAACTTTAAAATTAAATGAAACACCTGTAAGAACGGCTAAAAATTTTAATATAAACAACATTACTATTAAAGATATAAACATAGATGAAGTAAAGCCTTTTAATAATGTTGAAATTAAAGCAAATAATAAAGTTAATATAAAAGAATCAATTGAAAAGGACTATAACTTAAGTTATGGGTTAGGGGAAGTTTTAACAAAACAAGTAAAAGAAAATGCAAATAAAAAAATGAGTTTTACAATTGAAAATAAGCAAGACAAAGAAACTGAAGTTATATTCAAGTTAGACGATAAAAATCCTATCTTAGTAGATGATATTGAAATAATTGCAAAAGAAGGAAGTAAAGGAACTATTATAATAAAATATGAAACTAAAGGAAATGTTGAAGGATTTCATAATGGAATAATTAGAGTATCTGCTTCCAAAGATGCTGATATTAACGTTATAATTGTTAATTTACTAAATGATAAATCAAATCATTTTATAAGTATAGAAAATAAATTAGAAGAAAATGCTAAACTAAATTATTGCATGGTTGATTTTGGTGGTAAAAATAGCGTTATTAATTATTATTCTAATTTAATCGGAGATGAAGCTCAAAATAAAATAAACACAATTTATTTAGGAAAAGAAAATCAAGTTTTAGACATTAACTATATTGGTGAATTAAGAGGAAAAAAATCTGATATTGAAATAGAAGTACAAGGGGCTTTAAAGGATAAAGCAAAAAAACATTTTAAAGGAACAATAGATTTCAAAAAGGGGTGTAAAGGATCAAGTGGAAATGAAAATGAAGCTTGTATGTTATTATCAGATACTGCAAAATCAATTGCGCTTCCAATGCTTTTATGTTCTGAAGAAGAAGTCGAAGGAAATCATAGTAGTTCTGCAGGTAAAATTGGAGAAAAAGAATTGTTTTACATTATGAGTAGAGGTTTTGAACTAAAAGAAGCTATGAAACTTATGGTTAGAGCAAGATTTAACAAGATTTTAGAAAATATCAAAAATGAAAGTCTAAAAGAAGAAATATTAGAAGAAATAGATAGGAGATTGGACTAATTAAGGAAGTTTAAAGACTAATACAACTAAGATAGTTTAATAATATAAGGAGATAGTGATGAATCAAGAAGAGATAATAAATGATTTTCCGATTTTAAGGAATAGAAAAATTTCATATTTAGATAGTGGTGCGACAACTCAAAAGCCAACACAAGTATTAGAAGCTGTGAAAGAGTTTTATGAAATGTATAATGCAAATCCACATAGAGGAGCATATTCATTAAGCATTGAAGCAACTCAAAAATATGAAGAAACTAGAAAAAAGATAGCGAATTTTATAAATAGTAGACATTCAGAAGAAATTATCTTTACTAAAAATGCAACAGAAGCATTCAATTTAATAGCATATTCATATGGAATGGAAAAATTAAAGAAAGAAGATGAAATAGTAATATCTATTATGGAGCATCATTCTAATTTAGTGCCTTGGCAGAAAGTTAGCAAAAAAACTGGATGTAAACTAAAATATATGTATATAAATGATAATTTCGAAATACCAGAAGAAGAAATAAAAGCAAAAATTACAGACAAAACAAAAATAGTTTCAATTACACATGTATCAAATGTTTTAGGAACAATAAACAATATAAAAGAAATTATTGATTATGCCCATAAAAAAGGTGCAATTGTTATTTTAGATGCAGCCCAAAGTATCCCTCATATGAAAATTGATGTGCAAGAACTAAACTGTGATTTTATGGCATTTTCTCGGACATAAAATGCTTGCACCACTTGGAATAGGTGTGCTATATGGAAAAAAAGAAATACTAAATGAAATGAGTCCATTTTTAATGGGTGGTGATATGATAGAATATGTACATGAACAAGAAACAACTTTTGCTCCACTTCCTAATAAATTTGAAGCAGGTACACAAAATGTTGAAGGGGTAATTGGGCTAGGAGCAGCAATAGATTATATAGAAAAAGTTGGATATGATAATATTCAAAAAATAGAACAAGAAGTAACTAATTATGCAATAGAAGAACTAAAAAAATTGGACTTTTTAGAATTATATTTAACTCCAAATCAAGAAAATCATTGTTCAGTAATTTCTTTTAATATAAAAGGTGTACATCCACATGATGTTGCAAGTATATTAGACTCACAAAATGTATGTGTTAGATCTGGAAATCATTGCGCACAACCACTTATGAGATTTTTAAGGATAGATTCTACTTGTAGAGCAAGCTTATATTTTTATAATACTAAAGAAGATGTAGACAGGTTGGTACAAGCATTAAACAAAGCATACGATATGTTCAAGAAATATATAACAAAATAATTGGAGGTCACATGGAAGATTTAAATGATGTTTATAATGAATTAATTATGGAACATAGCATGAATTCATATAATAAG
>CANQFJ010000037.1 GCA_947598485.1 uncultured Bacilli bacterium | reverse complement strand
TTTTATTCTTTTCTCTTTTTTTATTTCTTCCACTTTAAAAGGAGTGATCTTTATTTTTCACTCCTTAGTACTGGATAGTTTTAGCTATCCTTTAATCCTTAATAAATTTATTTGTAGCGTAACCTAAAGCAATGATTCCAAATGCCGAAATTGTAGCAATTAACATATAAGCAGAAAATTTATCTAATGTGTTTGGCGCTTCAGGAAGTACTTCTCCAGTTTGATTTGCTATATCTTCATATGCTAAAGCATAAGTTGAAAACAAATCAGAAGTAAATGATAATACTGTTTGATCAGAAGATATTGTTGGAGACAATACATCGATATTTCCTTCATGTTCCCTTAGAATATAGTAAACTCTTTGACTTCCTTCCGCAACGGGAGGTAAGTCTTCAGGAATGTTAAAGATTAATTCAATATTTTCTGTAAGCTTTTCCAGTCTACCTAATTCATTGTCATTCATTGCATCTTTAATCAAGATAGAAATATCAAAATAATTAGCAATTGTTCCATTAACAGCTTTTTTAGATAAAGCTTCTTTAAAATTAGATATTTTAGCATCTTCAGGAGTTACCTCAGTAGACTCTAATTCAAACTCAACTGCAGTATCATCTTTTAAACCTTCTATATCAAGGCCTTTTAAAGAATCTTTTAAAACATCGGAAAATTTTTCAACATTTGCAACTCCTACATTAGTATCCGTAGGTTGTACAACAGCGGCACCTTCTGTTCCCGGTAATTTAGAATAAACTTTTATTCCATCAGCAACATTTACATGTACGAACCATAAATATTTTACTGAAACATCTTTTTGGGCTGCAACTGGATTTTTAGTATCATGAGTTCTAATTGATTCAGCATCTAAGCTGATATCTCCTGTAGTTCCTATAACTTCTTCCCCTTTTAATAAAGAAAAGTTAACATATGCAACACCATCATTACCTACAAACATATGCCATTGATAAGTATAAACATCTGTTTCTGTCACATATGCAGCAAAATTTGGTGCCCATCCAGCATATACTTTTATTCTATCGTCATTACCATGTTCTGTCATTATTACAGCTTCAGTAACATATTCATCAGATGCATTTTTTAAGCCTAAATCTACTTCAAAATATTCCCCTTTTTTAATTTTATCAAGACCTAGTTCAATATAAGTTTCTTCAAGTATTCCATCCTCTAGCTTTTGAACACTAGCTTTACTAAATGGTCCATCACAAGGATTTGGATCACCATCTTTTTGAGCTTTTTGTCCTTTGATTATTGTAACGTTATCGCTACTTTTTTCTTTAGTACCCCTTTCACCGGATGTTACCCAGTCTTCAAATTTATGGGTAGTTAGTGCATCGACGGGGCTAATAAATCCTAAGGATATTAAGCATCCTAATAAAACCCCAAGAAATTTTTTCATTGTTTTTCCTCCTTCATTTTATTTAGAGATAATATTATATCTATGAGTCTTTCTAAATTCTTTTCGCTTTTTAGCATTCATAATCAATGTTTTATCGGCTTTATCAATATGCAAGATACCATCTAAATGATCATATTCATGAGCAATTATCGTTGCTTCAAAGCCTTTATATACCTGTCTATGTTTTTGGTTATATAAATCATAATATTCCATTTCTATTTCATAAGGACGATATACATGACCCATACTATTTAAACAGCTAGCACACGTTTCCCAGTACTCTGTTAACCCTTTTTCTTTAATTATTTTTGGGTTAATTAAAACTCTCAGCTCAGCATATTTTTTAGTTTGGTTTTCTTTATTTTTCATTCTTTCTACTAACTCTTTGTTAGTATTTTTTATATAAATAATTCTTTTTGGTATTCCAAGCTGAATAGCAGATATTGCAAATACTTGTTTTTTTTGACAGTAGTCCTCGAGTATTTCAATATAATTAGATAGTTCTTTATCTTTAAAGTCAACTTTACTACTCTTTTGTCTAAGATACTTTTCACTAGTTTTTATTGTTATAACGCTGTACTTAATAGGTTTTACAAAATAACCTTTTTTTCTTAATAAAGAAATATATTTTTTTAATTTTATAGAGCTTAATCTTTCTATAAAATTATTAATATTCATATTTTTTGAGGTATGTTTATAAAAATAAAGAGTTATTAAACGTAGAAAGATACCTAATTCATATTCAGTCATATTAATATAATTTTGGCTAAATTCATAAAGGTTAATCTTATCATAAGAATTATTTTTAGTACCATTTATAAACAATTTTTTATTGGCTACTACATTTTTAAGTAAATATTTTTCTCCAACTAATAAACAGATTTCTTCTATATGCATAAATACCTCTTAAATTAAGTATAGCATTACTTTTAAAAATAAGTTATTATGATTTAACAAACTTAAATTTCTTCACCAAAAATGCCTTTATAAGTAGGTACATTTTTATCTTGGTTTTAAATTATTTATTTATGATTATTAAGTTTTAGTAATATTTTCCATATATACTAGCTTTATTTCATATTAAAACTCGAACTAATTAAAGTCCGAGGTTGCTTTCAGATTATTATTGCTCGTTTGTCATCATATACTTTTAATATCTTCGTTTTCTAGCAATCTCCTAAATTTTTATTGCTTTAAAACTTTTTCTAAAAATATTTTATTTTCAAATGTGCCTTTTTTATGTTCTTTTTCTTGGGCAATAGCAATTACTTCTTCTAAAGTGGAATTTTCTAATTTAGCTAAATATCTAATAATCTCTAACATATCAGCTAATTCTTCTAACCTATCCTTTCCCGTGGCACTTAAAACTTCTAGATATTCCTCATTTAATTTTTTTTCTAATTCAGCTTTATATTCTTTATCAGTTAGAACTCTAGTAATTGGCTTCTCACCATTAGATTTAATTATTTCAGGGATTTTATCTCTTACCAGCTTATTATATATTTGTTCCATAGTTTATCTCCTTTTTTATATTGATATTGTCAATATGCAAATGTGTTTTCTAATTCACACTTTATTTAGTTTCAATTAGATTTTTATTTAAATCTTCTAATTCTTTTATAGATTTATCATTTGCTAATATTATCATTTGCCTAATAGCTGAATTATTAAGCTTTATCAATCTTTCTTTTTGTGGAATACCATCGTTAATAAGTTCAGCATTTGTATTTTCTAAATTACATAAAATAAGTAAATGTTTTAAATCCGTATAATCTCGAATATTTCCTTCAATATTAGGATTTTTATCTCGCCATTCTTTTGCAGTCATCCCAAATAAAGCAACATTTAAAACGTCAGCTTCTTCAGCATACACATATTGTTTTTGTTTTTCAGTTAATTTAGGAATAATATTTTCTTTAATTGAATCGGTATGAATATGATAATTAGATTTAGCAAGCATTCTACTAGCTGTCCAATCAACTTTATATTGATATGTTTCATTCTTTTTTAATCTTTCAAATTCTTGGATAACATACAATTTAAATTCTGGAGATAGCCAACTTGCAAATTCTA
>CANQFJ010000036.1 GCA_947598485.1 uncultured Bacilli bacterium | reverse complement strand
AAAGTTTGACATAAAAAAATCCAGTATCTATCTGGCATTCAATAAGATTTAAATTTAAGTCAACTGCAAAACTCGGGAGCAAACAGATTTTGTCAATTTTTCTTTTTTTTACATTTTTTAAACATTTTTATTGTAAAGTATGCTATCATAATATGTAGAAAAGGTGGAAGAAAATGCGGATACTTATTAAGGTTAAAGATGACAAGTTGTTGTTTGCCATTCGTAAACGTCTAAATAATGATGACAAAAATATTATAAATACTAATCTTATTTCCGATGATGAAATCTTCTTTACTGATGATTATGTTAAAGATCATTCATTGGTAGTAGTATCTTTTCTTAATGCTTTAATTAAAACTTATAATATAAATACTTTATCATTTCAAGAAATGGCCGTAGCAGAAGTCTTTCAAACTTTAATTGCTAAATTTAAAAGTATTAAAAATATCTATTTTGAATCAGATGAAGTTTTAACCTATAGTTTATGTGAAAGCCTTGCTAAATGTAATAATGTAAAGTTTGTTAGTGCTAACTACATACCATCATACATGTTTGAAATGCTTGACAAATATAATATCATACCTGAGTCAAGAGATGAAGTATTATTTACCTCTAATTTTATGCAAATTAATGACTTAACTAATTATTCAACGATATTTTATAAATATATTATTTATTTAGAGTTTCCTTTTACTTCGGAAGATATGGAAGATTTTTCCACTTTCTGCAATATTAATAAAAATCTTAAGATAATTCATATCAATAAACCTAATCGTTTTAACCTTGAGGAAATAATTACCATTTTAAAAGCCAATAAAAAGCAAAAAATAAAAATATATATCCATGGCGATGTACAAGATCCTGAAGTTATAGAATATTTAAAGAAATATAATAAGATGCTTAAGAAAAGATATCATATTATATTGAAATTAACTTATTCGGATAAGTATATTAGAGAAAATATCGCTAAGCAAACCAATAATAACATTTTAAGAATGTGTTCTTATATTATTATTGGCCTAGTAATATCATGTATTGCTTTTATAGCTTATGATAGTTACCGAGCTATGTTAAAAACATCCACAATCCGTAAAGAGTTAAATGAAGTAATTGAAGCTACTGATGTAACGGAAGTAAAAAAAGAAATTGAAGAAAAAAATGAAGGAAAGCCCGTTGTAAATAATGAAATAGCAGCCCTTACAACAGTTAATCCAGACATAGTTGGTTGGCTAAAAGTAAATAATACAAATATTGATGATGCTATTGTTCAAGGAGATAATAATGATTATTATTTAAATCATAACATTTATAAAGAAGAAGATCCGGTTGGTTGGTTATTTTTGAATTATAGTAACGATGTCGATGTTATAGATGATAATACCATAATCTTTGGTCATAATAGGTATGACAATGGAGTTATGTTTGGCACTTTAAATCGAGCTTTACAAAGTAACTGGTATCTAAATGAAGAAAATCAAATAATAACCTATGAAACATTATATGGAACTTATAAGTTTAGAATATTTTCTATTTATATCACTCCTACTAATAGCGCTTACATTCAACCTAATTTCCCAATTAAAGCTGATAAAGTTGAATTCTTTAAAAGCCTAGTCAATAAAAGTATTTATAATTTTGGTATTAATTTAAATGAAAATGACAAAATTCTAACTTTATCGACATGCCAAAGTGATGTATCAAGGTTAGTTGTACATGCCGTACTAATAGATTCCACTACAGGAAATCAAAATACTACTCAAACCTAGTAGTATTTTTTTATGATGATTTATATGAAAAACCATAGGACTTTTACCCTATGGTTTAATATATTCTTTGCCTAAATACTCGACTACGGCTTTAATCTTTTGCTCACTAAAATTTTGCCAGTTATTATCAGTATAGTAATATTCAAAATCATCATCGTTAGTCAAATAACTACCTTCAAAAATAAAATTATTAGTATTAAAGCAATCATGAGGAATTCTTATAACGGCATAATAGTCTGTAAAGTAATACATTTGTTTATCACTTTTATCAAACATTTCCCCTTCATTAAAATTACGAGTGTACAAGCGCAAATGACTTTCTTGAATTTTATATGTTTTCTCCCACGATGAGGCAATTGTATTTACAAGTTCTAATTCTTTGGTAGTAGCTTTAGCAGGTACAATAATTTCCCAACCTGATAAAGTTTCTACCTCATTAGCATTATGATGGTTGCTATAGCTTAATCTGGCAACTGATGAATAATAACCTAACGCGATACCTTTACGACTAATAGCACTAATATCTTCATCACCCATAACAGTTCCATATGAATCATCATTTCTAAGTAATAATACTTTTAAACCATGTTCTTCATATCTTTTCTTTTCATATAAACTTTGAATTAGATTAAATTCTTTCTCGCTAGTGATATCATTAAAGGCTCCAATATCATCGCCGCCATGGCCAGGATCAATTACAATATCATATTCATAAGCAAAGTCCGAAATAGTAATACTTAAATTATTATTTTTATAGTTAAAAGACAATAATTTATCACCAATTTTTCCTCGCCATAATTTAAATTGATCTGTAATATATGAAACGGCATTTTTGTTATCTATTTTTAGAGTATAAGTCCCATTTTTTAATTTAGTAATATCAATATTACCTTCAAAGTTGTAGCCTCCTATATTCTTTAAATCATAATCTACACATTTCTTATCTTGGCAAAAAGATATTTTATTATCAAATTTATCACTAGAGCAATAGCCCTTTAAATAAAAGCCTGTATCTGTATATTTCATATAGGTTATTTCATTATCTTTAAGTAGAGATTTATAATCTATATTATCTTTGTCTTCTACAACATAAACATACCTAGTAATATGATCAGAGTTGCCACTTTCATCAGCTACAAAAATATCTACAGCATAAGCGCCTTTTCTTTTAGGATTAACATTTTCTAATATTTGAATTTTAGAATTAATCTTTTCATCTATATTATCTGTAGCTATAGCTCCAGCATCTTCATAAACATAATCATCATCTACTTCATCTATTTCAATTATAACGGGATTATCACCAATTAAGGTAAGCTTAGGAGCTATAGTATCATTTACTCTAACATATCTTGTTACTTCTTCATGATAGTCTTCATAATCTAAAGTATACTTTACTTCAAATTCTCCTATTTCGGATGTTTTAACTTTACTTAAATCAACTTTAACATAATTTGATAAATCCGTTCCATCAAGATTAGCAACAAATCCATCATCTATATAATCATCATTTAATTCAATATTAGTTATTTCATCGCCTTTAAGAGCAAATTTTAATTGAGGTTTCTTATTAATTATTAGACTTACTACAAAAATAATTAATAATAACCCAATACCACTCATTAATAAGGAAACTATTTTTTTCTTATCCATAATTATCTTGGATACCTCGCATCAACATAATATATATTTCTATTTTCTTTAGCATATTGTTTTTCAAAATTAGTCATTACATTTTTTATTTGATCATGGTGTAAATCTAAACTAACTTTATTAAATACATAGAAATAAGCCGATAAGCTTTCCAGCGAATAAGTAAAAAATCCTTTGTTATCAGTTTTTAAGATAATATGCTTTTTATCTCCCATAAAAATTTTATCATAAAGTTTTAAATATCCTTCATGAGTAAATCTTTTCTTTTCATCTTCTTCTTTTGGCCAAGGATCACAAAAAGTAAGATAAATAGTATCTATTTCTTTAGCGAAAATATCCGCAATATTTCGAGCATCAGTATTTATTAACTTAATGTTTTTAAGATTCATACTTCTAAGTAAAGTGACAGCATTAACCATTTGCGACTCATTAATTTCCAAACCAATAAAATTAATATTAGGGTTTTGTTTAGCCATGTTTACAATCATGTCACCTCTACCCATACCTAGTTCAAGATAAATAGGATTATTATTGCCAAATATTTCATGCCATTTACCTTTATTTTTCATAGGACTAGTTTCAACGTAGGGACTTCTTGACACAATTCTTTCTGCGCCATTTTCGACATTATACTTCATCTTTTCTGCTCTCCTTATGTTAATTGTACCAAAATTCTGACGAAAAGTCTTTAGATTTAAATAAAATTCTTGCAAAATAAAAAGTGTTAGATTATTAT
>CANQFJ010000035.1 GCA_947598485.1 uncultured Bacilli bacterium | reverse complement strand
GGCTTCATAGCTCAGTCGGTAGAGCAGAGGACTGAAAATCCTTGTGTCGCTGGTTCAATTCCCGCTGGAGCCACCAAAGATAAATAATTGCCCTAATATACGGGCTTTTTTTATTGCCTAAATGCTTTGCAAAAACACTTCTATATCACACTTATTTATAATCTATTTAATAAAATAGTAACATTTAATAGGTGCGTAATTTTTTAGTATAATAATAATTTTGGTATTGAAACATGAGAAAAGAGAAGTAAAAACCTCTCTTAATGAATGGATAAATTTCTCTTAATTGTGGGTATAACTTTATCAGCCTCTAGAGAAATTTCTACCGAATTTAGTAGATCGTCAAGATTTATTTCCCCATCAAATATTCTTTGAATATCGCCTAAAAAAGCTTTTTTATCATCTTGTGAAAGGGAAATGTAATGATCAAATAACTCTTCAGCTTTTATAGTAGATATATAAAATGACCATAAGAAGTTATTTTGAGGCGATATTTCAATTAACCTTGTAGCTTTTTTAAATTCTATAATTCTAAATCTTTCAACTTTAGAAAATATATCGCCATGGCTTTGATAAGCAGATATTTTCTCCATTAAAATACTTAAAACTTCTCGATCATGGTAGCTCGGAACACTACCCTTAATTCTATCTAGTTGAGTACTACATATGAAATTAGCATAAAAACTAGGACTTAAATTAGTATATGGTGACATGACTATTTTATTGTTAATAATAGGTATTTTGCTTTCATCTAGACCATCAGCAAAGTAGGTTAATATACCAGTTAGATCTTGAAACGGAACTTCTTGCTTGGTAGGAATTAAGAAAGGGCTATCTACTATAGCATATTTTTCTATAAGAGAAATAAATCCCTCCGTAGTTTTGGCAGCACTATTTAAGTATTTATTAAATATCGGATCATACTTTGCTGGTAAAATATGTACATCATGAAGACTAAATAAAGCACTGTAAAAATCTTTTGTTTTTCTTTTAACTGTATTTTCAGTCATTGTTTTGGCATAAATATTAGGAACAGTATAGCTTTGCGCAAAACTAGAAACCTTTTTATAATCATCGTTAATACGAGGAGCTTTAAGGCCCTTCGTAAAACCATGCCTTTGTGCTTCTTTTTCCATATTACTTGACATTTGCATAAATATCACCTCTTTGGTAAGTTAGAAATATATTTTAAGGATAAAAAGAAAAACTGTCAAGTGAAAGCTGACAGTTCATTTCCATAATTATAGAGCTAAGTTTATTTAATAGATAAATTTCTACTCATCGCTTTTATTGCAGGTTCATGTGCAAAAAAAGTTCCAGTTTTATTTAGAAAATCATTGAAACTCATTTCTTCATCAAATAGTCTTTGGATGCAACCAAAAAAATCCCTTTTATCATTATCACTTAGCGATACATAATAATCAAATAATTCTTCGGCTTTTATAGTACTCATTAAACCAGTCCATAAATAATTATTTTTAGGATCTGAATTAATCATATTCATTATGGCCTTAATATTGTCTAATCTTGAACGTTGTATATAATAGAATATATTACGACCTGCTTCATAAGCTATTATTTTTTCTATTAAAAGGCCTAATATCTCACTATCATGATAATTCGTAATCATTCCTTTTATCCGATCTTGTTGTGTGCAACAAATAGCATAAGCATAATAGCAAAAAGTAAAATTAGAGTAGGGGGCAACAGATATTGCCTCATTTATATTAGGGATTTTAGAAACATCTAAGTTGTTAGTAATGTAACCGATTATATCTGCGCCACTGCTGCTTCTGGGTAAAATATTTCTTTGAACTAAAGGAATATAAAATGGACTAGCGTATACTGCATAGCGATTTAGTAACTCTTTGAAACCCTTTTCATTACTATTAGCTGCTTTTAAATAAGTATCAAAAATTACCTCATGTTCTTGTGGCATTATATATACATTATGAAGATTAAGTACAAGACTATAAAAATCGCTTGTTTGTCTTTTTACTTTTTCCAATGTTGAGGGTTTTAATACAGTGCTCATGTCCGGATTTAAATCACAACTATCCAAAAATTCTTTTATTTTTATAAAATTATCATTTATATTAGGAGCACTTAACCCAGCCGTATAGCCAAATTGTCTACTAATTAAATTCATTTCTCTTGATATCATAACATCTTCCCTTTTTATATAAACTCGTTTGAGTTAAATGTTTTAACGGATACTTATTCTAAAATAAAAAAAGTAGGATGTCAACTAATCCTAAGTTTTAACAGGCAATTTGTGAACCATTAAAGTAAGCTGAAAATATTTCATTAGTTTGACCTGATACACTATATTTACCAAGTTTTCCTAGTACGGGAAGGTTAAAATCATAAAATAATGTAACTCTAAATATAGAGCGGCATTTGGAGTTTGTGGTATATGATACACAGTAATAATATTTTTCGTTTTGGACAGCAGCTTCAAGTGTTTCAGTAGTTAAATCATTAGATCCATATTCACCGGAATTGCAAACCCCTTTAGCGGAATAGTTAGCATTTTTTAAATATTGATTTATTATTTTAATTGATCCTCCATTATTATATGCTCCAACAGTAGTTAGACCTTCATATTTTTCTATCATGGAAGTCATTTCGTTTTTTAATTTATAGGCTTTAGAGTAAGATAAGGCTAGGACTAAGAAACCAGAAAATATAAGAGTGAATGTTAATACTAGTCCATAAATCCAAGTTGTTCCTATTGATTCACGCATCTATATCAACTCCTTATATAATACATTATAGCATTTTTCTTGCTCTAACCCTAAAATATTAAGTTAGTTTACATAAAAAGAGCCAAGACTTCTTTGGCTCTTTCAATCTATACGTAGTAACAAATTTCGTTACTACATTATTAATATATGGAATATTATTTTAATTATACATTAAATTTGTTATAATTAGTTTGAGCCGATTTAGTACAGCGGTAGTACAGATGCATGGTAAGCATCAGAGGGCAGTTCAATTCTGCCAATCGGCACCAGATTGGTAGGAAACTCGGACTTTTTAAATCATTTGATAAGTTCGAGTTTTGTTATTCGATAATTTATGATAAAATGATTTTAGTAAGGGGGAAAAATATGAAGAAGGAAATAATAAAATCAGAAATTAATGTGAATAATAATAAAATTAATGTTATGCGAATAGGAAATAAAGAATATATTTCTCTTACAGATTTGGCTAGATATGCTGATGAAGATGATCCAAGATACCCTATTCAAAACTGGATGCGTAATAAGGATGTTATTGCTTATTTAGGATTGTGGGAAAAATTAAATAATGAAAATTTCAAAGGTGTCGAATTCGACGCGTTTAAAAATGAAGCTGGTAGTAATAAATTTAAAATATCACCTCAAAAATGGATTAAAGAAACCAATGCAATCGGAATAATATCTAAATCAGGTCATAAAGAAACTTTATAATATAGTTCGAGTTTTATTATCCAAAAAATTATGCTAAAATGATTTTAATAGGTAAGAGGTGGAAAAATGGTTATTAGAAGAGCAAATGAAAATGATGTACCAACATTAAACAATTTTCTAACGCTTTTAATACAAGATGAAAGACAATATGATGCCGGGATTAATGAAAATTTTGTTGTTACGAATATGTATGAAAATTATATCAAAGATGAAAGCAAATTCATTTTGGTGGCTTTAGAAGAGAATCAAATCGTTGGTTACTTATATGGAATTATAAAACCAATGGATGGAACTTATAAATATAAAGTGGCTAAATTAGATGCTTTATATGTGGATGAGTCGTATCGTAATCAAGGAATTGCTTCTTCGTTAATAGAACAATTTAAAACCTGGACGATAGAACAGAATGCTCGTAAAGTAGAAGTAAATGTCTGGAGTAAGAATACCAAAGCAAAAACTTTATATGAAAAAGCAAACTTTAAACCAGGCAGTGAAACATTGATTCTAGAAAATTTTTAAAAATACGAAATGTAAAGAAATGGAGTCGTGAAGATATGAAAACGGTGAATAAAAAAGAAATTGTTAAAATGTTATTAAATCAAGATATCGATCAAAAAAGTGAAGAAGAACTTTTAGATATGCTCGTCGATAATCCGATTAGTGTTGATGTTGATAAAATGGAAGAAGCGAGCATGACATTCGGAGATAAAGTAGCAGACAAGTTAACGGAAATTGCAGGTAGTTGGAAATTTATTATTGGATTTTCCTTATTTTTAATTGGATGGATTGTTTTAAATGGTGTTCTTTTAACACA
>CANQFJ010000034.1 GCA_947598485.1 uncultured Bacilli bacterium | reverse complement strand
ACTAGAACGTACTTCTAGTTAATGTATATTACTACTCGAAGAATTTTCCGAGTTTCCTATCAATCTGGAGCAAGTGAGCGGAATCGAACCGCCGTCTTAGCCTTGGCAAGGCCACATACTAACCGCTGTACTACACCTGCACATGAAGTTATTTTAACACGAAGTAGTAAATTAATGCAAGATTATTTGCTAATTTTTTTATATATTGGTATAATTGTTCTAGAAAATTAAGAAGGGAATTACGTTGAAAAAGATTAAAAAAGCTTATAAGCGATTAATTGAATATATAATAACAAACCGACTTTTCTTGTCATATGTTATTCTTTCTTTTATTTCTACTATAATTGTACAAGAATTAACAGTTGGCAGCGCCACTACAATATATGCTTCTATTACTAATATAGGATTAATTATTTTAATCGGCGCTTTTGGTTACTTTATTAAACCTAAAAAACAATTTAGGTATTATTTTATATGGTTATGTTTTTATTGCCTTTTAGGTATAATTAATTCTATTTATTATGTTTTTTATAATAATTTTTCTTCCGCGGGGGATTTAGCAACGCTTTCTCAAGCTGAAACTGTAACAGGCTCTATATTTGATCGTTTAGATCCCACTTTAATTCTTTTTATACTCATTCCTATTTTATTTTATATAATTCATCGTAAGTTATCTTGTTCATCATACTATAGCTTTGTTGATAAAACCGAAAAGAGTAAATTAATGTTTTTAGGAACTAGTATAGTTGCCATCTTTTTCATAGCTATATCATTTTTAAATGCTGGAAGTGGTGACTACTCTCGTTTAAAAAAGCAATGGTATCGCCAATATATTGTTGAAAGATTTGGCATCCTTTTATATCATGGTAATGATTTAGTACAGACTTTAAAACCTAAAATATCTAGTTTATTTGGATATGAAGATGCCCTAGAATTATTTAAGAATTATTTTTCTTCAGAAGAAAGCCAAATGTATCGAGAACCCAATAAATATACGGGTATTTTAAAAGGCAAAAATATTGTCTTTGTTCATATGGAAGGTATGCAAACTTTCTTAATGGATTTAAAATTCAATGGGGGAGAAGTAACTCCATATTTAAATGCTTTAGCCAAAGAAGGAATGTTTTTCCCACATTTTTACCCTCAGATATCGACGGGAACATCTTCCGATACAGAATTTACAATGTCATCAAGTTTAATGCCTGCGGTATCAGGAACTGTCTTTATTAATTACTATCGTAACAATTATAATACCACAATGAAAATTTTAGGTAACCTTGGATATTATACTTATAGTATGCATGGTAATGATGCAACAATGTGGGGTCGTAATAAAGCTCATCCATCTTTAGGATATCAAGGACTATATTTTTCTGAACATTTTGATTTTACTGATGATGATGTTATAAATTTAGGAATAAATGATAAACTATTCTTTAAAGAGGCTATTCCTATTATGGAAGAAATTGAAGAAAGTTACCCTAATTATATGGCAGAAGTTATTACCTTATCTAATCACTCGCCATTTACTTTCACAGATAAATATGGAGAATTTGATTTATCTGAAACAACAACCGTTCTTAATGAACAAACGGGAGAATATGAAGAGATAACTACTAATTATCTTGAAGATACCGCTGTTGGTAATTATATTCATAGTGCTCATTATGCGGACTCTGCTTTAGGAGATTTTATTTCTTATATTAAAAACTCTGATTATTTTAATGACACTGTCTTTGTTTTTTATGGTGATCATGATGCTAAATTAACGCGTAAAGAGCTTAATTATCTTCATAATCATAAAATAACGGATGGTGAAGTTTATGAAGAAGATGAAGAAGGGTATACTCCATATGATTCTTTTGATCATAGCTTATCTAAGAATACTCCTCTTATCATATGGACTAAGAATCCAGAACTTAAAAATGTTTTAAAGGGTACTGTTGATTACTATATGGGTATGCTTGACTTACAGCCAACCATTCTTAATATGTTTGGCCTTAGTAATGAATATGCTTTAGGTCATGATATTTTTACTATTAAAGATAATAATGTTATACCTTTTCCAGATGGTAGTTTCTTAACTAATGCTATGTATTATAATAATTCGGTAGAAGAATATAAGTCTATAAATACAAATATTGTAATAGATGATGATTATGTGACCTCAAGAAAAGAGTATGTTGAAAATTTGTTAGAGGTTTCTAATTCAATAATTTTATATGATTTATTAGATAAAAAGGAGGCAACAAGTGAGTAATCGTAAAAAAAAGAAAAAGAAATTAATGATTGCTTTTTTCTTAATAATTTTACTGATACTAATTGCTTTAGTATACTTTGTATTTTTTAAAAAAGATAATAATGATAAAGCTGTTGTTTTAAAGAAAATTGATAATTATGGTTATACTTTAGAAGACCGTGATTCTAAATTAATGGTTAATACTTTTAATGAACTAGAAGAAATTCTTCAAAGTGATAAAGTTGACTATCAAAAATATGCGGAAACTTTAAGTAAATTATTTGTTATAGATTTATTTACGATTTCAAATAAAATTGATAGCTATGATGTAGGTTCCGAAGAATATATTTATCCTGATGATGTTGAAGAATATAAATATAATGTAATGGGCACTTTATACAAATATATTGGTTATAAAGATGATCGTGATGAAAAGATGCCTGAAGTTAAGAGTATTGAAAGCATAAAAAGTAAGGAAACTACTTTTAACTATAATAATGAAGATTATAATGCATATACCATTGATATAAAATGGGATTATGTTAAAGACTTAGGATATAGTGATGAAGCTACAATAACGGTATTTAAAGTAGATAATAAACTATATATAGGGGAGTTTATGACTAGCGGGGCGCAAAATGAATAAGCTTTTATACAAATTTAAAAAAGGTAAATTATTTGCTAAAGTATTATATATTTTAATTAGTATTTTATATATTATAGGCTTTATCTATTTTACTAAGAATTTAATTGCTTTAGCAAAAGTTGAAACTCTTATAAGATATATTGTTCTTGCACTATTTTTACTATATTTGTTTTTCTATATAGCATATTGCTTTATCAAAATAGGAAACAAAAAATATAAAGGATTTTACTTAAATAGTATTTTAGCGATTATTTTTATCATATTGTTTTTTTGTAGTTCTAAGGTGATAGGCCTTGGCTTAGATATGCTTGGTAGTTTAAGAGATAGTGATGAAATAGAGTATACTTCATACTTAATAGCTTTAAATAATACTAAGTTTGATGAAGATACTATCATTGGTATGATCGAAGATGAAGATAACATTGAAGGCCATATCCTTGGCAATAAAATAATTAAAGAAAATAAATTAAAAAATGACACTAAGAAATATAGTGATCCTTTAGAAATGCTTTATGATTTATATAATGGTGATATTGGTGCCGCTTTTGTTTCAAACAATTATGTCATTTTATATAGTTCTGAAAGTGCTTTTGCTAATATTGCTAGTCAGACTAAAGTTCTATATGAAACTAGTGATAAGTTTGTTAATAAAGATTTATCTTTAGGATCCAATAAGTCGTTAACGGAACCTGTAACGGTTCTTATAATGGGAGTAGATTCTGAAAGTAATGGTCTTAATGCTAATGCTGCTTTTAATGGTGATACATTAATTCTTGCGACTTTTAATCCTCAAACTTTAAATGCGACACTTTTCAGCATTCCAAGAGATACCTATGTACCTATTGCTTGCCGAAATGGCACGGAAGCTAAAATTAATTCTTCTGCTGCTTATGGTA
Organism: uncultured Bacilli bacterium; assembly: GCA_947598485.1. Classification (GTDB taxonomy): domain Bacteria; phylum Bacillota_I; class Bacilli_A; order RF39; family UBA660; genus UBA6448. Next base: position 1,052 of record CANQFJ010000034.1, on the reverse strand, counting down.
CTTCTTGTGTTATCGATACTATTCAAGATTTAACTAATATTGATATCGACTATTATGTTAAGATTAACTTTAAGGGTGTTGTTGATTTAGTAGATGCCTTAGGAGGTATTGAAGTTAATGTTGAAGAGCCATACAAGCGCTTTAACCATGAACATGATTGCAAAGGTATGGTATGCGAACAAAACTCTGATAGGCAGTGGGGAGATAAGACCGTTTATATAAATACCGGTATGCAACATCTAGATGGAGAACAAGCTTTAGCTTATGCAAGGTGCCGTGACTTATATTTAGAAAGTGATTTAGCTAGAAATAGACATCAACAAGACCTTATCTTAGCAGTTGCCAAAAAGGCAGCGCAAATTCGTAGCTATGATGATTTTAAAAAAGTTTTTGATGCGGTTAGTAATAATATTGCGACTAATATAAGTACCGAACAAATATTATCAGGTTATGATATTCTTAAAACAATGGTTGGTCGTGTAATGCAAGATGAAAAGTTTATTAATATTAAGAAGTCTTATTTAGAAACTTATAACTTAAATGTTTATTTACCATCAGGTATGTATACAGCTGCTTTAGGTTATTATAAAGATAGTTTAAAAGAAATAATTAGTACGATGAAAATTAATCTAGATTTAGAAAAACCATCATTAATTAAAGATTTCAATTATTCTATTAATGAAACTTATATTGAAGATGTAGCAGGAAAGGGTATTAAAACTTCTCCTAATAGTTCTGTAATTGAGGACTTTGTAGGGGAAAACAAAAAAGCCGCGGAAGATTATTGCCAAGAATATAACTTCTCTTGCAGTTATAAATATATAGATGAAAATAGTCAGTATTATGATGAAGAATTCGGCCCTGATATGATTGCGGCTCAAGATCCACATGGTGGTAGTATATCAACTGATGTCGAAAAGATAACCTTTTATGTTATAGGAGCTATAGATTAAAAAAGAAGAAATAATTTTTGAATGAAATGGTAAAGTAAAAGTAGACACAAAAAAAGAAAGTGATCTACTTTTATTTTGTTATAATCAAATAAGAAAGGA
>CANQFJ010000033.1 GCA_947598485.1 uncultured Bacilli bacterium | reverse complement strand
ATTTTTTATTCTTTTCTCTTTTTTTATTTCTTCCACTTTAAAAGGAGTGATCTTTATTTTTCACTCCTTAGTACTGGATAAACTAATTTCGTGATGAAAGATGTTTAAATATACTTTAGATAATAAAAGATATCATACATTTAACTATTTTCTTAGAAATAAATTTAATTCTAAAGTTTTTAAAATACCTTTAGATGCTGGAGCAAGTTGTCCAAATAAGCTTTCCGGAGGATGCATTTTCTGTAAAAATAATAGTAAAGCTAATATTACGGACAATACTCTTGACTTAGAAAAGCAATATCTAAGTGAAGTTGCAATTTTAAACAAGAAATGGCCAGGTGCTAAACATATTGTCTATTTTCAAACTGGCAGTAATACAAGTTTAGACCTTAATTTACTAAAAAAGTATTGTGATAATTTTCTTAAATATCCTGAAGTCGTAGGTATTAGTATTGCTACGAGACCTGATTGTATCTCCGATGCATGTTATGAATATCTAAAAGATTTAAACAATAAAACTTTTTTAACAGTTGAACTAGGATTACAAAGTTCAAATAATAATACCCTTAATTTTATTAATCGCGGCCATGATAAAGACTGTTTTGCTAAAGCGGTCTTAAAACTTCATGAATATAATATCTTTGTTGTAGCTCATATTATAAATGGTCTTCCTTATGAAACTAAAGAAGATATGATAAATACTGCCCTATTTTTAAATAATCTACATGTTGATGCTATAAAAATTCATATGCTTCATGTTTTAAAGGGTACTAAACTTGCCCAAATATATGAAGAAAACAGTTTCCCTATTCTAACTAAAGAAGAATATATCGATATTGTTATTAGTCAGCTTGAAGTTTTATCCCCTACCATAGTTATTGAAAGAATTACGGGTGATCCCATTAAAGAAGATTTAATTACTCCTACTTGGCTTGAGAAGAAGTTTGTTCTTCTTAATGATATAGATAAAGAAATGGTTAAGAAAGATACTTATCAAGGCAAAAAAATAGTTGGCTAATAACCAACTATTTTCTGTTTTTTATCTCATCTGTTATCTTAGTGATAAATTCATCTAAAGGTAAAGTATGTGTATCAGTTTCTTGTACTAAACGATAAGATATTTCTTTAGCATCAACTTCTTTTTGGCCTAATATCAAAGTATAAGGAATCTTTTGCATGATGCTTTCTCTTACTTTATAGCCTAGTTTTTCATTACGATCATCTAATTTAACTCTTAAGCCTAAATCTGCAAGCTTTTTGTATACTTCTTCAGCATATTCTAAATGATATTCATTATTAACAGGAATAACATTTACTTGTACAGGAGCAAGCCAAGTTGGTAATAAACCTTTAGTTTCTTCAAGAATAAAAGCTGTAAATCTATCAAACGTTCCAAAGATTGCTCTATGAATTACGACAGGGGTTGCTTTTGAACCATCTTTATCAATATAAGAAAGATCAAATCTTCTTGGAAGAAGGAAATCTAGTTGACAAGTAGAAAGCGTAACTTCAGGCCCAACGGCTGGTTTTACTTCAACATCTAGTTTAGGTCCATAGAAAGCAGCTTCTCCTATAGCTTCAAAGAAATCAATGCCATAGCTTTTTAAGACTTCTCTTAACTTACTTTCAGCTTCATTCCACATATCATCATCAGGGAAGTATTTTTCTTTATCTTCAGGATCTCTTAAAGATAGTCTAAATTTATAATCTTTAATACCAAAGTCTTTATAAACATCTAAAATTAACTCTACTACTTTTTTAACTTCTTCACCAATTTGGTCAGGTCTTACAAATAAGTGAGCATCATTTTGACACATGCATCTAACTCTTTCAAGGCCTTTTACAGCACCTGAAGCTTCATATCTAAAGTCAGTAGCAAACTCACCTATTCTAATAGGTAAATCCCGGTATGAATGTAAGTCATTAGCATAAACAAGCATATGATGAGGACAATTCATAGGTCTTAAGACAAATTCTTCTTCATCAACTTTCATTGATGGGAACATATTTTCTTTATAATGATCCCAGTGTCCTGAGGTTTTATATAAATCAACTGTACCTACACAAGGAGTATAAACATGTTTATAACCCATTTTTCTTTCTTTTTCATAGATATAGTTTTCTAATTCTTTTCTAACTATAGCCCCATTTGGAAGCCATAAAGGCATACCCTTGCCAACCAAGTCATGAGTCATAAAGATATCAAGTTGTTTACCAATCTTACGGTGATCTCTTTCTTTAGCCTCTTCAAGTTCTTGGAGGTAGTTATTTAAATCCTCCTCATTTTCAAAGCATACACCATATATTCTTTGAAGCATATGGTTTTTGGCATCGCCTTTCCAATAAGCTCCCGAGAATTTTAAAAGTTTAAAATATTTTAGTTCTTTAACAGACTCAACATGAGGACCACGACAAAGATCGGTAAAATCTCCTTGGGTATAACAGCTTATAACTGTTCCTTCAGGAAAACGCGTAATTAAATCTATCTTATATGGGTCATCTTTAAATTTTTCTAAAGCTTCTTCCCTTGATATTTCCTCACGATAGATTCTCTTACCATCTTTGGAAATCTTTTTCATTTCCTTTTCAATTCTTTCAAGGTCTTCTTCTTTTATTACTTCACCCTCTAGATCAATGTCATAATAAAAACCTTCTTCAATAACTGGTCCTACCCAAAATTTAGCGTTAGGATATAAATGTTTTACAGCTTGCGCCATTAAATGGGCACAACTATGATTCATTACAGATAATCTTTCGTTTTCTAATATATTTTGCATATTTATCTTCCTTTCTTAACTTCATCAATACTTTTTAAAGCGCCAATTCTTCTTTTTACTACTTTAATTTGCCTAGTAACATTATCATATTTCTCTGGCTCCTTATCTGCCAAATGCCGATATAAAGTTTCTTTAGCTCTTAACTCAATAAGAGTTCGTCTTAGCCTTTCTAATTCTTCTTTACGTACCATACTAACTCCTTTTTACAAAAAAAGGATAGTACCTAAGGAGTAATTTCTTACGGTACCATCCTTTATTTAACTTAATTTAGATAACGGTTTCTAAGCCGTGGTGTATTAGACCCTCCCAAAAAGTAGTAACTATTATATCAACTAATTAACTTGCACCATCCGTTAACTCTCTTCATAATTAAATATAATAATCTTGTCTTTTTGCATTGATTTACATGCTAATTGTAACACTTTTATCTTTTTTGTCAAGAAATTAATCTAAAGCATTACCACAATTAACAGTTTTATCATCAGTATATGCGTAATTTATTTTGACTCCTTCAACATTTTTAATTTTATCTATTTTAATCAAATATAAGATAATATGACTTTTACACCAACCACATTTATTATACCTTTTAAACTCTATTTCAATCGTATTATCATCAACAGAAGTTTTACCTACTTGTTTTCGTTTCCTTTCAGAACAACTATCATATTCTTGAAAAGATACTAAGTAATAATTATTTGTGAAATCCTCAGGTTTTAAATCATTAACAATTTTATATTTGTTTACTACTTCTTTATATTCATCATAGTTTTTAATTATAATATCATTGTATGTTTTATTTAAGTCACGTTCGCCAATATCATAATTTAGAGAATTAGACTCTTTTATCTTGATAACTGCAAAAACTATAATTCCTATAACAAATATTATGCTTATAATAATTATTAAAGACCGATATATAATAGGATTTCTTGGCCCTAATTTATTCATGTTATCTCCTTTTTTATTATCGAATAAAAAAAGGCTCAAAAAGAGCCTTTGTAATTTCTATGGTGGAGAATAAGGGATTCGAACCCTTGACCCCCTGCGTGCAGGGCAGGTGCTCTAGCCAGCTGAGCTAATTCCCCAATGACTTAATTATCTTACCACACAAACTGAAGATAATCAAGAAATTTTTATTTATTTTTAACAATTGTTACTAATCCTTTATCTATTTCCTCTAAAGCTCTACCTAAAGGTTTCTTATTTTTATATTCACTTTCTTTCATTTGAAAATGATTATACTCTATCATTTGCTTACTTCTTATAGCGATAGCATGAACTAATAAATATTTAGAATCAACTTTAGTTAATATCTTATCGATTGAGGGATATAACATTTTGTATCATCTCCTTACAATAATATCATACCCAATTTTACTATTTATGTTCAAGTGATTTACTTAAAATAGACAAAGATTTGACAAATACTAACTAATTAATAATTAATCTCTTTTTTCAATTATTTTCGTGGACATATCACCATCTTTATTAGTAATTCTAATAGTTAAATCATTTAGTGTTTTAACATCACTCGAAGGATCTTTAACTTCCCCTTCTTCATTGTCCGAGATAATATATCCTTTTTGAACTAATTCATCAACAGTAACATAAATATTATTAGTTTCTTTAAATAAATCTGGATTATCTTCGCCATAGGCTTCAGCACACTTTTTGATAATTGTTATTTTTTCTTCATAAGCATTATTTTCTTCACCAGTTGGAAAAGCATAACTAGATTTTATGGCTGTTGTAAAAAAACCAATTGTAAAGATAATCATAAGAGCTATAAAAATATATAAATAAATATTTTTTTTCATTTTTCTTTTTCCCTTTCACTATATCCTTTTAAATTCCAATTTGGAAAATCTTTAGCTAAAGATGTTATTAATTCCATAAATTTTGTTTGAAGTTTATTTGTATTAAATTCGAAAAATTCATTAATAAGTTCTGGTAAAATTTTATAAGCTTTTCTTTTATCAATTTGGTATTCTTCAAGATAAGGAATAATGACTTTTTCACTAACTATATTAAAACCTTTTTTATCAACATAATAATTATCAGTAATAAATTTTTGTAATTTATGATAACTTTTATATTTTTTTAAATATTTTAAAGTATATAAATTTTGGAGTTCTTTAAAACTAAAATTTTTTTTATCTTTATAATTAGCATATTTTTGACATTCTTTAATATTTTTAAGATTTTTATTAGTAAGATAAAGATTATCTTTTTCTTTATAAAGATTAAAAGCATTACTATAACTTTTTAAATGATATAAATAATCTTGTAAATCTTTTTCTGATATTTGATATTTTTCGGAGTAAATATGATAAAAATCATTAAAATTAAAAGAACCATAAGCTAAAGTTGATCCTAAGATTAGATGCCATTCTTGCGTATTTTTTTGACATTTTTTAATTATTTTCTTTTGTTTTATTTTAATTTTATAAACTTTATATACTTCTTTAAAAAGTACATATTTATTATCAGATATTTTATTCATGAAATGAAGGTTTGTAAGTTTTTCACAAAATAACATTAAACCAACATTAGTTTTTAGTTTAACATAACCTTTTTTCTTAATAATATATTTTAAATATTGATATTCAGAAGTAGTAAAATAACTTAAAGTTTCTTTTAAAATATCATCAAGATCATTTAATATTAAAGTTATTAAAGTGCTTACTTTATCTTTGGTATTATAACTAATAACGAAAGTATCTAAGATAGTCATTAATTCCTTTTTATTCAATTTTTGTAAATATTCTTTGTACGAAATTAATTTATTTTTACCAATTTTCATAATTACTTCCCCATGTAATTATTATAACATGTCTTTTAAGTATTTAGCTCATTTTTCTTATTTTTTAAAACTTTATTTAAGATAAAATAAATTATTAAACTAAGAAGCCCAATGACTATAAAAATAAGACCAAACTTAACAAAGATGCCTTTGAAAGTTTCCATCACCGTATTAAGGATTCCTAAATTATTTTGAGTAAGATATTCTTTAATAAGATTTAATACCCATTTTAAAGAAATAGTAAATATTCCCGTGATAAGGCAAGGAATACCTAAATATTTTAAAGGTTTTAGATAA
>CANQFJ010000032.1 GCA_947598485.1 uncultured Bacilli bacterium | reverse complement strand
TCATCAATTTAATCAACCACCTTTTCCATATTATATCAAATTGGTGGATTGCGAAAAATTTTCACTCCTTAGAGCTGTAGTTTATCATAAATTATTGTAAAAAAGAACTTTATATTGTATACTATTGTATGTGCTGCTGGAGTAGCTCAGTTGATAGAGCAATGCCCTCGTAAAGCATAGGTCATAAGTTTGATTCTTATCTCCAGCACCATAATGAATATAAAACTCAGACTTTTCGATTGTTTGATTAGTTTGAGTTTTTTAATGTTTAAATTTATGATAGAATTAATGTATAGCTTAATACTTATTTACTTTATATAATTATCTTGAATGGAGATTGCAGTATGAATAATTTATTAGAAACTAATATTTATGATGTTAAGGGTAATGTTTTAATATCTGGTACTTGCCTTGCTAAAATGGAACCAAAAGCATATAAAAAAATAATAAAAGGGTATGATACTATTTTGTTTTTATGTTTAGAAAAAGAACATATAAATATGGCTATAACTAAAATATGTGGAATGCTCTCTACCAAGAAAATAACAAGTTTAACTTTTGCTTCAGTTAATAAATCACCACATTGCACGCAAATGCACTATATAAAGCATGAAATAAAAAGAGTAATGAAAAGTGATGAATTACCTGTTATAAAGGATATAATTATTCAAGATAATAAGGTTTATGAAATAGATGATGAGGTTTTAAAAACTTCGAAAGATCTTGTAAGATTGACTGATTTATTAACTAAATAGGAAGGTAATACTATGGCAAGTTCGGTAATACATTTAGCAATTGCAAAAGAATACTTTAAAAAGCATTCTTTAACTAATTATGAAGACTTTATCGCGGAACATTATATCCTGATGCGATAAATGATGATTATAAAACTCACTATACAGATAAGAATCGCGGAAAAGATAATATAAGCCATGTTCGCGGTAAGGTTAATCTTTATGCCTTTTTGAAAGAACATAACAATCTAAATGATTTTGAATTAGGTTGGTTTATTCATTTAATAACCGATTATTTATTTTTTAAAGAGTGTTTTAGAGAAGAATATCTTAAGAGTATAAGTTATGAGACTTTTTACAAAGATTTATATGATGCATACGAGTGCCTAAACAATTATATAACCGAAAAATATCAAATAACAATGGATGATTATAAAGCTTATCCTGGCGAATATTATCCCGGCAAAGAATACCATGAATGTATATTAACTAAGGAAGAAATCGACCATTTTATAAATGAAGTCAGTTCAATTGATATAGATAAATATATTAAGTTAATAAAAAAAGAAAAGAAAAATATTTCTTTTCAATAAAATGTAATTTAGAGTATCATAATTTTTATCTTTTAATAGTACCATCCTCAGGAGTAATATCTAATTCCTGTTCTTGTGACCATAAAGTACTAAGTTTAGAAACATATCCAGAAGATACTAATACTTCTTTTTTGCTTATAATCATTGTTGTTTTCCATGGATAGTCTAACATTGCATTTAACCCAATCGTGTCACCGGCATTTGCTAAAACAGGGCAGGGGTTATAATCTACGGACAAAGTGCAACTGCCATATTTGCTTATTTGTTCTTCGATTCCGTATGCTAAATTATGTTTAAATGCCCTAATTTCATCCTCTGTTAGCTCTCTTCTTTTTCCCATAATAGATATTAATAGATTAGGATCAATATCAGAACCATTATCGTATTTAGGAGATTGAATTGCATTTGCCCACCAATCAACAGCCACTTCAATATATTTTGGCAAAGCACTAGGAGCAGCAGCATTTGCTCTTTTTGGTGGTTCAAAGTTAAATAAAGCTTTAAAGATTCTACGATATTCTTGAGCAAATACTTCACCAGCTATAGTATCTACTACTTGAGGAAAATTAGCCATTTGAGCGATAATTTGACTTTTATTATTTCTTAAATAATTAGGAAATTCTCCTCCAAAGCCATTTCTATTTTTTTGAATATCATCTGATATTAAAACTAAACATACATTTAATCCATCGGGAGTTACTTTATCATTAGTTACACTTGCTAAATAGTCAGTCAAAGCATACATTTCATCAGGCATTCCTGGACATAAGCTTCTAGCATTAGCAAATTTTTCTTTAGCTCCTGTTAATACATATTCATTTCCTTTTTCCATTTGGTCACCTTTTTACAGCATTATTATATCAGCTTAATTAGTATTTTTATATAGAAAACTTTAATTTAATATAGTATTTTAGGGGTAAATATTGTGATAAAATTAATTATAGAGGTTTATTATATGAAAGAGATAGAATTAAAATTTAAAGTTAATAACTTAGATGAAGTTATAAACAAACTAGAAAGCATAGGCTCTAAAATAAGCAATATAATCTCCCAAGATGATAGCATTTTTGTTGAAAATTTAGAAAATACGGAAAGTGTCGAGGGCTCAGTATGGCTTAGAATAAGAAAAACCGATGATAAAGTTGAATTAAATTACAAGAAGCAAAGTGCTAAGAAAATGGAGTCTGAAGAGATTGAATTTGGCGTAAGTTCATATGAAAAAGCCAATGCTTTTTTGGAAGCTTTAGGTTTTAAAAAATGGGTAGAAGTAAAAAAACAAAGAAGATACACTAAATATAAAGATTGTAATATTTGCATTGATAAAGTTGAAAGACTAGGAAGCTTTATAGAATTAGAGCTATTAATAGATAAAAAAGAAGATATAGATTATGAACAAAAGCTTTTAGATTATGCCAAAGAACTTGACATCGATACTAATGACCGCATTAATAGTCATTATGATACAATGATATCAGAGTTAGGATAATATAATATGTATAAAGATATTCGTTTGTTTATTGAAAATATACCCGTTAAATACGATGCTGATAAAGATAAAATCATTATTAAAAATGTTGATGACTTAGAAAAGGGGAAAGTTCTAAAACTTTTTTATGATGAAAATGTCTATGATATTAAATTTGATGAAGGCATCAAATATGAAAATGGTAAAAAGGGTGAGATTTTTATTTCCCTTACAGGCGCAAAACTTACCATCTTTTTAGTACTTAAGAAAAATTACTTTGTAAAAAGTGTTTATAAATATATTAACAAGTTTATCGATAAAGATACCTTGATGAAGGAAATAAGTTTATTTATAGAATCAGAAGTTGGCAAGAAATATAAAGATGATTTAACTTCTTTATTAGATAAACTTGAAAATAAAGATAAGTCGGTAGAAGAGTTAATTATTAATAATGAAGATGAATATCAAAGGGTTTTTAATTTACTCATTAATAATGAAACTTTTTTAGATATTGATTCTCATATGAGTAGTTTAGAACTAATGCTTTTAATAACATATTATATTTATGCCCCTTGTACTCCTAAAATAGATCAAGATTATTTTGATGATTTAGTAAAAGCGGCAGAAAACTATGATCATGCCTTAGAAAATATTTGGCGGTTAGGAATGAATTTTGATGGTTTAAATTACGATTTCTCTTTGCTTGAGGATTTCTTTGTTAAAACTAAAGATATTCACTATTTAAGAGAATATATAGGAGGCATTAGGCAAGCAGATGAAGAAAGCGTTATTAATAAAATTATTGCTACTAAGGATAAAGATTTTATTAAAAATATTTTGAATGACGACTATTTATGTGATATTCTTCACGATGATTATAAAAATAGATTAAAGGAATATTTAAATAATTGACAACAATATATCAACAATAGTAAAGTCATTTTTATGCTATTTTCCATAAAATAGGGCAAGTCAAAATTTAAAATGTAAATTTTCTTTTATAATTAAAATTATTTATTGACATGTGTTATTTGTACGCATTATACTATAGCTATGAGGAGGATAGAATGCAAACAAGCAACCCACTTTATAAAAGGCAGGGAATACATGCCATAGCTTCAATCTTTACCGTTGAAGATGGTGTGACAAAAGTCCTTTTGGTAAAGAGAAAGAATGTGCCTTTTAAAGATATGTGGGCATTAGTTGGTGGCGCCGTATACAATAATGAAGATTTGCTTGATGGCCTAAAAAGGGAAATATTTGAAAAAACCGGAATAGTAAATATTGATACCTATTTTTCAGGCGTATTTGGTAAGAAAGACCGTTCTCCTGTAATGCGCATGGTTGCAATTACTTATATTGGGGTAATTGATAGTAAGAAAGTTTCCTTTCTAAAAGAGACACTGCTCACCTCGAATGCTGATTGGTTTCCAATAGATAAAATACCAAAGCTAGCATTTGATCACAATGAAATTGTTAGTGAAGCCTTAGCATCGCTTCGCGAACAAATAGTAAATACTGATATCTTAAAAGCCTTATTCCCGGATGGCTTTACGCTTCCTGAAATTCAAAAAGTATACGAATCAATTTTAGGGAAGAAGTTTGATCGTCGTAATTTCAGAAAGAAGATACTTAGTATTGATCTCATCCAAGATACAAACAAAGTGCGAAATTTTAAAGGAAATAAACCCGCCAAAGTTTATAAATTTAAAAAGAGCAAACAAAATAAAAGTGTATTTTAAATACATTTTTTATACCACCTTAAAAGCGTATTTTTGACACTAATGAAATGCGCTTTTAATAAAATAAATAAAGCGTATATAATACGCAAAGAATAGAAGGAGAAATTTATGACCGTTAATGATATATGGGGGACAGTTGTAAATGAAAAGAAATATGTATTTACTGAAAATTTATTCCAAAATCCTGAAGATGCTTTTGCAGAAGTTAAAAATGTTCTAGGGCTTTCTAAGCCTAAAACATTCCAAAATCAAGATATTTATTATGATCATGATTCAATACTTGAATGTTATCAAATAGCGATTAGAAAGAGGGTATGTAATGGGAAGGTTAAATGGACGGTAAAAAGATCTATTAAAGATAAAATTGGAATTTCTAAAAGAGTTGCAAAAGACTTTTCATCAATGAAAGAAGTAATTGAATTTCTAAATAATGAATTGAATATCCCAATTAAATCTTTGGAGGAAGTTATAACTTTAAATACCACGAGAGAAAAATATTACTTAGAAAAGGCTGGAGGAATATATGAAGTTGTATTTGATAGAACTACACCTTATTTCCATGGCCAAAAGTATCCGGAGCAAAATATGATAGAGTGCAAAATTAAGGAAGGAAACTCGTCTGGCTTATTTGTAATTGATAGCTTAATTAAAAAACTTTCCTTTATAAGTGAGTGTAACAACTCTAAAAAAGAAAGAGCCTTTAGCTTAGTAGCCAAAGATAAAGAAAAAAATAAAAAAGTAGATATAAGTCCAGATAGAAATGGTATTTTATATGATAAAGAAATAGCTACCTTTTTTGTAGGGAATACTAAATTATTAGATAATTTAAGATATCTTGATAAAAAGAAAATGGAGATAAGAAAACTAAGAGAGAAGTATGGTGATTTGAAGACACCAATCGTCGTAACTATATCAGGAAGCCCTAGAGCAGGTAAAACAACTTGTGTTGATAATTTAACAGAGTTTTTAAGAAAAGCAGATCTTCGGGTATCTTCTTTAATGGAACTCGCGGGTATGATATATGAGACACTAAAAAGCAGATCCGAAAAGAAAGCTTTATTACAAGATAGAGTAGGCTTTGTTGATAAACAGTATGAAATTGGAACCAAAGCCATTCAGGATAGTCTTGAAAGTAGTGATGTTATTATTTGTGACCGGGGTGCTATTGATCCCTTTGTTTGGTATGACATGTATCATGCTTTAGGAATGATGGCTGATGAAAGATATTATGCCTTTTTACAAAACTTAAAAAAAGATAAAGCTTATATCGATTGTTTTTATCCTCTTTATGCTGAAAGTAAGCAAGCTATGGAAAGAGATTACCTTAATTCCTTATCAATTGAGCCAAGAAGTACTATGAGTAGTGAAAATATTCAAAGATATAATAGTGCTTTACTTAGAATGTTACCTATAATTAGTCAAAATTGTGATACAATGAAATTAATCAATACCACGAATTTAGGTAGAATGGATGCTTCTATCGAAGTAGCAGATAGTGTTCTTGAAAGAGTAAGGAGAATGTATTAATGTATTTCATAAATTTAATAAATGAAAAATATAAGAATGAAAAACTAGATATTTATGTTGATATGGATGGGGTTATAGCTGAGTATGAAATAGGTAAATTTGATTTTCTAAATCGAAGGCCTCTTATAAATAATATCAATATATTTAAAAAGTTAAGTGCTAATAAAAATATAACTTTAAATATATTATCTATATGCCGCGAAGATTTTCAAATAGATGAAAAAAATATATGGCTTGATAAAAATGCCCCATTTTTTAAACATCGAAATGTAATTTCCAAAGAAAGTCATCCTGGTAAATCATCTAAAGAATTAAAATATGAATTTTTAAAAAATATTCCCCAAAAAGATAACAAAATTATTTTTATTGATGATGATAATGACATTATCAAATATGTTCATAATAATTTAGATAACATTATTGTTTTTCAAGATTCATCTTTAATAGATTAAAAAAACACTTCATTTTATTTGAAGTGTTTTCCTTATTTTGTAGGATCAATTAATATTTTGATGGCATCATCTTCGCCAGATGTTAATCTTTCAAAGGCTTTTTGAACACCTTCAATAGGAACTATATCATCAACAAATTTACTAACATTAAATTTCTTTTTATTTATTAGATTAATACATTCAGCAAATTCATCAAATGTATAACCAATAGCTCCATATAGCTTTTGTTCTCTTGTGACAGTTACAGCAGAAGGGAAAGAAATACTATCAAGGGAAACGCCCACAAGAACAATGGTACCGTTTGGTTTAGCAAGCATAACAGCTGAAGATACAGCAGGAGTATTTCCACAGCAATCATACACTATATCATAACCAAAAGGACAATTTTCTAAAGCTTCTTGCATAAAGGTTTCACTTTTGGCATTATAAAATTTATCCGCACAGCCAAGATTTACTGCTTTTTCACCACGTTTTTCATTTACTTCACTAATAGCCACAAAACTTGCTCCGGCTTTTTTGGCAATCATAGCGCAAATGTCACCAATGATACCAGCGCCAATAACTAATACTTTATCGCCTGGTTTAATGCCAGAAAGTCTAACAGCATGAAATGAAACTGCAGTAGGTTCTACCATAGCGACTTCTTCATCAGTCATTTCCTCTGGAACCTTTAGAGTAAGCTCCGGTCTAAGGCTAGTTTTTACTGCATAAGCTCCAGGGCTTGTTAAAGATAGCCCAACCGCATCATTCCAAGTTTCAGGACAATATTGAGGATTGCCAGATTTACACGCTGGGCATTTACCACATGGCGAAATAGGAAGAGCAGTAACTCTATCACCAATTTGTAAATCAGTTCTTGATCCTGTATCTATTACGGTTCCACACAATTCGTGTCCCATAACAAGACCATTTGGTTCACCAACATCCCAATAATGGATATCAGAACCACATATACCGGCTTTTTTAACCTCTATCACGACTTTACCAGTTCCAAAGGCTGGTTCGTTTATATCTCTTGTTTCAATTGTTCGTTTTTGCGTTAGCATTGCACATTTCATTTATATCAACTCCTTATATTAACCTAATTATATATTATTTTTCCCTATATTTATAAAATTATTAAAAAATATTAAGTAAACTAAATGTCTAATATGTGTTATAACCCGAGTTTGACAGTTTATGAAATAAAAAAAGTTTAATTTTTGTTGAAATTAGGCTTTTCTTTTGAT
>CANQFJ010000031.1 GCA_947598485.1 uncultured Bacilli bacterium | reverse complement strand
TTACACAAGATGCAAAAAATGAGCAAAGCCTTATAACTGCTAGGTTTGCTCATTTTTACTGCAAAACTCAAGATTATGATAGCATACTTTACAATAAAAATGTTTAAAAAATGTAAAAAAAAGAAAAATTGACAAAATCTGTTTGCTTTTATGAATTTTATGATATAATAGAGGCATAATAAATGTGAAGGAGAGTGTGTGTAGTAATGAAGAAAGTTATGATCAGTCTATTTGTATTAGGCCTAATGTTGTTAACTCCACTATCAGTTTTAGCAGAAATTCAGGTTATTCCTAGTATTCCTAATGAACCAAGTTCTTCAAAGGATACTGAGAACGGTATGGTTAAAACATTCCCAATATATGTTGAATTAACGGGTGATGAAGACAACTTTACTGATAATCATTTTGATTTTACGTTTGAATTTGGCTCTGCTATTAAAGAATTTACTTGTGATGGATATGGTAATTTTGAGGCTAAGACTGGTGGCGATGTCTCAACTCAAGGAACTTGTACGTTTACAAATAGTTCCCAAATTAACTTAGGTAAATCTCAAGTTGGTACGATTTCTGTTAGAGTAGATAAGAATGCCTCAGATGCTGATTGTACTATTAAATATATGTTAGGTAGTGCATCATCTACATTTAATACTAATAATCCAAATACTGGTGTATCAATTCCATATGAAATCATTATAGGTGGATTAGTATTAGCTGCAGGAGCATATATCGTAACTAGCAAGAAAACTAAACTATATAAAATTTAATTTATTAAAGAGATTAGGTTATTAGGTATTTCTAATAACCTTTTTTTATGGTAAAATGCTTTTAGGTGATTGAAGTGAGAGAATTTACAGAACAAGAATTAGTAAGAAGACAAAAAGCTGATAAACTTCGTGATATGGGATTAGATCCATTTGGCCAACGTTTTGAAAGAGACAGCTATGCCCAAGAAATTAAAGATAAATATCAAGATGTCGATCATGATGCCTTTGAGCAAATGAATGACTGTGCTACTGTCGCAGGCCGTATTATGTTTATTCGTAAAATGGGTAAGGCATCATTTTTTTCTATTAAAGATAAAACGGGAAATATTCAAGTATATATATCAATAAACGATATTGGCGAAGATGATTATAATCTTTTTAAAAGTGCAGATATTGGTGATATAGTAGGTGTTTATGGTAAAATCATGAAAACCCAAACAGGGGAAGTTACAATAAAATGTTTAAAATATACTCATTTAGTAAAAGCTTTAAGACCTCTTCCTGAAAAGTTTCATGGTCTTACTGATGTTGAAGAAAGATATCGTCGTCGGTATGTTGATTTAATTATGAATGAAGATTCTAGAAAAGTAGCTTTTTTAAGACCTAAAATTATAAGATGTATTCAAAACTTTATGGATAGTCAAGGCTTTACTGAAGTGGAAACGCCAATTCTTAGTACTTTATTAACAGGCGCAGCAGCAAGACCATTTATTACTCATCATAATACTCAAGATATGGATATGTATTTAAGAATAGCTTTAGAGCTACCTTTAAAAAGACTTTTAGTCGGTGGTATGGAAGCTGTTTATGAAATAGGTAGAGTATTTAGAAATGAAGGAATGGATCCTAAACATAATCCAGAATTTACTTTAATGGAAGCTTATCTTGCTTATTCTGATCTCGAAGGAATGATGGATTTAACAGAAAAAATGTATACAACAATTGCTAAAGATGTTGTAGGAAAAATGCAATATAATTGGTGTGGTAATGTTATCGATTTGACGGGACCTTGGAAAAGAATCAGTATGACCGATAGTATTAAAGAAAAGACCGGCATTGATTTTAAGGCGCATGATATTACTTTAGAAAAAGCTTTGAATCTTGCCCAAGAACATGATATTCCTGTTGAAGAACACCAAAAATCTTTAGGCCATATTATTAATTTATTCTTTGAAAAATATGTTGAAGAAACTTTAATTCAACCAACATTTTTATATGGCCATCCGGTAGAAATTTCACCACTTACTAAGAAAAATCCTGAAGATCCTCGTTTTGTTGATCGTTTTGAACTCTTTATTGGGGGAAAGGAATTTGCAAATGCTTACACCGAGCTTAATGACCCTATTGATCAACTTGCAAGATTCGAAGATCAAATAAAAGAAAGAGAACTTGGTAATGATGAAGCCAATGATATTGATATGGACTTTATTGAAGCTTTAGAGTATGGTATGCCTCCTGCCGGGGGAATAGGCTATGGTATTGATAGGCTAGTAATGCTATTTACAGAGCAAGAAACTATTAGAGAAGTTATTCTGTTCCCAACTATGAAAGAAAACAATCGATGAAATTTTAATGAAAAAAGCAATTTTGCTTTTTTTTTGTTATTTACAGTGCTATAATTTTATATAGGAGGTAGGATATGAATGCATTAACAATTATTGGAATTATTGTTGTTCTTGCTCTTGCAGGGTTATTTGCTTATTTTACCTGTAAATCAAATAAGCCCGATGTATTTAAATGGATTTTAATTGTCCTATTCGTAGCTATTTGCTTAACATGGTTAATTCCAAGTGGATCTTTTGCAAGCGATGGTACATATACAGCTTACGACACATTAACAAGAGTTGGACTTACAAATATTAGAGATTTATTTTTCTATGGTTTGTATTATCCAATGCCTACGATTTTGTTATTATTATCAATCGGAGGTTTTTATGGGGTTTTGTCAGCAACTGGCAGTTATAAAGAATTAGTAAAAAAGACAGGAGCATTTGTTAAAAAACATGCCATTGCATCTTCTGTTGTAATAATGGTGGCACTTATTGTTTTAACTTCATTATTATCTAAATCACCATTCTCATTATTATTAATTGTTCCATTCTTAATTACGGTATTACTTCATGCTAACTTTGATAAGCTTACAACTATAGCAATTACATTTGGCTCAATTTTAGTTGGGCAATTAGCAGGTACTTTTGGTACTGAAAATGTATATTATTTTAACTACTATATGAGTAGTGCAAATGCTGAACCTGATTTAACAATAGGATTAACTTATCGTTTAATTATTGGTGGCATTGCTGCGGTATTATTTATTTTATATAATGTTTATCGAGTTTATAAAGTAGTTAAAAACGAAAAAAACAATGATGTAAAAGAAGACTTATTAGAGTTAAAACCTATTGAGAAGAAAGATGAAGAACATGCTCATGCAGCTTGGCCAATGATAATAGTTATGGCTTTGACATTATTATTTATCATCTTAGCATACTTTGATTGGAATGGTATCTTTGGACTTGAATTATTTAATGACTTACATCGTGTCATTTATGAATATTCACCATTTGGAGAAAACTTCCCAATTTTCTCATATATTCTAGGTAGTAGCCAAGCAAGTGCCGCTTTCGGAGCTATGGACATTCAGGCTTCAGTTACTTATGTTTTAGTAATGTCAATTTTTGTAGCATTATTCAATAGATTAAATGTAACTGATTATTTAAATTCCTTTGGTGATGGCATTAAACGCTTTATTAAACCAATAGGTATTTATGTTTTAACTTATACTGTGTTCTTAGTTATATACACATCTCCATTTACAACATCTATAACTGGATGGATGTATAATTGGTCAAATAGTTATGTTCCATTTATTTCAATACTTGATTCTTTAGTTACTTCAATATTCCATTCTACAGACATTGGCTATACAAGTTTTGCCCTATCAAAAATCTATTCATCTATAGCCGTTAATCATTTATCAATAATGGAAGCTATTTATGTAACTACCAATGGATTAGTTCAATTATTTGCTCCAGTAAGTGGTATATTACTAATTGGCTTAACTTATCTAAATGTAGATTACAAGAAATGGTTTAAGTATATTTGGCTTTATGCATTAGTTGTTCTAGTAATTATTACTTTAGTAGCAACTTTAGCCGTATATGTTATAAAGTAAACTCATCAACTGATGAGTTTTTTAATGCTATGATGAATATTTTGGTCGGTTAATTAACATAATTAGAGTAAAGGAATAATTATGTTTGAAAATTTTGAAATAGAAGTTTGTAATATATTTAAAAGAGCCGAAGGCATTAAAAACAAATTAAATCATGAATATATAGGCACTGAACATTTGCTTTTATCAATTCTTGAAAATGATAAAAAATTAGCAAAATCTTTAGCTTTCTATGGCATTCATTATGACAAGTTTTATAAAGATATCGATGAAAGCTTAGAAAAATGTTATAAAAACAAAAGTAGTGATTTTACCCCTTTATTAAAAGAGGTAATTTTAAATGCTATGAAAAATAAAAACAAAGTAAATAGCAAAGATTTAATTTTAAGTATGCTAGAAATTGGAGAAGGGGTAGCTTTAAGAATTCTTATTGCGGAAGATGTAGATATTGATGCCGTGTATAACTTCTTAAAAGATGAAAATGATAGTTTAGAGTTATTTAAGTATGGGGTTATATTAAACAAAAGTGTTAGTTTAGAAGAAAAAGTTATTGGCCGGGATAAAGAAATTGATTTAATAATCGAAACTCTTTTACGAAAAAAGAAAAATAATCCCTTGTTAGTAGGAGAGGCTGGCGTTGGCAAAAGTGCTATCGTTGAAGAACTAGCAAGACGCATAGTTCAAAACAAAGTGCCTAGTATGTTACTTGATAAAACTATTTTTTCTCTTAATATGGCAAGCCTTTTAGCAGGAACTAGATATCGAGGCGAGTTTGAAGAAAGAGTTAATAGAATTATCAATGAAGTAAAAGAAAACAATAATATTATTTTATTTATAGATGAGGTACATACTATGGTTGGAGCAGGAGACTCGGAGGGAGCAATCGGAGCTTCAGATATTTTAAAACCTTATTTAGCTCGAGGAGATATTAAGTGTATCGCGGCCACGACCAAGAAAGAATATGAAAGCTCAATTATGAAAGATAAGGCTTTAAATAGAAGATTCGAAAGAATTCTTATTAATGAACCAAACGAAGAGGAAACTTTTGCGATAATTAAAGCTATTAAAGAAGAATATATCTTATTTCATAAAATTAACATTAGTGATGATATGTTAAAAAATTTAGTTCATATTGCATCAATTTATTTCCCTGACAAAAAAAATCCTGATAAGTCAGTAGAACTTTTAGATTCCGTTATGAGTTATGTTAAGCTTAAAGAAAATAAAGAGGTTATTCAAACAAAGGAAGATAATGTAAAAAAAATAAGTATGATCAAAGCGCAAATGCTTGAAGAAAGAAATTATAAAGAAGCCCTTAAAAATAAAATTTTAGAAAATAAGCTTAAAAATGAGTTGCAAATGCTTAAAAATGGGACAAATTATTATATTACTGAAGATGATATTATGGATGTTTTAGAATATAAAAATAATATTATAATTAAAAGTAACAAAGTTAAGAATATTTACCATAATATGAAAGAACATTATGATTCCAAGTTATTAAAGTTAGTTACAAATCCTATGAAAAATCATGATGGACCTGCATCTTATCTTTTTGTCGGTGAAAGTAAAGAGTTTTTAAGTGATTTAGCTAAAGAGCTTCATTTTGAAATTTTTAACCTTTATAGTGATGATA
Source organism: uncultured Bacilli bacterium (assembly GCA_947598485.1). Taxonomy (GTDB): domain Bacteria; phylum Bacillota_I; class Bacilli_A; order RF39; family UBA660; genus UBA6448. Next base: position 4,564 of record CANQFJ010000031.1, on the reverse strand, counting down.
ATATTGCTAAATTGTTTTATAAAATAAAGTATTATCCTAGTCAAATTATTGTCGCTAAAGAAAATGCCAGTGGTAAAATCATAAATCTCTTAAATAAAATAATTAAAGATAAACTTGTGGAATTCGAGGATGAATATTATTCTTTTAATAGTGCTATAGTCATAATATTAAGTGATAGTAATAATAACTTAGGTTTTGTAAAAAATAATATTAGTAAAGTGCCAATAAATGAAGTTATAAAATTTAATAAAAGCTTAAATTTAACAAATAATTAAATAAAAAAAGGATTTTCGCCTTTCATACGTAATGTATATATATGAAAGGAGGAAAAAGATGGATATTTTAAAAAAGTACTACTTACATTTTTTAATAGGCTTTTTATTTATTCTTATGGTTGGAATCTATGGCCTATATGGTTATGAAATATTTCATGATAAAACTAGTAACAAAGTAATTGATTCAGAACCATTAGCTTTGGCTAATAAAGATGAAATAGATTCAAATGAAGATAAAACAATGTATGTAGAAATCAAAGGCCAAGTAGTAAATCCTGGTGTATATGCCGTAACGAGTGATAATATCATTAATGATGTTATTACCATGGCGGGTGGCTTAACAGAATACGCTTATACGAAAAATATTAACCTAAGTAAAAAGGTTAGTGATGAGATGGTAATAGTTATCTATAGCGCCTATGAGTATTCAACGTTAAATAAGCCTCAGATAGTCTATGTTGAAAAGCCATGTAGTTGTGAAGATGTGGATATATCATCATGCATCCAAAATGGCTCAAGTATCATTGAAGATGGGCCAAGCTCTAGCACTAGTAGTGATAATACAAGTACATCTAAAGATTTAATTAATATTAATACTGCTAGTCAAAGTGAGCTTGAAACATTAAGCGGTATTGGTGAAGCTAAAGCCCAAGCTATAATTAAATATCGAACGGAAAAAGGTAGTTTTAAAACTATTGAAGACATAATAAATGTCGATGGAATATCACAAACACTATTTGATAAGATTAAAGACTATATTACAGTCTAGTATTCTATATTTAATACTAGGATTTTTAATTATTATTTATGTGCTGATTTTTACGAAAGTTATTAAATACAAGTCGGTTTATAAAGATGAAAATTATTTTACGGGAACTGTAGAAAAATATGTCAAAAAAGATAATGCAACAACAATATATCTTAAAGCTAAAGAAAAAATATTAGTAAGTTATTATGATGAAATAGATATTGATATAGGAGATAACATAGAGGTCTATGGTACAATTACCGAAATTTTGCCAAATACAATTCCTAATACTTTTAATTATAAAGATTATCTATATAATAATCACATTTATACAAAAGTTACAGCTAAAAAAATTAAAGTAAATGCTAAGACTCATAATGTTTTAACTAAAGCTAAAAATTGGGTTTGGCAAAGAGCTAGTACCAATACTTATTTAAAATTATTTATCTGTGGCGATAAAACCGGCATGGAAACTAATATTTATAATAATTTTAAAAACTGTGGAATTGCTCATTTATTAGCAATATCGGGTATGCATGTATCGGTATTTATCTTAATACTAAACAAATTATTATTTTTTCTACAAAAGCATTATAGAAATATTATTATCATATTATTTTTATTATTTTATGCTTATTTAGTAAACTTTACACCTTCCATTCTTAGAGTTGTTATTTCCTTTATTATTGGAACAATTCTTGCATGGAAAGATATTAAAATACCTGGCATAAAAAAATTATTACTTACAGCTTTTATCATAATTTTAATTGATCCCTTTAATGTATATAGCACATCTTTTCAATATTCGTTTAGTGCAGCTTTAGGGGTTATTGCTACTGAAAAAAGGCAAAAGAAAAATTATTTCATAAATATAATTGTCATTTCTTTTTATACTTTATTATTTACGTTACCAATTACGATTAACTTAAATTATGAGTGTAATCTCAGTTTATTTCTTTGCAATTTATTATTTATTCCCTATGTATCATTTATTTTATACCCTTTAGGATTACTAACTTTTGTTTTTAGCTTTTTAAATCCTATCTTTTCTTTATCAACAACTATAATGGAAAAAGTAATAGGATTTATAAGTAAATGGCATATTTTTACGATTAACATTCCTAGAATATCTTGGCTAGTTATTATTATCTTCTATGTTTTATTATATTTGTATTTACATTATAATAAAAAGAAATTTCTGCTTTTGATAACTATCCTAATAGTTTCTGTTAAGATCAATGCTAGGTTAGATTTTAATGATTATGTAATTTTCTTTGATGTTGGCCAGGGGGACTGTGCTGCCCTTATCAGTAAATGGCATCAAAAAGTAATCATGATCGATACCGGTGGACTACAAAACTATAAAGTTTCTAATAATGTAATTTTATATTTTAAAAGTATTGGCATAACCAAAATTGATAGTTTAGTATTAAGTCATGGTGACTATGATCATATGGGAGATGCTTTAGATATAATTAATAATTTAAAAGTAAATGAAGTTATTTTTAATCAAGGAGAGTATAATGACCTCGAAAATAATCTTGTGGAAAATCTAAAGCAAAAACATATTAAGTATTCGCAAAATGCGAATGCTTTAACTTTTCCCAATGCTAAAATATACTCTCTAAACAATAGCATTTATAGTGATGAAAATAATAGCTCTAATGTTTTACTGATTGAAATTGATAATAGAAAAATCCTTTTTATGGGCGATGCTGGCTCAGTAGTTGAGCAATCCATTATCGCAAATTATGATATATCTAAAATTGATATTCTAAAGGTTGGCCATCATGGTAGTAGTACTAGCACTTCAGAAAAGTTTATTAAGCAAATTAACCCCTTATATGCCGTAATTTCTGTTGGAAGAAATAATCGTTATCATCATCCTAATCAAAGTGTAGTAGATAGGCTAAAAGATGCAAAATTATATCGTACTGATCAGGATGGAAGCATTATTTTTAAAATTAAAGATAACAATTTTTCTATATTAACTTATGGAAATTAAGATAATCATTTTAAAAATTTTGCATAGAATATATTACATTGTGCATAATGTTTAGATAGATTGAGCCCTATAAGGGCTCTTTTCTTTTTCTATTATAGATAGTATAATAATCTATATGAACGTTTATTTAATTGCATGTGAAAGTTTTGTTTTAATGAAAAATGAGATTAATAAAATAGTCCCATCTAATTCTAATGTTATTAAATATGATTTAAGACAAAATACTTTAGATGACGTGCTTGCAGAAGCTAGTTACTTTTCTTTAACAAACGAAATGAAGTACATTATTGTTAAGGGGGCATCTTTTTTTAAAGCTGGTAAAAATGATTCTGAAGAAGGAAATAAAGATGCGCAAAAACTTGAGAATTACATGAAAAATTATAACCCAAATACCACGATTATTTTTGCTTGTTATGACATGCCCGACAAAAGAAAAAAGATATTTAAGTTAATTAATAATGAAAATAATTATGTTGAAATACCAACTTTAAACAAAAAAGAACTGACATATAAATGCATGGATATTCTTAAAAGTGAAGGCTATAGTACTAGCTATGATGTAGCCAGCTATATCGTTGATAATTCATACGTTAATTATGATATATTGATGGGAGAGTTAAATAAAATATTTGTTTTACTTCCTAAAACCGAGCTTACAATGCAAAATATAAAAAATATTATTTCCTTAAGTGTCAGTAACAAGACATTTACTTTTATAAATGCCATAATTGCCCGTGATTTGGAAGTGGCATGTTCTTCGATTGCTTCTTTTGAGAGATTAAAAACTGATCCTATTGTAGTAGTAATATCTTTAGCGAAAGAAATGCAAATTTATCTTAATTTAAAGCAGGGCATAAGTGCCAAAGATATTCAAAAAAATTATGCTAAAGAAGATTGGATGATGAAAAATTATTTAGCTCATCTTGATGATTTTACTGAAAAAGAATTAAAAAAAATCATAACCATTTTAAATAGTTATGATTTAGGACTAAAAAGTGGAACAATTGATAAAAGTGTTGCTCTTGATTTGTTAGCGTTAGAACTATGCGCTTAATTTAGTATAGTTTTTAAAGTTTAACTTACCAATTTCTTTTAAATAATCTTTACCATTTTTTTGAATGATTGTTTGAATTTGTTCATCGACAATAGGTCCGGCACCTTTTTGTAAAGTAAAGCCCACTTTATTATTTAAATCATTCATTTGCTTTAAAAATTCATATCTTGCTATAACAGAAGCCGCGGCAACTGCTATACATTTGCTTTCACCCTTGGTATAAAAAGATATGCCTTTAAGTTTTTTAGGAACTTCTTGTAAATATTCATAATATTTTTTACCATTAACAAACTGATCGATTACGGCGTATTTATATTCTGGCTTGTATTTTTCAACTAAAGAACATAAGACTTTGTTATGTAAAATGCATTTTAATTTTACCATATTAATTTTCTCATAATTTTTATTATAAGTTTTGTTATCTAAAATTGAACAAACATAAGGGATTTTATTAATAATTTTTGGAGCTATCTCTTTTATTT
>CANQFJ010000030.1 GCA_947598485.1 uncultured Bacilli bacterium | reverse complement strand
AAATTAAAACATCACAAAGCCTTATAAATACTAGGCAAAATGATGTTTTTTTATTATTTTAACTGTCAAACTCGGGATATATTATTTTTCCCTATATTTATAAAATTATTAAAAAATATTAAGTAAACTAAATGTCTAATATGTGTTATAATATTTTTGATATTTAAGGAGGTTTGTGATGTTAGTATATGGCAAAAATGTATTATATGAACTAGAAGTAAGCAAAATAAAGAAGGTATATATTTCTCGAAAAGATTATCTTCCTTATTTAAAAGAACATAATATTAAGTATGATTTTGTTTCTAATAATGTTTTAGATTCTAAGGTTAAAGGCAATCATCAAGGGGTGGTAATAGATATTTTGGATTATAACTATTATACTATGGATGATATTGATTCAGATTTTGTTGTTATACTTGATCATTTAACAGATCCTCATAACATGGGAGCTATTATTAGAACTTGTGAATGCATAGGAGCTACTAATATCATTATCCCTAAAGATCGTAGTGTGCTAGTTAATGACACTGTTTTTAAAACATCGGTAGGAGCTATAGATAATGTAAAGATAATTATGGTTTCTAATTTAAATAATGCTATTAATAAATTAAAAAAAGATGGCTACTTTATTTACTGTGCTGATATGGATGGAAAAAACTATAAAGAAGTGGATTATGCTGATAAAAAAGTTTTAGTTATTGGTAGTGAAGGAGAAGGAGTTAGCAAGCTTGTTAAAGAAAATTCTGATGAAGTAATATCTCTGCCTATGTATGGCAAGATAAATAGTTTAAATGCTTCTGTTAGCGCAGGAATATTTTTATATGAAATGGGTGGCAAATGAACCAAAAATATGAAGATATTACCGAAAATGAAATAATAAGTTTATTAGGAGAAAATGATGAAAATGTTAATAACGTTATATATGCTAAATATCATTATCTCATTGATGCTATAATAAGAAAACATTATCGCATTATTAATTTATATCAAATAGATAGAGATGAGCTTTTATGCGAGGCATCATATGGATTTAGTGACGGTATTCATTGCTTTCAAATAGGCAAAAATGCCTCTTTAAAAACTTTTTTGTCAATATGTATTGAAAGAAGAGTTCTTAAGATAATTCATAAATACTCTACTAATAAGGTTAAAATGGAAAAGTCTAATTTATCTTTAGATTATCCTAATGAAATAGGTAAGGACTTACAAGATGTTTTAACTGATGGCAAAGATCCTCTTAGCGATTTAACTTCAGTAGAAACTTATAATGAGGTAGTAGATATTGCGAAAAATAACTTGTCAGATTTTGAATATGAAGTTTTTATATACATGATTAATGGTACTAATTATAAGGCTATTGCTAAAGCATTAGATAAAACCCCAAAACAAATAGATAACTCAATCCAAAGAATAAAAAGTAAAATGCGTGAGGCCCTAGATAAAAGCTCTTGCAAATAAGAGCTTTTTTTGATATTCTATAGATACATCTGGCGGAATTGGTGAAGTGGTTAACACGGTAGATTGTGGCTCTATTATGCGTGGGTTCGACTCCCACATTTCGCCCCATGTAATTGTGATTTATATATGCCTTATGCATTTAAGTTAGAAGTTCATGAAATTAAATTGTGAACTTTTTCTTTTGTAGTGTGAAGAAACTAAATAATTAAAATATTTATTAGAAGAATTGTTTTTAAAGTTAGAAAATTGCGACAATTTAGTCACGGAAGGGGGATTAAAATGCTAGAAAAAACTAATGCTGAAATGATTCAAGAAATCAAAGTATTTTACAAAGTAGACAAAAAATAGCTTACGAAGTAAATAATACTATGTTATTGCATATTGGAATGTTGGAAGAATTATTGTTGAAAATGAACAAAATGGCAATACTAAAGCAGAATATGGAAAACAAGTTTTAAAGGAATTATCTAAAGAGTTAAGAAAATCTTTAGGAACAGGATTTTCAGTTTCAAATTTACAATATATGAGAAGATTTTATTTGGAATATCCAAAACAACAGACAGTGTCTGTTAAATGGAGTTGGTCTCATTATTGTGAATTATTAAGTATAAATAATACTGACGAACGTAATTTTTATGAAAAAGAATGCATTAATTCTAACTGGAGTGTAAGAGAATTAAAAAGGCAATTAGAAACATCTCTATTTGAAAGATTATTACTTTCTGATGGAAAAAAGAATAAAGAGAAAGTTTATGAATTATCAAAAGTTGGACAAACGCTTAATACGCCTGAAGATGTATTAAAAGAACCTTATGTATTTGAGTTTTTAGGAGTTAAAGAAAATAAGCCGATTTTAGAAAAAGATTTGGAGCAAAAGTTAGTAAAGCATATTGAAGAATTTTTACTTGAACTAGGAAAGGGCTTTATGTTTGTTGGAACCCAACAAAGAGTTACTTTAGGAAATACTCATTATTATATTGACATGGTTTTTTATAATAAGATATTAAAATGTTATGTTTTAATTGATTTAAAAATTGGCCAAATGAAAGCTGAATATGCAGGGCAAATGAATATGTATTTAAATTACTTTAATGAAGAAATAAATGATAAAGATGATAATAAACCAATAGGCATTATTCTTTGTAAAAGTAAAAAGAATATTGCAATTGATTATGCTTTAGGTGGGCTTTCAAACAATCTTTTTGCATCTACGTATACTTATTACATTCCTAAAAAAGAAGAATTAATTAACGAATTGGAGAAAGTGTTAAATGAAAATAATTAAATATCCTCAGTCATGTTTAATGATCGAAACTAATAATAAAAAAATATTAGTGGATCCCGGAAGTTTAAAATATCAAGATGCCTTTCTTACTAAATGGCAAGAAGCTGATGTTATACTTGTAACTCATAAGCACTTTGATCATATTTATCCTGAAGTTTTAAAAAGTTTAAATATCCCCATTTATTCAACAAAAGAAGTACAAGATACTTATCCAGAGTTGGATATTAATATCGTAAAAGAAAATGATATTCTTACTTTTGGCGATATTAAAGTTGAAGTTGTAAGGGCTATCCATGGCTTTAATCCTCTTCTTAAAAAAGGTGGAGAAGTATTTGAAAATGTTGGTTATATTATTGATGACGGTAAACATAGATTATATATAACTAGCGATACGATATCATTTAATAATGATTATAAAGCTGATATTGTTGCACTTCCTACAACTGCTCATGGCATTACAATGTCGGCTTATGAGGCTGCTCTTTGGGCAAAAGATATGAGAGCTAAATTAGTGCTACCTGTTCATATGGATAATGATTTTTATCCACCAGATTTAGAATTTATTAAACAAAACTTTAGAAATGAAAATATTGAGTTTAAAATTTTAGACATTGAAGAAGAAATAGATATTATTGACTAAAAACTAAATAAACAATATAATAACCCGTGAAGTGGGGATTATGGCGTTTAATGTATTTGAAGAATTAGCTAAAGGTGAAATAGATTTTTTGAGTAGTTTACCATATTACGACAAACAAAATCTAATAGGCTGTGTTAGAAAAGCTGAAAATAAGAACGATATTATAAACGGATTTCTATCTAAGCTTACAGATATAGATCCGGCTTTTTGTTTTCGGGTAATTTATGATAATGATGATTATGAACAACAGACCAAAAAATTTCTTGAATCGGGATTTACCTTTACAGATGATATGCTCATAAATTTACTTAATAACTCTACATGGGGAATAGATTATTTTTATGAACATATTAGTAAGATAGAAGATTCCTTAAAGGTGGAAACGTATTCTAGATTATTTAATATTTTCTTTGCAGATTATAAAAAGTATAGTTTACTTATTGCTTATTATAAAGCTCATCCCAATATCCATATTAGATTTTTATTTATGGAGTATATTCTCGAGGAACATGAAGATTTATTTGAAGCAATTTATCCAAATTTAATGTTATATTTAACAAGTGTTACTTACAGGGAAAATGAACAGCTTACTTTATGGCCTGATTTAATGGCCAATGAAGATATTAGCCATTTAGCTTATTTAATTTTAAAATCTAAGTATAAAGATAAATACTTTATTCCCTTAAAAGAGTATATTTTGGCAAATTACCTCGAAAACGATTTAGCTAAAGAGTTACTTACACCGATTATGGTTTACGACACACCATATTCATATAGTTATGAGAAAAATGAAATTGGCATAGATGAATTTAACTGTGATCCTGATAGGCTATTTTTAACCTCTTCAACCGAAAAATTTTTTATAATGAGAAACTATCCTAATTTAATATCTAGGGACATATTAGAACATTATCAAGCTTGTTACAGCCGTTTTAGGGAAGAAGATACTCAGTTATTAGATCTAGTTAATATGACAAGACTCGGCGGTAAATTATTAGAATTTATTGATAAATATTTAACAATAAGTACTCAGGCTACATGGCGCTATATAGCCTCTGGTTCTACAGGCGTTGTTTATCAAGTTGGTGATTTTGTTTTAAAATTGTTTAGAACAAAGTGGTCTTATGAAGATGTTATATGTCCTAATTTATTTTTAATCGTAAAAAATTATGAGGAAATATATATCAGAGATAACAGAGGTATAGTAGAGTGTGGTATTGAGGTACAACCATATCTTCAAAGAGATGCTAAAAAAGTTGATGTGAAATATTTGGGATACTTTCTACACGAGTTAGAGTCTTTAGGCTATAGATACACAGACACTTTGATGAGTGGCCCTTGTGGGGATAATTGTAGGTTACTTGATAGTTATCTAGATGCAGATTGTACAAATACCGAAAGACTGCCAAATTGGTTTAAAGAAATGCCTTTGGTACTTGTGGATAGAGACCGGATATATCCTAATGATGCGCTATATATAAGACAACTTGCGAGTCATTATTAAAAGTATGATATACTATTGATAGCATAAGAGGTTGAATAAATATGAATAAAGAATTTATTAGAACTATTAAATTTACCATCTTTTCGATAAGCGCAGGGCTTATTCAAATAGGTTCTTTTAGCCTACTTAAATTAATATTTCCTTCATGGGGATATTGGCCTGTATATTTAATTTCTTTAATTTTATCAGTTGTATGGAACTTTACATTAAATAGAAATTATACCTTTAAAGCTGCGAATAATGTGCCAATTGCTATGCTTAAAGTAGCTGCTTTTTATGCAGTATTTACTCCGATATCAACTTATTTAGGTGATGTAGCATCTTTAAAAGGGATAAATGATTATATTGTTTTAGCGATAACTATGATTTTAAATTTTGTTTTAGAATTTTTATATGATAGATTCTTTGTTTTTCGTAAAGCTATTGATACAAGAAAAAGGTGATAAGATGTTAGTTAGTAACTTTGGCGATGATTATAAAATACTAAAAACCGGTAATGGTATGAAACTTGAAAGTTGGAAAAATATTAAGCTTTTAAGACCAGATCCTGTTGTTATATGGGATAATCCTATTGACGCAAAAGAAGCCGATGCGGTTTATCATCGCTCGAATACCGGTGGAGGATATTGGGAAAATATTAAAAATATTCCGGATAGATGGACTGTAAGTTACCATAATTTGACCTTTAATATTAAACAAATGGGCTTTAAACATACCGGTCTATTCCCTGAACAAGCCGTAAACTGGGATCGAATGATAAAAGCTATTAAAGCTTCTTCCAAAGAAGTAAAAGTTCTTAATTTATTTGCTTATACAGGTGGTGCTAGTGTAGCTTGTCTTTCGGCAGGAGCTAGTGTTGTGCATGTAGATTCTTCAAAAGGAATGAATGATTGGGCTAAAGAAAATGTTATATCATCAGGACTTCAAGATAAACCAATTAGATTCTTAGTAGATGATGTTATTAAATTTGTCGAAAGAGAAATTCGCCGTGGTAATAAATATCATGCTATAATCATGGATCCTCCTTCATATGGAAGAGGAGCAAATAAAGAAGTGTGGTCTATAGAAAAAGATTTAGACAAATTATTAACATTATGTAAAGAAATTCTAAGTGAGGATTTTCTCTTTGTATGTGTTAATACTTATTCAACTAATCTTTCTTTAGTAACCTTGGAAAATATTTTAAAAGTTCATTTTAATAGTAAAATAATGGTTGATGAAATAGTACTTCCTATTGAAAATACCAATCTTTATTTACCCGCGGGGATTACAGGATGGGTAACAAATGAATAATTTAAATATTATTTATGAAGATAATCATATTATTGTGGTCGAAAAGCCCGTGAATATTTTATCTCAAGCGGATAATACTAAAGATGAAGATATGCTTACTTTAATCAAAAAATATCTTAAAGAAAAATACCAAAAGCCCGGCAATGTTTTTCTTGGCCTTGTGCATAGATTAGATCGCCCTGTAAGCGGGGTAATGGTTTTTGCTAAAACCTCTAAAGCAGCATCCCGACTTTCACAAAGTATGAAAGAGGGTTTATTTCATAAATATTATTATGCTGTAGTAAATGGCATTCTTCCTAAAAAGGAAGATACTCTTATCGATTTTTTAGAGAAAACAGAAGATAAAAAAGTATTATTAAATACTCCCAATGGTAAGAAAGCTATTTTACATTATAAAGTTATAGAGGAGAAAGAAGGTCTATCTTTAGTAGACATAGCTCTAGAAACAGGTAGATACCATCAAATAAGAGTTCAATTTGCTTCGCGAGGGTATCCCTTATTTGGCGATCAATTATATGGCAAGCAAGATAAAAAGCAAATAGCATTATGTGCTTATAAGCTTTCATTTCCTCATCCTATTACTAAAGAAATGCTTACCTTTAGTATTAAGCCTACTGGAAAAATATGGAATTTGTTTGCTTCTTGTAAATAATTAATATTTTTAATTTTTAATATTGTAAAATTAATTACATGTGGAGTAGTAAAAAGAATAAAAACAATAAAGTTCATAATATTCATTATGAGCCCGGTGATATTGGCAATTTTTTAAAACAATGTAGAATTGATAAAAAATTAACTCAATTAGAATTGGGTAATATTTTAAATGTTTCTCCAAAAACTATTTCTAAATGGGAGAATAATAATGGCTTTCCTGACCAGCTATATCAAATGCCTTTATGCAATGCTTTAGATATAACCTTAGAAGAATTACATTCTGGTCGGCTTAATATTAAACAAAGAAATAAAGAGAAGAAAGAGACTAGAATTAAATTCGCGCTAGTCTTTTTTATTGGTTTATTATTAATTGTCATAGTTATATTATTTGCCTTGCTTGTTTATTACAAAAATTTCTATAATCCTTTAACACTATATTATATTGATGTAACTAATGATGAACAAACTGTGTGTAATATAGATGGCTATTACATAAAAGATAGAAGTATAAATATGCTTTATATCGGTAATTTAAAATTATTGATTGACGGTTATACAGACACAGATCTTGTTGAAATAAATTTTATTTATAATAATAAAGTTATTTTTTATACTACTGATACTAAGAATATTTCGATTAATTTAGATGACAATATTAATCCAAATGATATTACAATAGAAGTTACAGTAAAAGAAGTTGATAATGGTAAAGAAAAAATTAACAAAATATTTAATATTGATATAAACACCTTAGAAGTAGTAGAAGATAATTTAAAATATAATTTAAATGATAAAATGTTCATTAAAGAATTAGTTAAAATGGGATTTAAAAAAATTGATGACAATACGTATAAAAAAGTAATTAAAAATATCGAATATATTTATGATAAAATCACAAAAACTTTGGTTATTAATTCTAAAGGAGAAAATGCACTTTTAATTAATTATAATTTTGAATCAGAAAGTATTAGTGTGTCTTTAATATCAAAAATCGAAAATGGCACAGTGACAGCTGAAAGATATACGTATAGTTTAATAAATAAAAAAATAGATAATAGTGTAGGTTATGGGTACTCGTTAAATACCGTACTGAAAATTCTAGAACCATATATTAGTCTACGTAATAGATACTTAGTATCTACGAATTAGAGATTGAAAATGGTAGGTCAAATATTATATATTTTTGTCGAAAGGAGGAGGATAAAAAGGGTTATGAAAAAAATAGTATTTTTCATCTTGTTATTTATATTAATGCCTTTTACAGTATTGGCAGACTTTCATACTAGTGAGGGATATGACATACCTGAAGAGAACTATCAAAAACTTAAGAATCTATATAATGATGTATCTATTTATATGATGCCATATGAAAAATATGTAGATCTTATGAGCTCATCTATTAACTTTGATAATGTTCAACAAACAACTAAATATGTTTATTCATTATGTGATAACAACACTGGTCATTGTGAGAATATGGAAATTACGGAAGAAGAATACGAAACAGGAAACGTATATTTACCGGTGCCATATCAAAGTGACACATATTCCACCGCTGCGAAGTTGCTAAGGCTTTCTTTAACAACTCCATATGATGCAGTAACATATTTTACTTTATATACAATTTGGAGTCCAGAATTATTGCCTAAAGTTAGATCATTTGATGTTATGGGAATTAGAATTGGCAATTTCGAAGTTGTAAATGGTACACAGATGGGAACACAAACGTATAAAACAGGAGGAGTTTATAAAACAATAAACTACGCTCCTAATGGGACAAATATTAGCAATCAAAAGCTTGGTTTTGGCATATCAATGAATATTGTAAATGATGATATAACTTATTTACAAAATAGTATAGAAGGGCACTTGCAAATTAATGCAACGCCAGCAGTAATATACGGTTCTTATCAACATGCAGTTGTTGATGTTGATTTAGCTACATCAAAAAGCTATACAATTTCATCAGGAGGTTTAGGTTCTGTATTAAAATTCAGCAGTAAAGTTGAAAATTATTATGATAAAATGGGTGGAACATATCTAGATATTATAAGTCTATAATATAGTCAGATCGATATTTAGTCGAGCTTGACCACAAAAAGAACGACAACTGATTATATTTACGATGAAATATACATATATTTCCATTCATAGTATAAAAAATTTTAAAAACAAAAATTGTTTATTGACATATTGGAAGTAATTTAGTACAATCTTAATTGTATTGATGCCCAATTAGCTCAGTCGGTAGAGCGCACGGCTGTTAACCGTTAGGTCGTAGGTTCGAGTCCTACATTGGGCGCCAATATGTATTTTAAAAGAATTATTTATTTACTATTGTATTGAAAAGATTATAATGTACAGTCCCGAAGAGGGGCTGTATTTTTGTTTAATAATTGATATAATTAAGAAGGTGAGACTTATGAATGAACAAATAAGTATGTTAGAACGTTATGGTGAGGATTTAGTTAATAAAGAATATATTACTGATCCTGCGATAGCTCGAGAAGAAGAAATTAAACAATGTATACTTGTTTTATTAACCCCAGAAAAAAGTGCTCTTTTAGTAGGAAAGCCAGGAATAGGAAAAACTGCTATAGTCGAAGGGCTTGCATATCGAATTAAAAATAATATGGTGCCTGATGCTTTAAAGGGCTGGAATATTATAAAAATAAATATTACGAGTTTAATTGGTTCGACACAAGTCCAAGAACAAACGGAAAATAGAATTGATTTATTAGTTAAAGAATTAGCACAGAGAGAAAAGACCATAGTATTTATTGATGAAACACATTTACTAGTTAATAAAGATGGTGGTATGGACTTTGCTAATATGCTAAAAGCAGGTCTTGACCGTGGCACAATTAAAATGATTGGTGCAACAACGACTGAAGAATATGAAACATATATTTTAAGAGATAGAGCCTTTTTAAGAAGATTTCAAAAAATCGATGTTGAAGAAGCTTCTCAAGATACGTGTGTTAAAATCCTCATGGGAACTTATCCTAAATTAGAGAAACAAATAGGCGTTAAAATAGCATATGATCCATTTATTATTGAAAAGATTATGCGTTTTATTGTTGAGATGACAGATGAATATAAAAGAGTATATGAAATATCTAGTAGATATCCTGATATATGTTTAACAATTGTCGCTAATGCAATGACTTTTGCTTTGTATGATAATAATCCTAATGTAACAATTAAATATTTTTATAAAGCAATATGTAATACTAAAAGTGTCTATCCAGATGTCTTAGTTAAAGAAAAAGAAAGATTTAAAACAGAATTTGCCGATATTTTAACTGCTGAACAAGTTGTTTTGGAAGATACATTATAGAAAATGTAGGTTTGTCAAACAAAAGTGACAGAGTCACGACAAACCAACGATAGATTATTTTAACTTGTTAAAATAATCACG
>CANQFJ010000029.1 GCA_947598485.1 uncultured Bacilli bacterium | reverse complement strand
AACCCCAGTTCAGTATAGAACTGAATTGGGGTTCTCATAATCTTCTTTTGGTGTCTACTTTTTATTGACTAGTTCAATTTAGATGATTAGTTCTTTTTTGTTTCATTTAAAGAATAAAGTTCGATCTTTTAATCTTACTCTAGACCTTATTTCGCTTATTTCTTCTTCGTATTCCCTATCTTCGCTTGTTGTTGCTAGCAAAAAGTTTCTATCAAATTCAAAGGCCCCAGTTTTCCTATTGTATATCATAGGACAGGCTTGGTTAACTGGCCAATCCATTAGATAATAGTTAAAGTATTTAATGTGGGGATTAGCACAGGTTGTCATTATAGCTTCCCTCATTATAGTTTCTATTTTATCAAAGCCAAGCACATATACCATAAAATCGGAAAACATATCATATCTTGCAAACTCATATTTCTCTAACCATAATTTAAATAAAGCCAATTTTTCTAAGCTTAACTTTGATGAACTATATTCATCAAT
Source organism: uncultured Bacilli bacterium (assembly GCA_947598485.1). Classification (GTDB taxonomy): domain Bacteria; phylum Bacillota_I; class Bacilli_A; order RF39; family UBA660; genus UBA6448. The sequence continues at coordinate 12,218 of CANQFJ010000029.1, read as the reverse complement.
TTCTTCTCTAGTACCGTGAAAATGATAGTCCCTTTGAAAATCTTCAAAGTGCTTGGCATAGTGAGAAAAACCTACACCATATTTTACTTCTTCAAATAATTCATAATTAGGTCCTTTACAATAATTTAAAGAAAATGTTTCATGTTCACCATATGTATAAATTATTTGGCCATCAGTAGTAATAAAGGCTCCTCCATTACTATACAATTTGTCGTCATAAGGTATTATTAAATCCATTTAAACCTCCATTTGCGCTGCCTATTTTAACATATATTAAAGGATTTATCAAAAGACATTACATAATTTTAGGCATTAAAATGCATTATATTAATAAATAATTTCATATCTATTTTGTTAAGTAAAAATCATAACGATAATAACTGATTGATATAAAATCTAAAAACTGATAAAATAATTTTATAGATAATCTGATAAGAAGGAAGGACTATAGAAGTGACTTTGATTAAGTGCAAAAAATGTGGAAAAACAATAAGTGATACAATTAAAACTTGCCCTCATTGTGGAGAAAAAGTAGTACATACTACTAGTGAAAAAAAGAAAAATACTATTAAGTGTTCAAAATGTGGCAAAAGGTATAATTCCTCATATGATAGATGTCCCTATTGTAATCCTGAGACTATCATAAATACGAATTTAACGGAAGAAAAAAAGTATTATAAACACCTAGACCTATTAAGAATAATATTTTGTATAGCTATTTTACTTTATCATATGGGCTTTTTAAAAGGTGGCTATTTAGCAGTATGTTCATTCTTTGTTTTAAGCAGCTACTTATCTGTTATCTCTTCATTTAAAAAAGATCATTTTGATTTAGGCAAATATTATAAAAATAGACTTTTAAAGCTATATTTACCCGTGGTAGTTGTTGTCTTTATGACAATTCCTCTTATTAATTCTTTAAAAGGATTAATCTGGATTAATCTAAGACCAGAAACCACTTCAGTATTATTTGGTTATAATAACTTTTGGCAAATAAATGCTAATTTAGATTATTTTGCTCATAGTATAAACTCCCCTTTTATGCATTTATGGTACATTTCCATTTTAATACAATATGAGTTAGTTTTTCCTTTTATATTTATTGCTTTAAAAAAACTAGGAGATAAGAAAAGTAAAAAGTTACCTTGCATAATAACATTTAGCCTTGCTATTATAGGTACAATTTACTTTTATATTTCCACCTTTTCTGACAATATGATGATGTATTACTATAATACTTTACCTAGAGCTTTTTCCCTTCTTTGGGGCTTAGCATTTGGCTTTACACACGTTTATTATGGTAATTTAGTACCTAGAAAAACATTAAGAGAAGAAAATCTTTTAGGCAAAATCATTTTTTATCTTTATTTAATAATAGTAATATTATTGTTTATCTTTGTTAGTCCTAATTCAAAAATTCTTGCTCTTAGTATGATTCTAACAACGCTTATAACATGTCGTTTAATAGAATATGGTATTTCCTTTAAAACAAGTAATATACCTATTAATAATTATGTAATGCAAACATTATCAGGAATGACACTTTGGATATACTTATTCCAATATCCTCTTATATATGTATTTCAGTATGTAAAACTAAATCAAATACTAAAAACTATATTGATGCTTTTAATATTAATCAGTTTATCATATATCTTATTCTATATTTTCCACAAAGAAAAGAAATATAAATGGCTTCAAACAATTCTCGTGACAATGATTGGTGCTTTAACTATTTTTGGGGCATGGCAATATTGTACTTCAAAAGATTATACCCAAGAAATGAAAGCCTTAGAAGCGCAATTAGCTGAAAACGAAAGGAAAGCTGCCGAAAGTCAAAAAGAATATGAAAAAAAGCTTGAAGAAGCTTTAAATGCCTTAGATGATACCTTAGCAGATGTTGATACTGCCTTAGCTAACCTTAGTAATACAATTACTGAGCTTCCTATTCTAGGCATTGGTGATTCCATTATGCTTGGAGCTGCTCCTACTCTAGAAGAAAAATTTGTTAATAGCCATTTTGATGGTAAAGTATCAAGACAAATTTGGAATAGTTACGATGTTATAGAAGAATATAAAAAATCCAATTCTTTAGGTAATCCTATTGTTATAAATCTTGGAGCCAATGGAAACTGTGGTGAAGAATTTAAACGTAAGCTTATCGAAAGCTTTGGAGATCGCGAAATATTTTGGAGTACAGTTACTAATGATGTTGATGTTAAAATAAATAATGACATTAAAGCATTAGCAAATGAATACCCTAACCTATATGTTTTTGACTGGGAGACCCTTTCTAAGGGCCATAGTGAATATTTTGCTGTTGATGGAATCCATTTGACTACGGAAGGAAGTCTTGCTTATGCCAATGGTTTATATGATGTTATGTATCATGTTTATGAAGAAAAATATAAAAAGATTAAGGAAGACGCTATTAATGAATTTGAAAATAAAGAAAAAAACAAATTTAGCTTCTATGGCAATGATATTTTACTAAATGCTTATGATTTAATTAAAGATACTTATAAAGATGATGCCTTTAATATGAAAAATGACTATAGCTTTAATAGTTTAAAAAATGAAATTAAAAAAGCAATCGAGGCTAATAATATAAATAATAAAATAGTTTTAGCTTTTGATAGCTCTATATCAATTACTAAAGATAATTATAATGAAATAATTAATCTTTTAGGTAATAGACAAATCTATATCTTAGTCACTACTAAGGATAGCTACAATGCTTTAAAAGACTATGACCAAGATAACGTTAAAATTATTAACTTTTATAATGAATTAAATAAAAATAAAGAAAGTTATCTTTTAAAAGATGATATCCATTTAACAAAAGAAGGTAATAATGCTTTTGTTAAGATATTAAATAAAGCTTTAAAAGATTCTAGTAAATAATCTAGAGTCTTTTTTAAAATGGTAAGGATGTGATTTAATGAAAATGCCACCTAAAGCCAAAATATATGAAGCCTTTAGTGCTATCGCAGATAAAAGAATTCAAATTAAGGATAAAGAAGCGCTAGTTAAGTCTTCCGATTGGACTAAAGAATATAAAATAAAATGGCAAGATAATAAAATAAGCTCAACAGATAATGCTACATTTTGGCAAGGTTACCCTGGATACCCTGTTATAGCATTATGGTTAGAATTAGGCATTATAAATTTTAATAAAGAGATCGTCTTTAACTTTAAAAACATCAATTGGCATGAACTTAACAATAAGTACAAAAGAGACTACAATAAGGCTGTTAACGAAGTTATTAATACGCTTACAAATAAAGAAACAATCCTTAAAGAAGTTGATAATATATATGATCAAATAGCTAAATTAGATTTTCAAATAGTTCGTAAAATATAATTTTATTGTTGAACTAAACAAATATCTAAAGGTGTATTAAGTTCATTTAGAAAACTACTTAACATTTCTGATGTAATATCAAACGCATACATCATATTATTTTGAACATCAGAAATAACGTAAGAATTGTAATTGGCTCCATAAGTAATAGTATCTTCGGTCATGATGTCCTCAACACTAGGATTATAATAACCTGTTATAGGTTCTAACAATTCGTCATTTAAGGCAAAAGTATAGTAATACTCAAAAGTATTATCATCATATAAATATAACGTTGGCGAAGGACAGTCTAAACCTACATACTTAAAGATATACTTTAGATTAACATCCGCATTATTTAGATAACTTTCGTCATTATATATAATACTATTTATATAATTTTGCTCATTTTTATAAATAATTGACTTAAATATTTTTTTATCACTAGCAAATAATCTCATTAAGTAGTCTACTACTCTTTGATTATTCTCTTGACTAAAGTTAAGATCAAATGTCGATATAATTTCCGATACTTTGGAATTATCTTTATCCATCTTTATTTTTTTTACTCTTACTTGATTATTATCTTTTAAATAAATAACATATCTATTATCTAAATAAAGAACATTATCATACTTTTCACTTTCAATATTAAAGTTTGCTTCAGGATCTTTATTTATAATGGACTCAAACAATAAGAAAATATCGTTATCAAGATTAGCACTTTCAACTTCTAAAAGATTATTGTTTACTTCAAAATTATCTTCGATTAAGGAAATAAATCTATGAACATTATCTTCGCTATATCCGATGTCATCTCCATTTAAAATAAGTTTATCTTCATAAACTTTTATTGTGTCATTATCAATTTTAATATCATATAAATAAGTGCCTTTATTACATAAATAATATACTAAGCATAAAGTTATACCCATGATTAAAAAGAAGCCAATAGCAATAAATAAAGCAATCTTTTTCTTAGTCCCTTTTTTCACTTTATCACCTATTTATTCTTTATCTTTCTATTAATAGTATACATCTTTATAAGTTTATTTTAAATAATTATCTTAATTTTTATCATTAAGATAAAGACTATATTCACAAGATTCAAAAGGATGCCAATTTATTATTTTATTTCTATTTTCTGTAATTCTTCTTTTTCTATTTGCGCAATTGATTTTACTGTTCACATAGGTATATCTATCGTTTTGCCGACGTCGGCAAAATGATTATGCATGTTATTCTCGCTTAATTTACGATCAAGTTTTGTAATATGTTTTATACTTTTAAATGTAGTTTCACTTTATTCCTTAATTTGAATTTGCGATGCTTATTTATTTAATATTTCTTCCATTTTAATATTCTTATATTTTAGACCTAGCTTTTTATAAAAGTTAATAGCATCTTCGTTAAAAGCCCAAACATTTAGCTCTATACTATCCATTTTATCGTCTATAGCTTTATTTTTAACCTCAGTATATAACTTAGTTCCTATCCCCTTTTTACGATAATCTTTACTTACTACTATATCATCTATATATAGAACTCTTCTTTTCTTAAATAATGGTATATCAGCACTTTCTAGCACTTCACCAAGAATAATACCAATTATCATTCCGTCTTCCTCATAGGCAAAATTGTATCCACTTTCTAGCATTTCTAAGAAGCGGTTATAAGGAAGTGAGCAAGCATCATTATAAATATCAGGTCTATTATCTAAATGTATCTTATGAACTTCATGAGCAAGCTCTAATACTCTATCATAATCTTCTTTAACTATTTTTCTTATCATATATTATCCTTTATAACTTTGATTAATTTATCCTTTAGTATTGCATATCTTGACATATTAATAACCTCATCATAATCTAGCCATTTATAATCTCTAGACTCTGAAGTATCTATTTTAATATCCTGTTCATCCTCGATTAGAAAAAGATAACGAAAATCATAATGATAATGACTTGGTAAATTAAGTCTTTCATTATAAGCTATATGTTGAGTATCTATATCAAGAGGAACCAAATTATTACCACTCCAAGAAAGAACTTTAAAATCAATTAATCCCGTTTCTTCAGTGCATTCTCTTAAAGCCGTATCTAAAGGTGTTTTATCTTCTTTGGAAGCATGACCACCTGGATAAAGATACATCTTTAGATCTTTATGATAAAGAAATAGAAAACGGTTAGTTTTTCGAGCATAGATAAAAGCTCCTGCAACAAGATGGCCTACAAAATTATTCCAATCCACTATCTCAAGAGAATTATGAGATTGTAAATAATCATAAAACTGTTTTTGCCTTTCTTTTTCTTCAGGATATAACTTTAAATACTCATTTAATATATCTAATACTATCTGTTTCATATACATTATTATTTTATCAAAACATAATATAATCTAACAATACATTTTTATTGTATAATAGATATGGTGATATATATGAAAGAAGAAATACAAGAGTTTCTAAATAAAATGAAAGATATTGAGTATGGTTGGATTGATAAAGATGGTCATAAATATATTAACCATATTGTTAAAAATAAATTTTTAACAGATTACTATCTTCAAAAACCAAGTGAAGTATGGAAAAACCATATAGGAATATGTTGGGATCAAGTTGAAGTTGAAAGAGAATTCTTTACTAAAAACAATATTCCCTTTAAAAGTATTTTAATCTTTTATGATGATGGTCTAAAATTCCCTAATCACACATTTGTTATTTTTAAATTAGATAATGAATATGGTTGGATTGAAAATACTTATAAAAATGTTAAAGATGAAATCAGATATTATAATTCTTTAAAAGAGGCTTTAGACGATGTAAGAAATGAGTTTATTAGAGAAAGTGACTTACAAATAATTGGCGATAAATTATATTACTTTGCTTATGATAAGCCTAAGTATGGAATTGGCTATGAAGAATTTGCTAAACACTGCCAAATGGGCATTAAAGCAACTGAAGATTATAAAAACATTGATACCTTTTAGATTAATTTAATGATTTTACATAAGTAGATAAATCCATGATATAATATATGTTAAGCAAGATGATAAATTTAGCAAGGAGTGATTTTATTGGCAACCAATAAAAATAAAAAAGCAAAATACATTGTAAAAAACGTTAATGGTGAAAAGATATATTTTCGTAAAAGAAAAAGAATCAAAGTAAAATGGAATAATTTATTTTTATTGCTAGGCTTTCTAGTTTTTGTAATAATATTCATCGTTTGTGCCTGTAATATAGGTAAATGGTTAAAAGATTCTAGTGAAACAAATGATCAAATCAAACAGTTTGAGGAAATAGTTGAAGTTCAAGAAAAAGAAGATACGGAAAATACGGAAATCATCGAAAATGATGTTCCCCAAAGTGATCCGTATTGGGATTTTATAAATATGAATCTTATTGATGTTGACTTTTCGGCCTTAAAGTATATGAATATTGATACAATTGGTTGGATTCAAGTTGGAGGAACTAATATCAACTACCCATTTGTTCAAACTACTGATAATGAATATTATTTAACTCATTCATTTAATAAAGGATTTAACTACGCTGGATGGGTATTTATGGACTATCGTAATAATGTGGCAAATTTTGATCGAAATACTATTATTTACGCTCATGGAAGATTTGATAACACAATGTTTGGTTCCCTTAGAAATATTTTGTCAAGTGGCTGGACGAATAACCCTAGCAATTTCGTTATTAAGCTATCAACTGAAACAGAAAATACATTATGGCAAGTATTTAGTGTATATAGAATTCCTACTACTAACGACTATATCCAAACAACCTTTACAAGTGATAATGAATTTTTAGAATTTGCTAATAAGCTATTAAACAGAAGTGCTCATGATTTTGGTACAACAGTAAATGTTAATGATAAAATACTTACTCTATCCACTTGTTATAATGATGATGACAAAGTCGTATTACACGCTAAATTAATTAAAAGAGAAGCTAAAGCTTAAAAATGCCTCATATTAAGCGATATGAGGTTTTATTTTACATCAAAAAACTCACTTCGTTAGAGAAATGAGTCTTATATTTAGTCTAATTTTCAAGTTTATTTTTAACTGAATATCCTAAAGCTGTAAGAACTGTTAAAGCAATAGCGCCTACTGCTAAATAAACTGGAGCTTTATCAATTGTATTAGGATTTGTAGATTCAGCGTTTTTAATATCTTCATATGCAAGAGCATATGTTGAGAATTCGTCAGATGTAAATGAAACAGCTTTACCATCATCAGATACGTTGGTTTTAAGTACAGTTACTTCACCATCATGTTCTCTTAAAATATAATAAACTCTTTGGTATCCTTCCTCTACTTCAGGCAAATCTTCCGGTAAATTAACTATTAATTCAATGCCTTCACTAAGTTTTGTTAGCTTACCTAACTCTTTATCACTCATTGCATCTTTAACTGCTATTGAGATATCAAAATAACTTGCTATTTTGCCTTCCTTGGCCTTTTCTGCTAAAGCACTTGCAAATTTAGAAACTTCAACATCTTCTTTATCTACTTCTTTAGAAGCTACTTCAAATGTAACAACAGTATCATCTTCTAAGCCTTCAATCTCTGAGTCCTTTAGAGATGCTTTAAGCACATCACTTAATTTTTCAGCATCAGTAACATTTAAATTGGAATCTTCTGCTGGAGCAACAATTTCAGCGTTTTCTACGCCAGGTAATTTAGAATAAACTTTTATTCCATCAGCAACATTTACGTGTACAAACCATAAGTATTTAACAGAAACATCCTTTTCAGCTGCAACCGGATTTTGAGTATCTTCAGTTTTAATTGTATCAGCATCTAAGCATATATTTCCTGTGGTTCCTACAACTTCTTTTCCGTTTAATAATGTAAAGTTAACATAGGCAACACCATCATCACCTATAAACATATGCCATTGATAGGTATAAATACCATCTTCAGTTACATATGCAGCAAACTCTGGTGCCCATCCAGCATATACTTTTATTTTACCGTCATATCCATGCTCTGTCATTACAATAGCTTCAGTTACATATTCGCCAGAGGCGTTTTTTAAACCTAAATCTGCTTCAAAGTATTCGCCAGCTTTTATTTTATCAAGTCCAAGCTCAATATAAGTTTCTTCAAGTATTCCATCTTCTAGCTTTTGAACACTAGCTTTACTAAATGGTCCATCACAAGGATTTGGCTGACCTTCTTCAGAAGCTTCTTGTCCTTTGATAATTGTAACATTTTCGTCACTTTTTTCTTTAGTACCTCTTCCGCCATCTACTACCCAGTCATCATATTTATGAGTAGTTAGTGCATCTGCAGAAGTAACAAAACATAGTGATAGTGTACATCCTAATAAGACTCCCAAAAATCTTTTCATTTTTCACTCCTTCTTCCTATTTTTATAAGTTCATTATACTTATGGCATATGTAAAATGTCAAGTTTTGCAAACTATATTTACATTATTTACATCAATCAAAAAATCCATTTCCCTGCTAGAAATGGATTTAATAAAAGGAAAAGGATTAAAAATCTAATTTTCTAATTTCTTTTTAACTGAATAACCTAATGCAACTAAACCAGTACAAGCAACAGCAGTTAACATTAAATAACTACTAATATTATCTAATGTATTAGGGTTTTCAGGAGCATTTCCAGAATTTGATTGATCTTCATATGCAAGTACATAAGTAGAGAATTTGTCAGTAGCAAAGCTTAATTCTGTTCCATCTTCAGATAATAATGTATCTAGAATTTCAACTTCGCCATTATGTTCTCTTAAAATGTAATATGTTCTTGTATAACCTTCAGCTACTTTAGGTAAATCTTCAGGTACTTTGATTGTAAGAGTTATCTCTTCATCTAATTCATGTAACTCATGTGTTTCGCTTCCAGCTTTTACTAAAACACTGATATCTAAATATTTAGACATTTTTGCATTTGGTAAAACTTCAGCAAATTTTTTCTTTTTCTCCTCTGTTACTGTAGCTTCTTTAGCTTCAAGTACAACAGTTGCATCATTTTTTTCTAATAATTTTTTTAACTCTTCATCTTTAGTATTTTTTAATGTATCTGCTAATACATTAGAAGTTTCTTCATCAGTTGCTACAACAGCATCAGAACCTGGAATTTCAGTAGTTATTTCTGGTTGATGAATTGCTACATTTCCATATCTATCCATCTCATAACCTTCAGGTATAAAGGCAGACATATCTTGTTGTTCATATGAACCAGTTGATGTATCTTGACGGTCAAATTTACCACCTGTAATAGTAGTTTCAGCATTACCAACTGGAGCTACAGTTTGAAGTTTTTTGCCAGTCATATCTCTAAATACACCATCTGTAATATTCATTTTTGCATTTTGACTATTTACAACTGCAGGCATATCAGCATTTAAGCTTTGATCAAATTGACCGCCATTTATATTAGCTGTACCTTCATTCCATAAACCATATGTTTTTGCGTATACAGTGGAAACTCTAGCATCTCCAGAAACATTAATAGTAGCACCAGCTAAGTTTCTAATCCCATAAATGGCTGCTCCCTGAGGAGAAATAAAACCACCTTCTAGGTTTAATACTCCATAATTATCGATTATTGCTTGGGAAATTTGGCTATTAGGATATTGTGTAGTTCTTGTAATACTTCCACTACCCTTAATTGTCAAAGTACCATTTTTTTCAACTGTAATTGTAGGATGATCTACTTCTATTTTTCCTTCAGATGTAGTGTTATTTAATGCATGCCCATTTAAATCAAGAACAACTTTTTCACCATCTTTTACTTCTAAATTAAATGATGTTGATTGAAGTAATTTAATAGTGGTAACTCCATTACTTTCAGTTACATCAACGGTATCTTTAGGTGCTTCATCTTTAAGTTTTTCAATAGTAGACGCATTAACACTAACAACTGCTGCAAACATTGCAACTATTGCCATTACAAATAATTTTAATTTCTTCATATTATCATTCTTCCTTTCTTAAAATAATTTTGTTGTAGGAAACCTTCCTCCTTCCTTTATTTTATAACTCCATTATATATATATATATATATATTGTCAAGGGTAAAAAGCAATTGATAAGAGAACCATACATAAATAAAGACTCATCTCTTTTGCAAGAAATGAGTCTTTACTTTTAAGAAGAAGACTATAAAATTAATCTTCTAATTTCTTTTTGATTGAATAACCTAAAGCTAGTACACCTGTTAATGCTACAATACCAGAAGCTAAATAAGTAGGAGCTGAATCAACAGTGTTAGGGTTTTCTTCTTCAGGAGTAACTTCAGCAGGTACTTCTTCGAATAAAGCAACCAATTCAACATCTTCTGTTATTTTTGTATCTTCAGCAAAATCTTTACCAGCTTTAGTTATAAACTTAGTAAATTTTTTACCTTCAACACCATTTTTAACAGCTGTTATAATTTCTTCAGCATCAGCTAATGTTTTTTCGTCTTCAAGAATGAATGTTATAGTATCACCTTCAAAGCCGATTGTTACTTTATGAGTAACTGGAGCAGTTTTTCCGTCTGCAGCAATCTCTTTTGGAGTTATACCTTCTTTTAACTTGCCATTGCCTTCATAAACTACAACACCTGTTTCATCAGCAACAACAACACCAGTAGCTTCAACATAAAGTTTGTTTTCAGCATTTTCAGTATTTTCTACTGTAAATTCTTTAAGGTTTGCATCGTTAGTAGCAACATTAACAACGCCAGCAGGTTCAGATGATTCTAAGGTACCATCCATAACTAACTTAGGATTATTTCCTTCAGTTACAGAAGATCCCTTTGATATTTCAATACCATTGTTAGCATCTTCTGCACCATTATGGCCTAAAGTAAGATCTTTAACAGTAACAGTTCCACCATTAACTAAAACTCCACCAAAGCCACAATTTTCAATCTTAACGCCATCAAGTGTAACTTCGCCACCATCAAAAGCTTGAGCGCCATATTTAGGTGCACCTTCTAGGGTAAGATTCTCAAGTGTTACTTTTCCACCACTAATGGCAGTAATTAATGAACGATCTGCTTGGTTAGAAGAAAATGTACTCTTATTTTCAGCGTCAACATAGATTTTATGACCTTCTCCCTTAATTGTTACAGTTTTAGCAATTCCAATATTATTTGTTAAAGATATGTCGTTTCCTAAAACGATAACATCACAGTTCCCATTGCTAGCATCAGATAACGCATCGCGAAGTTCTTGTTCTGTCTTAACATTATTACATGTAACAGTGTCAGCTTTAACATTAGACATTGCAACTGAAGCTAACGCAATAGCAAAGATCATGCTGAATAATTTTTTAAAATTTTTCATTTCTTTTCTCATCCTTTCTGTTATGATTTTATCACGTATGATTGTATATTATCAAGCGAATAATTTTTTAGAATATAGGAATTGTAAATGCTAAATCGAGTAGGAGGCAGTGACTAGCTGCCGTCCTCTCACACCACTGAACGTACGGTTCCGTATTCAGCGGTTCGTTAAATGCATATCTTATTGTTACTACTTTACGTAAAGAAAATAAATCACCTGCTACTTACTACCATCTGTTTCCAACATACTCTTGTAAGTGAGAGTTTTTCTTTCAACTTGTTTGGCTTTTTATTATTTTCTTCATGTTTCATAACAGATATTATTTAACGTCTTGTCCTTTGCTCTATATAGTTTCCTATACTTCATCACTACTATGACAAGAACTGACTTCTTGATGTTCAGCTATATATCACTATATAGGTTACTTTTCTAATAAATCTTATAACCATTTATTAGATAGCCTACCATCAAGACCTCACACGGTAAGTGTTAACACTTTCATCTCATATACTCGCCACATTTACTATATAAACCTCGTGTAGTATCGGACTTCAGTTTGT
>CANQFJ010000028.1 GCA_947598485.1 uncultured Bacilli bacterium | reverse complement strand
AGACATTTTTATGTGACGTAAATAAAATATTGAAATTAAAACATCACAAAGCCTTATAAATACTAGGCAAAATGATGCTTTTTTATTATTTTAACTGTCAAACTCGGGACTTTATAATCAAATTGAGCAATATAAAAATTATTTAAACATAAATGATATAGAGTAAAATACTATACATATTCATAATTTATGATATAATAAGACTCACTTGGGGGGTTATATGAAATTATCGGATATAAGCTATTTACAAGTGCTTTTTACTAATAAAGAAGATAAGGAAAAAATAGTATTTGATACTAACTATCCAGAAGTGCAAAAAGAGTGCGATTATGGAATTGTATTTGGTGGAGTTTCCATGATACCATATCGTACAAGTGTAGCTTTAGACTTATACAATCGGGACCTAGTCAATAAGTTAATACTCACCGGAGGCATAGGTTTTTTTAACAAAGATAGGAAGACTCCAGAATCATATAAAATGTATCAATTTTTAAGAACTATGGGTGTTCCTGATAGTGATTTAATAATTGAAGACCATTCAAGAACTACTTTAGAAAATGTTAAATTATTATTAGAGACATTAAGACAAGAACCTAACTTTGAAGATAGAACTTTTGCGGTTGTGACGTCTGACTTTCATTTAAGAAGATGCATGGAAACATTAAAAAAGGCTGCTGATTATCCGTTAGAAGTTTATGGCGCTGCTGCCAAAGATGGAATTACTGATTTAGAACATTGGACTTTAAGCCTTTATGGAAGACGAATGATTTTAACAGAGGCTCTTTTACTTGCTAATTATGCTAAGCAGGGATTAATTTTTGATATTGAATTACCTGATTTAGACCTTGTTAGAAAAAGGTAGGAAAAAAATGACTTTCTTTAAATATGACTATGAAACATTGAAAAAGTTTACTACTTGTGTTAGTATGATAGTAGATTAAAATAGAGAGGAGCATGTAAAATGTCAGATAGTGATATTGCAAGATTAAGAGAAATGTGTGCTGATTTTAGAAAATGGCGTGATTTAGAAACCAATGGAAATGGTAATAATTTACATGATATTAAACATTCTTTTGATTATGTTAGAAATTCTTTAGAAACATACAGCATTAGATCAACTAAATTTGGTGACAATTTAGCTGCCAAAGCTGAAGCGGCAGGAAATGTACTAAGTGAATTATGGTTAATTTTTCAAAACTTAGAAAATGCTGTAACATTATTCTGCGATGAACAAACAAGAAATAATAATCAAGTGTAAATAATATTTAAGAAAGGAAAGTGACGCTATGATAGTATCAAGAGACGATGGAATGGCTACTTTACAGGGAGCATCAACGCAAGCATCAAGAACTCCTGGATCAACAATTCCAGAAGAATTACAAAGACAAGCAGATAGAATTCAAGAACAATTTTTTCAATTGCAAACTATATTAACAAATGCCGCAGGCCATTTATCTGAGATGAGTAGAATGATGGAACCATATGATGTAACTTTATCTGGCAAAATGAGCGAGTTAGATCAAATAATTTCAGATTATGTTCCTAAAGCAAGAGACATATATGACGAAGTTAGCAATAGCTTATCAACATATGCTTCTAATTTATTAACTAGCTTAGATGATTTAACAAGTGGAATTGATAATTTAAGAACTTCTGTTGAGAATTTGGGCTAGGATTTTACCGGTTTTCTATGAGACAAGACTATGTTTAATCATAGTTTTTTTGTTGTATAATCTGGCGAATATATATTATAATTATTTTAGAAATGGAGCGTTTTAAAATGCAATTTGAACCATATGAAATTGAAAAACTAACAGAAGAAATTATAAATTTAAGCAAATTATTAACAGATGATGTCACATATGAACTGAATGCTTCATGTCAAAATTTAAAATCTATGATAAATAATTTGAATATTAAAATTGACTTTGAAGAAAATTTTAATAATTTAAAAAAGACTATGAGTGAAATTCAAAGTGATACGATAATGGCTTTAGATAATGTGAAAAGCGAGCTAGTATCTGAAAGTGCGGGTATTTAATAATGAACATGTTAGAATTTAAAAATTGTGCTATGACAGTAAAAAATAATGGCCAATTATTAATTGATAAATATAAAAGTATTGTGTCAATCCTTACAAATATATATAACATTTTAGAAAAAAAGCAACCTGATAATGCTAAATACATTAACGACCTAATAGAGAGGTATAAAGATTTGATTAAGATTATAAGCGCTACTTGTATAGAAGTGTCTGACAGAGTTATTAAATATGCTGATAGCTTTTCTGACAATTTAGGAGAACTTGCTTCTCGTATTAATGAAATAGTTAGAAATATAGATACCCAATCAATTAAACAAAATATTGATACTTTAGACATAGAATCTTTGTAAATTGCTGACTTTATGTCAGTTTTTTTGTGATAAGCATAATTAGATTTTAAAAACGAAATAAATATTTCTTTTAGATAACTTGGACATTTTTACTTATTTTATAAAAAAAAGAGAAAATAAGAAAAAAATATATATAAGTCAGCAAAAAGTGTGGTATTATATTATATATAATATGGTATGGTGGTGATATTATGGAGAGTGTGATATCTTCAGTCATGAGTTCTGTTGGCGTAATTATTGGCTACTCATTGGCTGGGTTTGGCATAGGAATAGGAATTTTAGGCTCAAAAATTGCGGAGGCTGTAGGTCGAAATCCTGAAGTTAAAAATGAAATTGTCAGTTCAATGATGATTCTTTTAATTGTCTTATCAATTTTTGTTTTGCTTATGTTTGCATTTTGCTTTATGTTACTATTCTTTAATCCATTTGTTTCATAACAATGAATGAAATAGTAATATCTATAGTTGTTGTTGCTGTCTTACTCGCTATTTTAACTTTCTTATTTATATTTGTTTCGCGAAAAACAAATATCTTAATGAAAAGCAAATTCGTAGAAAAAACTGAGGTATTTGACTTCCTAATAAAAGAAAAAGAAGAAAAAATTGCCAAGTTAGATAGTGAAATTGAAGACAAGCAAAAACAAATAACGGAATTTAATGAAGAAATTGAAAAAATAAAAGAAAAGAAGAATAGTCAGGTTGAAGAAAGTGAAAATGTAGTTCTCTTACCCAAAGGCGGAGATTTCGAAGATAAAGATACTTTTGAAAATTACAAGAAAATTAAAAATGCCTTTGATATTGACCCTTATAAAATAATAAATGAATTTTTAAGGGAAAAGGTAGGAGAAGAAAACGAAAATTACCCCACATATTGTAGTATTAAAAAACTATTTTCCTATGAAGTATTATTTAAAATATCAAGTTACCTACCAAAAGAACAATTATTAATTGTTAATGAATTATTAAATGAAAAACAAAAAGAAGTTATTTCACCACTTTTAAATACCAATGATTTTAAAATAGTTAAGTTTATGGAAAAACTAGATAATTTAATTGAGGAAAGTGATCCTCAGATTACAATTCTAGTCGGTAATAAAAAAGACAATTATAATTATATGAATAAGAATATTAAGACCATCTATGATGAGAACATAACGGAAGGGTTTAAAATCGTATATAAAAATATTGTATATGATTATAGTATATAGAAATAAAAAGGAGAAGACTATTGTTTAATTAGTAATACTAGTTATTACTTGATAGTTATTGATAATTATGAATGACAGTATCGAGCAAAAAATAACCCAAAAAATTGAAGATATTGTTGAAAAAAACAATATTTATCATGTTGGAAAAGTTATTAAAATTAATAGTTTTATCGTCGAAGTTAGTGGCTTGGATGATGCTTTTTATTTTGAAAAAATAATTATCAAAGATGAGAGTAATATAGGTTATGTAGATAAAATTGAAGAAAATAAAGTTATTATTGCTTTAGTAAAACAAGGCAGTGAAATTCGTATTGGTGATTCCGTTTTAACCACGGGAGAAGTTATTTCTTCTTCCTTCTCTAAAGATGCTTTAGGCATGGTTATCGATCCTTTTGGCTATGATAAAATGTCGGGCCGTAAATTTTCTGATAGTACGAGAATTTCTATAGAAACTCCTAAAATAGGAATTATGGAAAGAACTGACGTTAATAGGCCTTTAGAAACGGGAATTGCAGCCATAGACTTATTATTCCCTATAGGCCGTGGTCAAAGGCAATTAATTATCGGTGATAAAAAAACTGGAAAAACGCAAATATGCCTAGATACTATTGTTAATCAAAAAGATAAAAATATGATTTGTATCTATGTAGCGATAGGTAAAACCAAAAAGGAACTGAAAAAAATATATACTAAGTTGGTTCAAAAGGGCGCAAGTCAATACACAATTATAGTAGCGGCTTTTAACGATGATCCAGCTCCTTTAATAAAACTAACCCCATATGTAGGTGTATCTATTGCCGAACAATTTATGTATGAAGGCAAGGATGTTTTAGTATGTATTGATGATTTAAAAAAACATGCTGATGCATGTCGTGAAATTGCCTTAATTGGTGAGAAAAATACCGGAAGAGATGCTTATCCGGCGGACATATTTTATTCACACTCTAGGCTTCTTGAAAAAGGATGTCAACATATTAATAAAGGTTCCATAACTATTTTACCAATAACTGAAACTAAAGGTGAAGATATTACTGATTACATTTCAACTAATATAATATCAATAACCGATGGACAAATAGTTATGTCTAACAAGTGGTTTAAAAAAGGCCAAAAGCCTGCTATCAATTATGGATTAAGTGTATCGCGTCTTGGTGGTGCAGTTCAAAAAGATTCTATTAAAAAAATTGGCTCAAAAGTTAGACAAGAGCTACTTTCTTATCTTGAAACGGCCGATGTTTATCAATTAGTAGATGTTAATTCATTATCACCAGAATTAAGAGAAAAAATTGCTCGTGGTGAACAATTACTAAACTTATTAAGACAACCAAAATTTTCTCCTTTATCTGAAGAAAAATTAATCGAAAAGTTCGGCTTTATACTTGAAGATAAGAAACAAGAAGAAGTAAGTGAAACTCCTCAAGCTAGTACAGGTGATGAACAAGATAATAATACTAGCGATATATCTGCAGATGATTCTGCTGTTGAAAATAATGAACAAGATGTTCAAGCTACAGAAAATGTAACAAATGATAATCCTACCGAAAATATTCCTGAAACTACCGAAGATGAGACTACTGTGGCTGCGCAAACAGATATGGCTATGCCAGTAGAAAACTCTGAAGTAGCAGCAGAACCTGTTAATGAAATGCCCGAACAAGTACCAATGGTACCTGAAACTAATACTGATGTAATAGAAAGCACCCCTAGTGAAGTTCCACCAAATACAGTGTTAACAAATGATGCAAACATAGATCAAGTAATTCCTGAAACATCACCATTACCTAATACCGAATTACCAGAGCCAGTACCAATGATGCCAGTAACAAATACTGATGTAATAGAGACGCCACCTAGTGAAGCTACAACTAATACAGTACTAACTGATGATGCAAACACAGTTCAAGTAACTCCTGAAGGATTACCATTACCTAATACAGAACTACCAGAGCCAGTACCAATGATGCCAATATCTAATACTGATGTAATGGAAAGCACACCTAATGAAGTTCCACCAAATTTAATCTTAACTAATGATCAAGCTTCAAATGCAGCTCAAATAACTCCTGAAGTAGCACCGATACCTGATGCTGAGATGTTAGAAGCAGTACCAATGATGCCGGTACTTAATACAGAAGCAATAGAAACTTTATCTACTGAAGAACCACCAAATGTAGTGGTGGCTAATAATACAGAAAGTATAGATAATCAAGTTAATAGCTTTGCTGCTACACCAGAGCCTAATAAAGAAATACCAGAGCCAATACCAAATCTTACAAATTTAAATGATAATAGTTTAGTAAATGAAGATATTAATAAATCTTCAACATCTGAAAATAATACTTCAAATGATCATGAAACATTACCTAAACTTTCAAAAGCTAAGAGTAGTAAAACATCAACAAATAAAACGATATTACCTACATTATCAACAGATGTTAAGACAAAGACTACTACGAAAGCTAAAAAAGAGGCTGTTAAACCATCTCTTAAACCTAGAAAAGTAACTAAGAGCTCAACTTCTGAGATAGAACCAAAACTAGAGCCAAATAATATAAAACCAACATTAAGTCCTATTAAGCCAGAAATTACTAAGAGCTCTTCAGTAAAATCAACAACTAAGAAAGCAAAAATTAAGCCAGCACTAAGTACATCTTCTTTAGATAGTTCTAAGGTAAAAAATGTTTCTAAAGTCAAAGATAATAAAAAGCTAGATAATGTTAAACCTATAGCAAATGATGTTAAAGAAAAAATCGTGGCTTTACCAACAATTACTAATGATGAAGAAATAAAGCCAGTCACACAAGCTGTTAAACCATTATTATCTGAAACTAAAAAAGAAGAAATAAAACCTGCTTTAGAAAAAGAATCAAAAAATAAAAATAAATCTAATACTGAAGTTGGACCAAAACTAACAATAGAAAAGAAAACCTCAAATAAACAAGCATCTAAAGATATATCTCCTACTTTAAAACCTGAAACTAAAAAGGAAGAAGTAAAACCAGTATTAGAAAAAGAACCAAAAAATAAAGATAAATCCACTGCTGATATAGAACCAAAACTTACAACAGAGAAGAGAAGTTCAAATAAGCAAACATCTAAAGATAAAGCTAAGTCAGAAGTAGGACCAAAACTTGATTCTACGAAAGTAGAAACAAGTACTACCATACCAAAACCAATTGGTCCTACTTTAAAGACTGAAGCTAAAAAAGATACAATTAAGCCTTTAATAGAGTTAGAAAAGTCAAACGAAATTAAGCCTATTTTGGATAAAGAGCCAAAAGATAAAGAAAAATCTACTGCTGAAATTGAGCCAAAACTTACTATAGAAAAAGAAGGTTCAAATAAATCGCCATCTAAAGATAAAGTTAAGCCAGAGATAGGACCAAAACTTGATTCTACGAAAGTAGAAACAAGTGCTACCATACCAAAATCTATTGGTCCTACTTTAACGGCCGAAGTTAAAGAAGAAACAATCAAGCCTTTAATAGAGTTGGATAAAGAGTCAAAAAACAAAGATAAATCTACTATTGAAATAGAACCAAAACTTAAAGTTAAGCCAGAAATAGGGCCAAAGCTTGATTCTACAAAAGTAGAAACAAGTACCACCATACCAAAATCTATTGGTCCTACTTTAACGGCTGAAGTCAAAAAAGAACCAATTAAGCCTTCATTAGAACTAGAAAAGCCAAAAGAAGACTTAAATAAATTAACATCTAAAGATAAAGTTAAGCCAGAAATAGGGCCAAAGCTTGATTCTACGAAAGTAGAAGCAAGTACTACCATACCAAAGCCAATTGGTCCTACTTTAACGGCTGAGGTCAAAAAAGATGCAATTAAGCCTTCATTAGAACCAGAAAAACCAAAAGAAGAAGTAAAAGTAAATAACGCATCTAAAGATAAAGTTAAGCCAGAGATAGAACCAAAACTTGATTCTACGAAAGTAGAAACAAGTACTACCATACCAAAATCTATTGGTCCTACTTTAACGGCTGAAGTCAAAAAAGAATCAATTAAACCTTCTTTAAATGATGATAAAGAAGATAAGCTAGTATTGAAGCCACTTTTAGAGGTAACAAAAACCGATAGTCAAAAAGATACTATAGTAAATAAAAATTCTAAAGGTGAGCAAATTGAAATGCTTGATGCAGCGGCTCCAATAAATGAAGTTGAAATGTTAGACACAAATAGTACTAAGCCAAGTGGAGCGCAATTTAATAATGTAACTAATAAAGCTGAAGAAGTCGAAATGCTTGACTTAGGAAAAAATAATGCACCAGTTACTTCCGCTGATAATATCGAAATGCTATAATTTAAGATGTAGTATAATTAATAGAAAGAATAAGGGGTGAAGATAATGAGCGTTAAAAATGTTGTTAAAGTTATGAATTTTCATGCCTTATTAAGAGTTAATGGTGCCAGACGAAAAGTAGAAAAAGCATATAAGTATGAGCGAGAGCTTTTATATGTAATCTCTATGATTATAAATAATAGAATTTTTAATCAAGAGCACTTATCAATTAAGTTCCCCGAAAAAGCCAAAGACTTAAATATCTATATTGGTAGCGATTTAGGTTTTTGCGCTAGCTTTAATTCAGATATTGAAGGCCAAATAGAACTTGATAATGACGAAAACGATAAAATAATAATTGGTAAAAGAATAAAAAAAGAAGTTAACAATGTTCTATTATTCATGGAAAAAGATCAATTTCTAGATAAAGAAGGGGAAATCTTGGATATTGTTTTAGATGGCATAATGTCTAAAAGATATTCTAATATCAATATTATATATATTCACTATTATAATTTAAATAAACAAGAACTGATTAAAAGAAAAATATTACCTGTTGATTTTGATAAAGATATCTTTAATAAAGAAGATATTAAAGTTAGACAAGATGAAGATTTTGTTATCGAGGGAGATCTTAACTTTATATTATGGAATCTTATATCAGAATATGTAAGAGCAGAAATAAAGATAGCAGAAAGTTGGAGCTGGGCTAGTGAAAACGTAAAACGCCAAATGTTTACTAATGAGTCCTTAAAGAAAATCGAAGAAAAAGAAGAAGAAGACTCTATGCTAGAAAGGAAAGCTAGACATAGTAAAGACTTTAAAGTAATTGTTGAAATAAACAACAAAAAGAATAGAGGAAAAAAGGAGGAGGAATAAAGTGGTAGGAAATATAATAGCTGTATCAGATTTAAGTGTTAAAGTTTTATTATCCGATTCCGCGAGTGTTTTGGTCGGCGATATTCTTTACGCCAATTATCAAGACCAAACATACAAGTTTGAAGTCGCGGAAATAAATGGTAATGTAGCTAAAACTATCCCTTTTGACAGTGTTATATATTTAAAAAAAGGTATTCCTCTTTCCAAAGGAGAACCTTTAGAAATTGAATACTCTGATGCCATATTAGGTAAGGTTTTTGATTCCTATGGGAATATTCTTAATAATGAAAAGATAGAAAATCCCCATAAAAAAAATGTTTATGATCGAAAAGTATCTTTAGATGAACTTGATATAAATAGTGAAATACTATGGACAGGTATTAAAGCTATTGATTTCTTTGCTCCCATTCAAAAAGGATCAAAACTTGGGCTTTTAGGAGGCGCAGGTGTTGGTAAAACCGTTATTATTAAAGAGTTAATAAATAATATCTTTAAGAAATTCCAATCTGACTCTATTTTTATAGGTGTAGGGGAAAGATCAAGAGAAGGCCGTGAACTATATGACGAAATGTGCGACGCTTCTTTAATGGACAAGATTTCGATAGTTTTTGGGCAAATGGGTGATAATGCTACATCAAGGTCTAAAGCCGTGTATAGTGGCTTAACCTTAGCCGAGTATTTAAGAGATGAAAAAAAGCAAGATGTTCTTTTGTTTATAGATAATATTTATCGTTATGTTCAAGCCAAATCGGAAATATCTGCCGAATTAGGAAGATTCCCTATTGAAAATGGTTATCCTACAACAATGGCTTCAGATATATCCGAAGTAGAAGAGAGAATAAACTCTACTCAAGATGGTTCAATAACATCATTCCAAGCTATATATATTCCCGCGGATGATTTTACTGATGAAGCTGTTCAAACTATTATGAATCATTTGGATGGTCAGATTGTTCTAGATAGATCTATAGCTGAAAAAGGTATTTATCCTGCCATTAATGTCTTTAGAACTACTAGTTCCTTAGTTGATCCAGAATATATTGGGGAAAGACATTTTAA
The DNA here is from genome assembly GCA_947598485.1 of uncultured Bacilli bacterium. Taxonomy (GTDB): domain Bacteria; phylum Bacillota_I; class Bacilli_A; order RF39; family UBA660; genus UBA6448. The sequence goes on along the minus strand of CANQFJ010000028.1, from coordinate 2,970 downwards.
CTTAATAGAAGCTGCTTTAAAAGCCTTAACAAGATATGAAGAATTAGAGGAAATAATAGTAGTACTAGGTATTGAAGAATTATCAGAAGAAGATAAATTAACTTTTTACAGGTCAAGAAAATTAAGAAATTATTTTTCTCAACCAATGTTTGTTGCCGAGCAGTATACAAATATGAAAGGGCAACTTGTAGATATTGAAGATATATTGGATGATGTTGAAAACATTCTTAATGGTAAATATGATGATGTTGATGAAACAGCATTTTTGTATATAGGTAGTTATGGAAGAAAATAGTGGGGTAATAAAAGCAATTATTTTAGATTCAAGTGTTGATATAGTTGTAATCGAAAACGTAAGAGTAATACGTATCTTAAGTGATGATTACAACCTTTTAATCATGAAAGATTATACTCCCATTGTAGGTGAAATCAATGGTTCAGTTCTATTTGAAAAAGAAGAAACAACAAAATATGAAAATATAATTGGCTTTTATTCCCTAAGTCATAATGTTTTTCACCTTATTATTAAAGGTAAAGGTGATAATAGTGATAAATGATATCAAGCTATTATCTTCTTTATTCATTTTTAGTAGTATTATAATAGTAGTATTATCTCTGGCATTATTTCTATTTACTAGAAAATATAGTGATAAAAAAAGAAATTTATTTTCCGTTTTTTTAGATACTAGTATTAGAGAATCTATTCTTAACGCTAGTAACTTTCTAAATTTTATTTTAATATTATATCTTGTCTTTAATATTGATAACTTTAATAATTTAACCGTAATGATTCTTTTAGTTAATTTAGTTATTTATCTAGCTTTATCACTAAATTTATATTTAATGTTCTCAGCTTTAATATATACAGGTATTTCCATAGCTCTTTTGAAAATACTAAGTCTTATTGATAATTATTTAGAGTTTATCTTCTTTGACCGTAATATCTTTTATTTAAAAGTCTTATTAATTATTATGATTGTAATTTTTTCTTGCTTTACAACTATTAGAAGATTAGAATTATTATTGAAACGTAGTAAAACTCGTAGGAGGGAAAATGAAAAAGATTAATTTTAAAAGAAATATTGAGTGGCAAAAAAACAAATTTAATTTTAAAAATAAAATAGTTTTATTTTTGCTCTTAATAACTATTATTCTTTCAGTAATCGCTGCATCTTTGATTGTCTATAAAAGATATGAAGCCAAAAATGAAGTTAAAATAGAAAATTATGAGTTATATCAATATTTTTCTGGTATTAAACAAAATTATACTGGTAAAATAACTATTAAAAAAAATGGCGAAAGTGCTACGTTAGAATCCGAGGGCGTTGACGTTGACCCAGGTTTTATTCCTATTTATTTTCAAGAAGTAAATAATGAAGTTATTTTCCCAGTAGATATGGCTTTAATATTTCCAAGAATTCAAAATAAGAATTATAAAATTAATTATTTTTCTAAGTTATATGTAGATTTAGAGAATGAAGATAAAAATGTATATTTAAAATATGAAGATAATGATTTATTTTTAGAAAATTGTTTCCTTTATGATGGCGCTGATTTATACTTTTTCCCATATGCTACAAGCGTTGTTATTGATGGTACCACTTATGATTTATCGCCTCTTTCTTATGTAATTGTTAATTATAAAGAACTTATTGAGATTTATGATAAACAAAGTGATAAGTATACTATTATAGATAGTCATGTTAATGATGTTATAGCTAATCTTGGATCATATAGAATTAATTTAAGTACTGATATGATTCTTTATGAAAATAGTAGTAGACTATTGTTAAAACAAGTTAATTTATTAAATCCTTATCAAGGACAAAAGTAATTATTAAAAAGATACTTTTTTTATTTTATTTATAACAAATTACTTTATTTTAAACTTTGACTTTGCTACAATTAAGATGCGTGATAATAACATAAAGTGTTTAAAGGTATATTATATAAAGGTTTGGTGATATATGGTGCAAGATAAGCCTCGAAAAAGATATACAAAATTATTAGGAATAATTATAGCTTTAGTAATTTTTATAATACTAATATACAATTTTAGACTAATATACGAGTGTGGACTATTATTTAATAACAATTATTACAATCAAGAAACTTTGAAATCAATAGTTGAAGTAAATTATAATTTGGGTGTAATACAAACTCCTAATTGGTACTTTTTTTATAATGATAGAATATATACCTTCCAAGAGGGACAGAAAACGACTGCACTAGGGTTTTATTCATATGATTTAGATGGGAGTAACGAAAAGCTAATAGTTAAAGCTAATTTTGAAAATTTAAATATTTGGTATCCATACTTTTATATGGTAAGAAATAATGAAGCTTATTTTTCTATGGGTAATATAGCTTTAAAAAAAATAAATTTGAGCACAGGAGAAATTACTACTATAGTTAAGGATAAGTTTTTAAACATACTTCCAGATACTTTTAATAATGAAAAAGTATTAGTCAGTTATACATATGATGTAACTGACGTTGGTCATACATATTTTGCAAAACTTGATTTGGATACTTTTGAGCTAACCGAAGAAAAAATTCTTAATGTAAATACATCAGAACTATATTATTATTCAAAAATTGATGATAGTATATATTATATACATTTTAGTGATGGTGTTTATAATGTTTATAAAGACTTAGATATTATATATACGTATCAAAAAGATGAAGAAGAAAAGTTGACTTCTAATTCTAACTTTGTTTTTGTTCAAGATAACTATATTTTTGTAGTTCTTTTTGGTAAAGTTTTAAAATTAAGCCGAGATGATTATTCTGTTGTTAAAGAAAATAGTCTTGTGAATAATTATAGTTTAGTAAAAAGCGGAAGAACTGAGTATACGTCTTTAGAAAATCCTATATTTCAAAATGAAAAGGGTATTTATAAATTTAATACTGAAACAATGACTTTTGAAAAAATTATAGATAATGTTTTCTATAATAGCTATGTAC
>CANQFJ010000027.1 GCA_947598485.1 uncultured Bacilli bacterium | reverse complement strand
GTGATTATTTTAACAAGTTAAAATAATCTATCGTTGGTTTGTCGTGACTCTGTCACTTTTGTTTGACAAACCTACAAGTGGCAAAAGTTGCATAACCTATGGCCATGATTAATAATGGTAAAATAAGCATCACAATAATAATTATATTTTTTCTCATATATTCTCCTTTCCTAACATAATATATAAAGAAAGAATAATATAATTATGGACACTTAAAAGTGTGCCCGTTATATCTTATGCGAAATATTTTTTTGTGTGACTATTTTGTGGCATAAAAAAAGACAATAATTATTGCCTTTTCAAAATATCTCTAGCACTAACAAGTCCCGTGGCCGCGGCTACGACAATATTACCTGCCTTACCGGCACCATCACCAATGAAGTAAATATTATCATCTTTTAATCTGAAGTTATTATCTGTTTCTATTTCGTTGCTGAAAAATTTTATTTCTGGTCCATAAAGTAGGGTATCATCATTGTTAATACCAGGAATTATTTTATCAAGAGTTTCTAATCCTTCGAGAATATTAGTAATTATTCTATGAGGAAGTACTAAAGCTAAATCACCTGCGACACAATCTTTGAGTGTTGGCTCAATAAAGCCTTTGTTAATTCTATGCCAAGTACTTCTTCTTCCTCTTCTTAAATCTTTAAGTGATTGAATAATAGGTTTGCCATCTCCTAAAACATTAGCTATTTTAGCAATGGCTTCACCATATAATCTTGTATTGGTTACCGGCTCTGTTAAATTGACTTTAGATATAAAAGCAAAGTTAGTGTTTTCACTTTTAACATCTTTTAAAGCATGGCCATTAACACAAATATAACCATAATAGTTTTCTTTAGCTACAAAGCCTCCGGGATTAGTACAGAAAGTTCTTATCTCATCAGAATAAGTCTTAGTCTTAATAAAGATCGTAGGATCATAAATAACATTTGTTATCTCTTCCATAATGGGTTTTCTAACTTCAACTCTAACCCCAATTTCAATACTTTGCGAAAGATATGGAATATGATATTTATCGGCAAGCTCTTGAATCCATTTAGCACCTGTTCTACCTGGAGCAACTATTACGGCATTGGCTTTAACTTTCTTTTCTTCTTTGCCTGTTTCATAAGTTATATCATGATCATTTTCACTAACTGTAGCAATATCCGTTACATTTGCTCTTTCAACAAGGGTAACTCCCTTAGATTCCAGAAATGTTTCAATGCCTTTAATATACTCGGGAAGATGATCTGAACCTAAATGCTTTTGTTTAATAACTAAAAGTTTAGCTCCTGCGATAGCAACTTTTCTTTTAATTTCATTAGCCTCATCCATATTACTTGGATAAACTTCAGCGTCCATATTAAACTTATTAAATATTTCTTCAGTCTCATCAATAAGTTTATTAGCTTCGGACTCTGGCATATACTTAGTTAAATCGCTTTTGCCAAGGGTAGGAATAAAATTAAGCTTGCCATCAGAAAAAGTACCTGCGCCACCATAGCCCGACAAGATAGCACATGGATTACAATTTTGACATGGAATATTAAATTTATTCATAGGACAAACTCTATTTTTAACAAACATTCCTTTATCCAAAATAATTATCTTTAACTCTGGCTTTTTAGTTATTAATTCATAGGCACTAAATAAGCCCGCGGGACCTGCACCAATTATTGCAACATCATATTTCATTTTCATACCTCACTAATATTATATCATGACCTTTAATAATGTAGTAAATTATTATATTTGGTAAATACTATAACTAAAGGTGATAATATGCCCAATATTCATAGTAGTATTAATTTTGCTTTAGTTAATATTCCCGTGATTATGAATCCCATGATTAAGAATAATGATAATTCTTTTAATCAACTGCATAGCAAGTGCAACCATCGTATTAAATACATAAAATATTGTCCTAAATGTAAGAAACAAATCAAAGAAAATGAAATTATCAAAGGCTTTGAATATGAACCTGATAAGTATATAACTTTTAAAAAAGAAGAGCTAGATAAACTAAAACCGGAAAATGAAAAAGAGATCGAAATTATATCATTTGTACCCCTTAAAGATATTGATCCGGTTTATTTTGAAAGAACTTATGATATAGATGCCGAAGGAAAAGGCAAAGCTTATTATCTTTTTTGTGAAGCTTTAAAAAGAACTAAACTCGTCGCTCTTGCAAAAACAGTTATAGGCAATAAGTTTTACTACTGTATATTAAGATTTAATAACCAAAATATAATAATGACTACTTTATATTTTAATGAAGAGGTAAATATTAATAAAGACCAGGAAGTTAAAGTTAACGAAAAAGAACTAGATTTAGCTATTGAACTTATCAATTCTTTAAAGGGTAAGTTTGAACCAGAGAAATATCATGATGAATATCAAGATAATATTAAAAACGCTATTGAGGATAAAATTCAAGGTAAGTCAGTTAAGAAAGCCAAAAAGAGTAGTAAAAAACAAATTGATGATCTTATGGAAGCCTTAGAAAAGAGTTTGAAGAAAAAATGATTAATATATGGAAAACCCGTACATGGGGACCAATGCTTTTAAAAAGAGTTCCTGAGCCTTTTGATTCAAAAGAACATATTTTTGAAATTAAGTTTGATGGTATTAGAGCAATTATCTTTGCTAGTCCTAAAGAAGTTTATATTCAAAGTAGAAACAAAAAAGATATTACAAGTTTATTTCCTGAACTGCAAGAAATTAAAAAAATGGTAAATAAAAATGTTATTTTTGATGGCGAAATTGTCTTATTTGATAAAGGTAAATCTTCCTTTAGTAAGATTAGTGAAAGGATGCATCTTAAAAATGATTTAAAGATAAATAAAGCTTCTTTAGATGATCCAGCCTCTTTTATATGTTTCGATGTGTTATATGAAAATAAAAATCTTACAGATTTGTCTCTTATGAAAAGAAAAGAATATTTAAATAAATACCTTGATACAGATTATTTTATAAAAACCAAGATGATTGAAGAAAAGGGCATTAAACTATTTAAAGAAATATCTAAATTAGGCCTCGAGGGTATTGTTGCTAAAAAGAAAGACGGTAAATACTACATTAATAAACGGAGTGATGAATTTATTAAAATAAAAAATATTCAGGACGGAAGTTATATTGTCGGAGGATATGAAAAAAAGAAAAATAATATTCTATCTCTTGCCATTGGCGAGTATAAAGATAAAGAGTTTGTTTATGCTGGTAAAGTTTCTGTAGGTCCTAAAACAAAAATCTATAATAAAGTACTTAAACAAAGAAAGACTAGTAACCATTTCACTGATTTTAATGAGAATATTACTTATATTAAACCTCTTATTAAAATTGAAGTTACCTTTTTAGAAAAAACCAGAAATGGGCATTTAAGACATCCCATTTATAAGGAGATGCTATGACAAATTTAAAAAAATATAATGATAAAAGAAACTTTACTAAAACTAAAGAGCCAAAAGGAAAAGTTAGTAAAGCAAAAAAGAAAGCTTTAAAATATGTTATTCAACATCATTTAGCAAGAAAAGACCATTATGATTTAAGACTTGAATATAATGGCGTATTTGTAAGTTTTGCGGTGCCCAAAAGTCCCTCATTTGATCCTAAAGATAAAAGATTAGCCGTCAAAGTTGAAGACCATCCTTTAAGCTATGGTACTTTCGAAGGCACTATTCCCAAAGGTGAATATGGGGCTGGAACAGTTATGTTATTTGATACAGGTACATGGAAACCTCTGAAGGGAACTAATGTTAATTTTAAAAAAGGACCAATTAAGTTTTATATTCAAGGTAAAAGACTACAAGGAGCTTGGGCATTAGTTCCTTTTAAAGATGACAACTATCTTTTAATCAAAGAAAAAGATGAATTTGTAAATAAAAATAATATTAATAAATATAAAACAAGCATTAAAACGGGAAGAACTATGAAGGGAATTAGTGAAAATGCTCCCGAGGATATTGAACTTACGAGTCCTAAAAAAGTCATTTTTAAAAATAGTAAAGTGACCAAGCAAAATATTTATGATTATTATAAAAAGGTTAGTAAATATATGATGCCATATTTAGATAATCGATTAATAAGTACTGTAAGGCGTCCTGATGGTAAAGATAATTTTTTTATGAAGCATCTTAATAATGATTCTAAAAATTTGAGCATTAAAAAAATCAGAAATAAAGAAGATGAAAATAGTGATTATTACTATTTTAAAAACGCTACCGGCTTACTTGAAGAAGTACAAATGAATAGTTTTGAATTTCATATCTGGGGTTCTAAACAAAATAATATTAACAAACCGGATATCCTTGTTTTTGATTTAGACCCCGACGAAGGATTATCCCTTGCTAAAGTAAGAAGGGGAGTTAAAGATTTAAAACAAATTCTTGATAAACTTAAACTTAAATCTTATCTTAAAACCAGTGGGGGTAAAGGCTACCACATTTATGTTCCTATTAGCTCTGTATCATGGAATAAACTTGAAAAGATTGCTAAAGATGTAGCAAGTATTTTGGTAGAAACATACCCTGACAAATATACGATAAACATGCGTAAAGAAAATCGTAAAGGCAAAATATTTATTGATTATTTTCGTAATAAAAAAGGCGCCACGAGTGTGTGCCCATATTCATTAAGACTTAAAGATAAAGCGACTGTCTCACTACCTATTAAATGGAGTGAACTTGATAAAATAAAACCTGACAGTATAACTATTAAAAATATAGATAAATATTTAAAAAGAAAGGATCCATGGTCTAACTTTTTTGCCTAGTGTAAAGTATTACATACACCCGCATCAGGTTTATAGAAACAATGGTTTTTATACTTGCCTGCGAGATTTTGATCATACCATTTGCTTGTACATGATGCATTATTTCCCGGAGCATAGAACCATAAAGCGTTAGTCGCAGGGTAATAATATTCACCATCTAGAACTCTTTTAGCAAGCTCTTTTTCTTTGGTTGTAGGAGCGGCTTGAAATAAAGAACTATTTACACCAACGAACTGATTTTTTTGATATATAGCATTATATACCGAATTAATATCTTTAAAAGTTAGGCAGTTTGCTAAAACGCGATTGATAACTACATTACCAACCATCAGCATCCCAAGGTCGCCTTCGGCAAGGGCCTCCGCTCTAATGAGTCTTGCAAGTAAATCAAGTTCTGCTGTATTATAAGCAACAATCATAATATCACCTAGTGTATTATATGAATATCAAATTAATATGCTTTATCTAATATGAAGTATGGCTTAATACTTGTATTTTTAAAACTTCTATAATATAATTAAATTGCGCTTAGGGGCGTGGTATAATGGTAGCATAGGAGTCTCCAAAACTTTTGATGGGAGTTCGATTCTCTCCGCCCCTGCCATTTGTAGAGTAATTGCTATTATAGCAATATATCATATATTATCTAGTATTTTATACTAGATTTTTTCTTTTTAAATACTTATTGACTATGCTTAATCAACCAATTTTTTTATTAAGAATGTTGCATATAATGGAATTGTTTTTATATCATTATTTAATAATCTATTAATACACTTTAAATATTCCTTCATTCACAAATCCTAGTAATGGCTTCTGTGGTATTTTTACACATCTTCTAACCAATTAAGTGGTGTGAAATATTCTATTGATTTAGCATCTGAATCAACAATAGAATATTGAAACTTCTTTGAGGTATTTTGTAATTGTGATGGTAAAGAATTATTTTAACAAATTAAATGTATACTAATTATGCAAAATTTGACTATCTAATTTTAAAATTGGTACAATATTTATAGGTGATTGATATGGGATTGTTAGATAGAATTAAAAATAAAAGACAGGAAAGTTTACAACCACAAAATACAAGTTCACAAAATAATTCTTCAATTGATATCTCTTCATCATCTGGTTATGTACTAGATGACCTATCATATGATTTATTTGATACACCTATTCCTTCATCGAATTCCACTCAATTGGATGATCCTTCTTTAGCTGCTCAGATAAAAGAAATAGATGACAGGTATAATAAAACAGTTGAAGAAGCTGAAACTTTTATAAGTGATACAGAACAAAGAATAAGTGAATTAAACAATTTGCCTGGTGCCAAAAAAAGTAAAGATATAGCTTCAGAAGAAGCACGTGAACTTGAACGTGAATGTCAAGAAAAAGCATATAATGAAAAATATGGTGTATTATTTAATAGAATAACCGCATACTTTTTTGACAAAGAAATAGGAATTTCACTAAGTACTGATGATAAAAAATTTGATGAAATCTTTGCTAAAGTATTAGTTGATGGTGATTATAAAATAGAAGATGTTCTTATTCCATTTTATATTGCAAAAGCATATTACAGAATATTAACTCCTCGAGAGGCAAATATAGTTAATGAAGCAAATGAAAGATATCTAAATAATTCTTCAAAAGTCTTTGAATGTGGTTTAACTTTTTTACGTGAACTAGCACAATTAGAAGGAAAAGCTGAAGACTATGAAGCAGTTGAAGAACTAGCTTCTATATGTACAGAGTTTTTAAAATGGTATCATAGCCCACGTAAAGAAAATCCACCAGAATCCCAACCAATGAAAAGATAATTTAATATATTATTATAAATTTATCTAGTAGCTATACTAGATTTTTTATTTCAAAAAACTTCTTACGTCAAATAAGAAGTTTCCTAAATTGAAATTTAAACCGCACCACAAAGGTGAGGCTTTTTGTAAGGGAATATCAATAATAGAAGCAGAGGTATGCCCAGACCAGCTATGTGGATATTTATTCTTTTTTAAATACTTATTGAGTATGCTTAATCAACCAATTTTTTTATTAAGAATGTCGCATATAATGGAATTGATTTAATTCTTGTTTCTGGATTATATCCAAAATCTTTTGAACTAATCCTAATCATATAATTTGGATGGTATAATTCATCATAAACTTTTAAACTTTTTGATTGTGTATGGTCTCCAGCTTTAACTTCAATTGGTATTATCCCTTCGTTAGGAGTAGTAATTAAGAAATCAATCTCGGCGTCTCTGGTACCTTTCCAATACAATAAATCTATTCCGTTTGCTTTTAACTGATTTGCAACATAATTTTCAGCGAGAATACCACTATATAATTTCATTTCATCTAAAAGAATTGTTTTTATATCATTATTTAATAATCTATTAAATATACCAACATCTGAATAATACACTTTAAATATTCCTTCATTCACAAATCCTAGTAATGGCTTTTGTGGTATTTTTACACATTTGCTTATTTGTACCATATTACTTGCTTCTAACCAATTAAGTGGCGTGCAATACTCTCTTGATTTAGCATCTGAATCAACAATAGAATATTGAAACTTCTTTGAGGCATTTTGTAATTGAGATGGTAAAGAGTTATATATCTTATTTAATTTTAAAGTTTCAACCGCATTTGTGACATGATTGTTCATGTCATTTTGGTAATCTGCAACAATATCATTTAAAACATCAAGATTATAATTATAATAAGCGTCTTTTACATTAATTAATTCTTTTATACTTTCTGGCATGCCACCTGACAGCAAATACTTTTTATAATAATCAAGTGCTTTATCATGAAGAACACCCATAGCCTGATTATGATCAAAGCATTCCTTTATCCTATTTAATAGCATTTCCTCATTAAAAGCAATTAAAAATTCTTCAAAATCCATTGGATACATATACAATCTTGATACCTTACCTACCGGAAACGACTTTGTTAACCTTGCTAATTTTACACCTAACAATGACCCGGCACAAATAATTCTAACATTACTATGTTTTTCGTTAAAATATTTTAGTTCAGAAATTAATTCTTCACATTCTTGTATTTCATCTATGAATAAAACACTATCTTCCATATCGAAATCAAAATTTAGTAATAGTTTTAAATTTTGATATTTTTTATCTGAATCATCACTAGATTTATATAAATCTATTACTTTTGTATCTTGAAATAAATTTATTTTCTTATAATGTTTAAATTCATTACTACAAAATTCATTAATTATGTAGGATTTACCACATTGTCTAACTCCTAAAACAATTAAAGGTTTAAATTCTTTTTTTTCTTTCCATTTTAATAAGTCATTATAGATTTTTCTTTTCATGGGATCACCCTTTCTATATACATAATATCATAGTTTTACACCTTTTTGCACCCACTTTTAGTAAAAAGTTACACCTTTTTGCACCCACTCTCGATGAGAAATTACACCTTTTTGCACCCACTTTTAAAAAATAGTAAAAAAATCAAATAGATTACCATACTTGATATTCATAAGTTTTAAATAATTTTAAATAATTATTTTATTTCTATTGAAAATTTTAAATCATATATAGAAAAAGGAGTGATAATATGTTTATGAAGACAACAAATAAGTTAATGCTAGTTTTATCTTTATCTTTATTTTTATTTTGTATTAACATTAATTCTGCTTATGCTAAAAATAAGGTTACTGAAACATTAGACTTAACTACTATGGAAACTACAGATAAATTGGAAGAAGAGGGATGGTCATGGGATTATGATACTAAAACCCTTACTTTAGATGGTATAACGATTGAAATAACAGATCAAGATGAGGAAGCAAGTGACTGTATTAAATTTGATAGAGGAATAGATACAACTATAATTTTCAAAGGTGAAAATAATTTAATCGCCGACAGAGGTTATAGTTTATATGGTAATTATACAGCAGGTGATGGTACACTTACACTAAAAGGTGAAGAAGATGCTATATTAAATCTTAGCTATAAAATGTTGAAGACAACCTATCGTGGTAACAATGGTACCACTATTGGTTATCCACACAATTTAGTAATAGAATCTGGTACTATCAACAATAAAGGTACAGTTATGGTTGATGATACATTTACTATGAATGGTGGAAATTTTAATCTTGAAAGTTGAGATATGGAACCCGATGATATAGGAATTTATGCTATACAACAAGTTAATATTACAGGAGGAAATCTTCATGTTGCCTTAAGAGGTACTGCAATTATGGTACCAGGAACAGGACATGCAACAGATAAAGAAGACGGCGTAATAATAAGTGGTGGAAATGTGTTTCTTGATTCCAAAGAAGGCCAAGCTATTTATACCGGTTATGCTAGTTCTAGTGTAGATGATGATTATATGAAGAATGTAATTATAAATGGTGGAAATATAACTCTTGGTGGTAAATATGGTATCTACGTTCGTAAAGGCCGTATTGAAATAAATAACGTTGATAGTTCAGATGTATCTAATGTTAGAAAAAATGTACTTAAAGTTTATGATATGGAAGATAATTATATAGAGTGTCCAGAGGCTGATTATAGTAAAGTAGATGAGGCAATTGAAAGTGCTAATGCACTAAATAAAGATGATTATATAGATTTTAGTGCCGTTGATGAAGCCATTTCTTTAATCGAAAGAGGTAAAAATCTTTTAGAGCAAAAGCAAGTTGATACTATGGCCTATAATATTAATAATGCTATTGCAAATTTAGTATTAAAGTATGAACCTAAACCACAAGAACCTGAAGAATCAGATACTCCAGGTGAAGGTTCAGATATTGTTGATAACCCAAATACATATGATGGTATTTTAAATTATATTATATATGGTGCAATAAGTGTTGTTGGCGCAGGAATTAGTTTGTTCCTTTACAAAAAAGAATCAATTGATTAATAAAATATAATTTTTGAGTAGAAATTTTGAATATATCTACTCTTTTTTTATTATCAATAGAGTTTTTAAAATCATTATTCAACTAATATGATTAATACATTGAAAATTCCCAAAAAATATGTATAATAATCAAATCAGGAGAAACTTATGAAAGATATTAATGATATGAGTTATGAAGAATTATTACAACTAGAAGCAATATTGGAGAATGCTAAAAAAAGATTTTATAAAGCAAGTGAACTTTATGTTATAGATGGGCATTTTTGTACAAAAAAATTTGTAGGAAATTATGCTTTTTTAGGAAGCCGCACGCCAGTTGATTATTATGATCTCTTTTCTGGTGATTTTGTTGGAGAATATAGTATCTTAGCACTTATGCCTGATTTAAAAAAAGTATTAGATGATTGTGGCATTCCTTATAAAGAATTTTTGTTACCAGAAGAAATAAAAGAAATATGGAACCGATATCAAAGTATGAAAAAAGGGGTTAAAAGGCAACGTGATTTAGGACAAAATGAATAGAAAAAGATATAAATAGTAAGCATATCTAAGCTTAAAAACTAAATTTGCGTAAATGCTTTCTATTTGATAGAATAATCGTCATATATGGAGGGTATTTATGTCAAATTTTATTAAAAGTGATGATGATTTAATGCACTTAAAAGAATTCGCAGATCGTTTAAGAAATAGTGACTGCGATTATTCTTTTTTAAAAGAATTTTTAGAAACATTTATAAGAAAAGATGAGGATGGTAATGCGCTAACAGATTATTCGCTTGAATCTAATTTGCCATGCTCATATCGCATTACAAATAATTTGCTAACACTTGAACTAAATGATCTTTTACAAAAGGCATATAGAGATGCTTCGATAACCATGGATTTATATAACTTTCAAGAAAATAGTTTAAAAGATGCTGAGTCTTATGCCATTTTACAAATATTATTTCATGAATTAGAACATTCTTTCCAAGGTTTAGTTGCTCGAGGAATAAAAGAAACTCGTAGTACTATGTTAAACAGCTGTTATAAGCAAGAGTATGATTTATTTTCTAAATATTATCAAGATCCAGGATTTTATGATCGCTTTCGTTTGGCTTTATTTATGACTTATGCCTTTAATAAAAAAGCCAGTATTTTTGAACGTAATGCTAATATTGAATCTTATAATGCTCTTTTAAAATTAGCAAACTTGGAAGGCAACGATGAAATGATTCGCTTTTTAAAAGATGCTAGATTAGTGCGTGCACTTTATGGCTATAGCTTTTCAAGAAGAGGCTCACTAGTAACTACCTCAAGATTTATGCTCTCATCCTTATTTTTAGATGGCAAAGAAGAAAAATATACTTTACCATTTGAAGACAAAGTTCGCTATGGACTTCCTTTAACCCGTGATGAACATGGCACGTTAATTGAAATTCCCAATGAGGCTGCGGAAAACGAATATATACGCGCTAGAAGATTAGCCCAAAATATTAAAAATAGATAATTGAAGTAATACTTTTTAGTGAAATGCAACCAAATTTATACATAAAACAACTAAAAATTGGTGTTATGCTACCGGTAGAAAATAATACAATGCTAATGAAAGAAGGAATTTTATGAATAATCAGTTTGCTAAAAATTTGAAAAGTATTAGGAAGGAACATAATCTTTCTCAAGAACAATTAGCAGAAGAACTTGAAGTATCAAGACAAGCTATATCTAAATGGGAATCATCGGCTGCATATCCTGAAATGGATAAAATAATAGCTTTATGTGAAAAGTTTGATTTAAATATTGATGACCTTTTACATAAGGATATTAAAGAAGTTCAAAAAGAAGTAGAAAGTAAGAAATCTATAAATAAAGGAATCGATGATTTCCTAAGCTTTATTACCGATACTGTTAATTTATTTAGTAGTATGAAGGCTAAAAGCAAAATAAAGTGCTTATTTGAGCAAATTTTAATTATTTTAGTTTTGCTTTTATTATCTTGCATCATTATATCAATGGGTAATATGATGTTTTCTCAATTATTTGGCGCTTTACCATTTAGAATAAAAGAGACAATTGTTAGTGCATTATCCGTTATTTTAACGTTGTTCTGCATTATTACAGGAGCAATAGTATTTATCCATATCTTTAAAGTTAGATATTTAGATTATTTTATAAAGACGAAACATAATACGGATAATAAAACTATCATTTCTGAAGATGATAACAATAACCCAATTGATTTTAAACAAAATAGTGAAAGAGTTATAATTCGTGATCCAAAACATAGTGAATATAATTTCTTTGGGGCTTTATTTAAAGCCATATCCATAATTATTAAATTCTTTGTTTTGCTTTTTGCTTTATTTGTTTCATTTATTTTAGTCTTATTATTAATTAGCTTCGTTTTATCATTTCTAGTTTATAAATCAGGTCTTTTCTTCATTGGCTTATTATTATCTATTGTGTCTTTTGCTTTTATTGTAGTTATTATATTACTAATTAGTTTAAACTTTATCTTTAATCGAAAAAATGAACAGAGAAAAATTATCTATAGCTTTATTACTGCGATTATTGTGCTTGGCTGTGGCATCGGCATTGCCTTTATAGGCACTCTTAATTTTAGAATTTTAAAACCTAATGAAAATATGCTTAAAGAGGAAACTAAAGAATTTACAATGACTGATAATCTTTTTTTCGACTTTTTTGCTGAGAAGGTTACTTATGTTCAGTCAGACATCGATAATATAAAAGTCGAATATAAAATAAATAGATACTACAAATCAAAAGTTTATATTCCTTATAATAATGAAGGCATAGCCATTTTTACGGAGTGTACAGATCCCATTAAACTTATGAAAGAGTTTGTTAATAATATTAATAATAAAAGAATAGTTTCTCTTGATTCTCAAATAAGTGATATTACTATTTATGCGTCTAAAGAAAATATTGAAAAAATTAAAAACAATGCTACAGAGTATTATAATAACCAAATAAGCTATGAAGAAAGAATTAATTATTATATGGATTTAGTAGATGATTTACAATCTCAAAACTATGAATATGAACAAAAAATTCAAGAACTTTATAATCAAATTGAGCAATATAAAAATTATTTAAACATAAATGATATAGAGTAAAATACTATACATATTCATAATTTATGATATAACCCGAGTTTGACAGTTTATGAAATAAAAAAAGTTTAATTTTTGTTGAAATTAGGCTTTTCTTTTGATTTGAA
>CANQFJ010000026.1 GCA_947598485.1 uncultured Bacilli bacterium | reverse complement strand
TAAAAGAAAATATATAAAAAAATATAGATAAATAAAGGAAAAAACAGGTAGTTTGTGTATAAACTATGCACACTACCGATAGCAAAAGAAGGGCGTAAAATGAAAAAGAAATTTTTTATTATAGAAACCATTTTAATTATCACCAACATTATATGTTGCATCATCATTTTCTATGGTTTACAAAAAGTAAAAATTGCTAACCTAAACTTTTACCGTAATTCTAAGATTATTAATTTATCTAATTTAGATAGAGTAGATATTAAAGAAATTGCTGACTGCATTGATAAATTCTATTTTCTTAAAGAGGTGGACTTTGGTAAGTTAAATATTGCTAAAGAAGATAAAACCTATTTAGAAAAGCAATATCCTCATATTAAGTTTAATGCAGACTTTTTTATCGATGTTTATGGCACCAGCATTAAAAGTGATGCGACATATTTAGATTTAAGCTCTTCGGAAATTGATGATGATTTAATTTCTATCTTACATAATTTTTCTAAGTTAAAAGAAGTTAATTTGGCCGGAAAGACAATGGAAGTAGCCAAACAGTTAGAATTAATGAATAAATTTCCTAATGTTAATTTTGATTTTACTATTACGGTTGATGGTAAAACCTTTGATAACCATAGTGAAGATTTAGATTTATCTAATACGCATGTTACATATTCCGAAGTAAAAGAATTACTTTTACTTTTTCCGAATATTAAGACCTTAGATTTAAGCAATACTAAACTTACTAATGAAGAATGTAATAAATTTAGAATTAATTATCCTGATATAGAAACTAATTGGGTAGTTCATATGGGCCGATGGTCACTTAGAACGGATGCTATTACTTTTTCTGTTTTAATTCAGTACTTTGATTATATAAAACTAACTAGTAATGATATTAAAGTTTTAAAGTATTGTACAAAACTTAAGGCTTTAGACCTAGGTCATCAGGATATAACGGATATTTCGGTTATAGGAGATTATCTTCCCGATTTACGGATTTTAATTTTAGCTGATAATAAGATAACGGATATAACGCCCATAAGTAAATTAAAGCATCTTCATTATCTAGAGCTTTTTATTAATCCGATAAGTGATTTATCTGCCCTTAAAGAAAATACGGAACTAGTAGATTTAAATTTAGCAAACTTAAATAAAGTTGTTGATGTTGAACCTCTTTTACATTTTCCTAAGTTAGAAAGAATATGGGTTAATAATATGGGGATAGGTTATAATGGTATTAAGAAGCTAAAAGAAACATATCCTAGTGCTCAAATGGCTACGACAGGCAATCAATCTACGCACCAAGGCTGGCGTTTACACCCAAGATATTATCAAATGATTGATATGTTTAAAAATAATTACTATGGTGATGAATTTGCCAAATATGATTAATTTAAAATAAAATGCATAGACTTATTACATGAAGAAATTATTAATATTTGTAATAAGTCTTTTTGTTTGCCTTACAAATGCTCATGCCATATCGGCCTCGAGTTATATTGTTATGGATATGGATAATAGTGATGTAATCATGGGAAAAGACATTCATAGCAGCCGTCTTATTGCCTCGACTTCAAAAATTATGACCTGTATTTTAGCGATAGAAAATGGTGATTTAAATGAAGTTGTAACTGTAGATGATAGCATATATAAGGCTGTAGGTAGTTCAATTTATCTTGAAGTGGGTGAAAAAATATCACTAAAAGATTTGCTATATGGCATGATGCTAAGAAGTGGTAATGATGCTGCGACGATGATCGCGGTCACCATATCGGGTTCCATGGAAAAATTTGCGCAGCTAATGAATGAAAAAGCCCAAATGCTGAATATGGACGATAGCTTTTTTATTAATAGCCATGGGCTTGAAAATGATGAAGGTCAGGGTAACAAGTCAAGTGCCTATGATATGGCTTTACTTACTTCCTATGCGATGAAGAATAAAACTTTTAGGAAAATATTTAAAACGCAAAATTATAGGACAAAGAGTAATACTAAATCATATTCGTGGGCTAATAAAAACAAATTATTAAAACTAGATTATATAATGGGAGGTAAAACAGGTTTTACCCAAAAAGCTCGTCGAACACTAGTTACTACGGGAAGTATTGATGACAAAAATATTGTTGTTGTTACCCTTAATGATGGTAATGATTGGAATGATCACAAAGAGCTATATCAAACTATAAAAAATAATTATAAAAAAGTTAATATTCTTGATAAAAATGATTTTAATATTATTGATGATACTATTTATATTGAAGATACTTTATATATAAAGAATAGTTATACAAAAATAATAAGTAATCAAGATATTAATAATTTTAAAATAAAATATTATTTAAAAAATAATTCATCTTATCACGATGATATGCAAATAGGAAGTGCTAATGTATATTTAAATGATAAATTAATTCATAGTGAACCTGTATATGTTAAAGTTGGTAAAGTATCATTTTGGACTAAATTAACAAATTGGTTTAAAAATCATTTTTAATAAGATATAATACTCATATAGGGAGTTTATATGATATATTTACGTAAATTTACGCTTTTAGACGATGAAGAAGAATTCCGTATTGGGGATGAGCGTAGAATCCATAATTCTAATTATCCTCTTGGCTTTTTTTCTAGTAAAGAATTTAAAGAGATAACTTTTGATAATATAACCATCTTCGCGGGTAATAATGGCTGTGGCAAGACAACTTTGTTAAATATCATATCGGATAAAATAAATGCTGTTAGAAAGGAAAAGCTCGATAAAGGCACTAACTTTACACTTTATGTTAATAATTGTAAATGTGAAATGGCCTTGGAGCCTCCGACAGAAATAAAGCATATAACTAGTGATGACGTGTTTGATTACTTACTGGATATAAGGGCAATTAACAATGCTGTAAATCGACGTAAAGAGGAACTTGCTAATGAATTTTTAAAAAATAAGTATGATGAATATGATAGTAATTTTGCTAACTATGAAAAGATAAAAAATAGTTATGATTCCAAACATCAATCAATGTCTAAATACATAAGAACAAGACTTACAAATAACAATATTATAGAACAATCTAATGGCGAATCATCTTTAATGTTTTGGGAAGCTGAGATAAAAGAAAATGCTATATATATTCTCGATGAGCCCGAGAATAGTCTTTCGGCAGAAAATCAACTAAAACTAAAAACCTTTATTGAAGAGTCCGTAAGGTTTTACAATTGCCAATTTATTATATCTACTCATTCACCATTTCTTTTAGCTTTAAATGACGCTATAATTTACAATTTAGACGAAACTCCTGTTAAAATGATGAAGTGGTGGGAACTAGCTAATGTAAAGATATATTATGACTTTTTTAAAGATAATGAAGAAAAATTTAATTAATGTAAGACTTATAAATAGTCTTATTTTTTTTGTTTTACATATACTTTATTATGGTTTCGATTATATGGACATTTCTAATTGTAATAGCTATAATTTATAGTTTTATTTCAGGTAAAATAGATATTATAAATAATACTATTTTAACAAGTGGTAATGATGCTTTAAAACTAATGCTTTCTTTACTTCCCACGATAGCTTTATGGAGTGGAATTATGAAAATTGCGGAAGATGCCGGGCTTTTAAATCGCTTTGCTAATCTATTAAGGCCTTTTCTGAAAAAATTATTTCCTTCCGTGCCTAAAGATAATAAAGCTTTAGGATATATTTCTTCCAATATTGCTGCGAATATGCTAGGTTTAGGGAGTGCCGCCACACCATTTGGTTTAAAAGCGATGGAAGAGTTACAAAAAATAAATAATAAAAAAGATACTGCATCAACAGCAATGATAACTTTCTTAGTACTCAATACCGCGGGAGTAACTATAATTCCTACAACGATTTTAGCAATACGGCTTGCATATCATTCCCAAGAACCAACGCAGATAATAGTGCCAGCAATAATAGCTACAGGAACATCCTTTGTTATAGCTATTCTCATAGATTATTTGATAAGGAGAAAACATAAATGAAGTTAATATCAATTATTGTTATTCCTATATTTGTCTTTTTTGTTATTTCATATGGCAATGCCAAAAAAATTAATATCTATGATTCTTTTTTACTAGGAGTAAAAGAGGGACTTAAAATTTGTTATAATATTTTTCCGGCGATTCTTGCTATGATTTTTGCCGTTAATCTATTTCTAAATAGTGATGTTTTATCCTTTTTATTAGCTCCTATAACAAGGATCATCAACATCCCAAAAGAAATATTACCAATGGCTATATTAAGACCTATATCAGGTACCGCATCAATGTCTATTATGACTAATATTTTTGCTATATATGGCCCTGATTCATATGCTGGAAGACTAGCTTCCATTTTGCAAGGTTGTACCGATACCACAATCTATGTTATAGCATTATATTATAGCTCCATAAAAGTATCAAAAATAAGATATACTTTAATAGTGGGATTACTTGCGGATCTTGCCGGAATTTTAATGGCTTTCTTGTTAGCTAACATTTTCTTCTAAAGTATGGTAAAATACTTTTGAGAGGTGCCTTATGGAAAGATTACAAAAAATAATTGCTAACTATGGTTATTGCTCAAGGCGTAAAGCTGAACAGCTTATTTTAGACGGCAAGGTTACGGTAAATGGAACTTTAGTAAATGAATTAGGTACCAAAGTAAATAGTAATGATATTATTGAAATAGAAGGAAAAATGCTTAATAAAGATACAGACAAAGAATATTATTTGCTTAATAAACCGAGGGGAGTAATATCCTCAATAAAAGATGAGAAAAATCGAAAAACAGTTGTTGATTTAATAGATACTGATAAACGAATTTATCCTATTGGAAGATTAGATTATGATACAACAGGACTTATACTATTAACTAATGATGGTACTCTTACAAATCTTTTAACTCATCCTTCCCATAAAGTTCCTAAAGGCTATCTTGCTAAATTAAACGGTATTTTAGATAAACAGGCTATTGATGCTTTAAAAGAAGGCCCTGTTGTGGAAGGCCGACGAACTCAGATAATAGATTTTAAAATAAAGAAAAAGGATCTTACCAAAAATGCTACTTATGTTCTAATAACAATTGTGGAAGGACGTAACCATATTGTTAAGAAGCTATTTAAGACATTAGGTTATGATGTTGATAAATTAACTAGAGTATCATATGATTTTTTAGGCTTAGGTAATCTTAAATCAGGAGAATATCGTCCTCTTACAATTAAAGAAGTAAAAAAACTTTATAACAAATAAAAAGCTTTCTTATGATAGGAAAGCTTTTTTACTAGTTATTTGCTTCATGATGAGCACAGTTCTTACAATCGCCACATCCACAGTTATCATCTTTTTCATCATCTACTAGCTTAATAGCGTTAACAGGGCAAGTGTTGATTGCGGCTTTTACGTCATCAGTTTCAATATTTTCATTACTAATAACGGAAGAAAGACCTTCGTCTGTCATTTCAAAGTGGGAAGAGTCAATTGATGCACAAGCTCCACATCCAATACAAATATCATCATTTACAACTAACTTTTTCATAAGTATCCTCCTTGTCTAATTATAGACAAAATTCCACAAAAATGCAACAAATATTCTTTTAACAATTTGTTATTTATGTTATATTTAATATGAGGTGTATCATAATGGATTCAAGAACTGATAAGTATTATGATGATCAAACGGTTGGAACCAGAACCCAAAGAAATAATCAGCTATATAAAGAAATAAATCAAACCCAATTAGATAATTTTGAAATAAAAAGTAATGCTACTGTAATAGCGAATAATAAAGGTAATAGTATTGATGTAGAAAAGATTAAAAGCATATTAGATACTCACTATAACGATGTTCCTAGAAGACGTAGTATAAAACTTGAAAAGCCTGAAGAAGTAGAAGTGCCAAAAAAGCCTGTTGAAGAGACAAAAGAATATGATATTAATGTCATATTAGATAAAGCTAAAGGCGAAAAAGTTGAAGATTATAAAGAAGATAGAGCCAAGAAGCTTAGAAACACTCAATTTGATATATTAAATAATTTAAATATAGATCCTAAAGATTATATTGAAGATTATGAAGAAGATTTACCAAAAGATGATAATAAAGATAAAACTGGAGCTTCCGATGATTTGCAAAAGCTTATTGATACTATAACTTTAAATGAAAATGATATCAAAAAAGAAAAAATTAAAATGGAAGAAACTATCTCAGTTAAACAGGTTGATGATGAAAGTGAAGATACCGAAAGCTCTACCGGAGACCCTTTAGATATTTTTGAAGATTTAAAAGGTAGTGAAGATACTACGGTTCTTGAAGGGCTTCAAGAAAAAACAGAAAAAATGATTGAAGACATGCATAAAACAACAAGTACTCCGCTTGTTCAAAAAGAAGATGATCTAAAAGATAATGTAGTAAAGGAAAGTGCTACAACTTCACTTGATAATACCTTCTTTACTAAATCAAGTAAGTTTAAAAAAGAAGATTTTGAAGAATACGAAGAATTTAATGATGTTGATAAAAAGACTAGTCCTATAATTAAAATTGTTATTGTATTATTAATAATTATCTTTATAGTAGGAGTAGTTATCTTAGTAAAACAATTTATATAATAGCATATTATTTAATATGAAAAGTAAAAAGAAAGTTAAAAGAAAAGTTTTTTATTTAATGACGGCTCTTTTAATTTTTTTAATGACCATTAGTTTATTATTAGCCTATTCTAAAAAAAGCAATGAAAGTATTATAGCTTTATCTAGGCAAAGTTTTGAAAAGAAAATTTATAATGCTTTAAATAGTACTATGCAAAAGACTATGGAAGGCGAGTTGGAGGATATCTTAAAAATTAACAAAAATTCCAATAATGAAATTATTTATATTGATTACGATTTAAAAAATACTTATTTATATCTTGAGAAAGCTACAAAAATAATTAAAGATAGACTAAATGAAACAAATGGATTTATATTGCAAGTGCCTTTTTTAGCAGGCTTTAAAAGTGCTATATTTAACAACTTTGGGCCTACTATTAATGTTAAAATTAACTATGTTAACGCGATTCTTACTAATATTTATACTAAGGTGACTAACTATGGATTAAATAACGCATTAGTGGAGGCCTATATAAGAATAACTATTGATGGACTTCTTATAACTCCCATAACTGAAAATAAAGCAAGTATAAGTTATGATTTTTTAATATCTTCAAAACTTATAAATGGTAAAGTTCCAAGTATCTATGGCGATTATTTAAGCTCTAATAGTTCACTATTTGATGTTCCAATTGTTGATTAATTGTGCTATACTTAATAATAGGTGAGAATATGGAGGATAGTTACTTTGCTAAAACAATACTTGGACAATGCATAAGTAAGTATTTAAATGCTAAAAAGTTTACTGACGGAGTTGAATATAATTCTTTTTTGGTTGTCGTTATCCGGATGCTTGTTCTTATATATGATGAACTTGATATAATAACTCCATATAAGACAGGTAGTGAGGAACTACTTGATAGTAATTTATCTAAATATGGCTTTGAATATGAGAATATAATTAGTTTTAAATCAGCGTTACAAAGATATAGCTTAAATCCTAATCCAGAAGATTATGTTAAAATAGAAAAACTTTTAATTGATATGTTTGCTAAGAAAAAAGCAACTATTGACTTAACTGATAAACAAATTAAAGACTTTAGAAAACTAGTTTCATCAAATGAATCAGAGAATCCCATGATAATTTCGGAAAACTTTGCTATGACAAGTAATCCTACAGAACTAATCGATTATTTTGATAACGCAATGAAAGAAAATCAAAGAACTGTAATAGCTAAAGCTAAAGAATTACTTAATATGGGAGCTTATGCCGCTTTAAATTATACCCTTGATGATATTAATGCGATGAGCCCAGATGAAGTAGATGAAATAAATAAAAAAGTATATATGCATTTTAATATAAAAGATACCGCAATAAATAAAAAATATTTGCTTGATAAAGCAGTTTATGATTTGAATCATCCAAAGCCTGCTTATTCAACAGGAAATGGATTTGTGGATATGTTATTTTTCTTATCTATACTTGTTACAGTTATTCTAATAATTGTTGTAATTACAATAATCTTAGTTTAGGGGGATATATGATTAAATTAAATGGAATAGATTATGAAATTGAAAAAAATGAAAAAGATGCCATAGATGAAGAACTTTTAAAAGAAGCAGTTACGGAATATTTTAATGATTTTGACTATATTGTAGGCGATTGGGCTTATGGTAAACTTCGTTTAAAGGGCTTTAATGATAAGAAAAATAAAAATTTTAAGCCAATTAATGATTATCAAAATGTTGATAGTTATATTAAAGATTGTTGTGCCTATGGGTGTAAGTATTTTATCTTGAAAAAGATTGAAAAAAAATAATGGGTTTGTTATAATTATTAAGAATAGAAGAAGGGATTGATTGAAGTGGGGAAAATTAGAATTAATTTAGTAAGTGGGTCTGTATTAGAAAAACCTTTAATTTCATGTTTTAAAGGAACAAATGGTAATTATATTGTTTTGGATAATGAATCTAATGGATCTATGGGCTTACCAATAATTATTATAAGTAAAATTAATGGAACAAATTTAGAAAAAATTATTGATCCTGCAGAGTGGGGAGCTGTCAAAGAAAATTTAAAAACTATTATCGGAGGAACGGCTTTGCCTTATTTAGCTGTGCCTGAAACTCTTAGCGCTCCAGATGATTTCTTTACTCAATTAACTTTACCAGTAGCGTCATATGATTTATTAAAATCTGTATATGCACCTCCAGTAGATCCAACACCTGCGCAAGCTCCACAACCAGCTCCAGCACCAGTTGAAGTTCAACAAGCACCTGCTGCCCCTGCCATAGAAACTCCTGCTGAAATTACTCTTGCACCAATCCCAGAGGCTACAACACCAGAAGCTCCTGCTGCTGCCCCAGTAGTAAATCAAACCCCAGCTGCTGCTCCTGAAGCGGCATTAGGTACTGCTCAAGTAACTAGTGCTGAACCGGTTGCAATGCCACAAACCCCTAGTGTAGTACCAACTCCAGCTCCTGCTCCTATGCCAACTCCTTCTGTAGTTCCAACCCCAGAAGTAAATAATGCCCCAGTTTCTAGTATGCCAGCTCAAGAAGCAAATCCTATGCCTGGAGCGCAAGCTATGCCACAAGTAGAGGCTGTTCCTGTTATTGAGGCTCCTGTATTAAATCCAACTCCTGCTCCAGCTCCTGAAGCAGTGCCTGCAGCCCCAGCAGTACAAAGTGATTCTCTAGCATCAGCACCAGCTATTGATTTACCTCAATCTCAACCCGTAACTCCAATGACAGGCGATGCTGATATTGCTAAAATAAAAGAAACATTTATGAAGTCTTGTGAAAATATGTTTGATGCTTTAATGAAAAAATTTGAAAACAAAAATTAACCAGTTATACTGGTTTTTATTTTGCAACTTTTGAATATTATTTAGTATGAAAGAAACTATTGAGTATTATTATAATCTAAAAATAGATAATTTATTAATGCAAAATGGTAACTATTATTTTACAATAAATTCTAGTGATTATTATTTTGTAGAGTATTTAAGAACTGTTAAAGAACTTGAAGATATTGTCCTTTGTTATAATGAATTAAAACAAAATAATATTGTTGTTCATGACTTAATATATAATATAAAAAATGAACTTTTAACCGATATAGAGGGTAAAAAATATATATTGCTTAAAATAAATAAGAAAAATGAAAAGTTTGATATTATTGACTTAATTGATTTTAATAAGAAAATTAGTTTAAGTTCTAAGAAAAGAGAATTATATCGAAATAATTGGGAATCTTTATGGTCTAGCAAAATTGATTATATAGAAAGTCAACTTAATGAAATTAAAATTGATTCTATAATTCATAGTTCTATTGACTATTATATAGGGCTATCAGAAACCGCAATCCAGTACGTCAATATTATAAATAGTAGATATAAGATAAGTGAAAACGATAAAATAACATTAAGTCATAAGCGTATATATTATCCTAACTTTGGTATTAATTATTTAAATCCCTTATCTTTTATTTTTGATCTGGAGGTAAGGGATATTGCGGAATATTTAAAAAGTACTTTTTTTGCAGGTGATGATGCCTTATTAGAACTAGATACTTATTTAAAAAGCACTAAATTAACGATATATAGCTATAATATGCTTTATGCTCGTCTTCTTTATCCAACTTATTATTTAGATATGTACGAAAAAATAGTTAATAGTAATGAAGATAGTGAAAAGTTAATACCTATTATTAAAAAGAGTGAAGATTACACGGAATTTTTAAAAAAAGCATACGATAAAATAAGTACGTATGCTCCCTTAATAGAAATTGATTATCTTATATAGCAACGTTTATAACGCCTTTAATTTCGGGAATTTCATTTGTAAACATCTCTAAAAGGCCATCGTTTACAGTATCATCTTGAAACATACAGCTAGCACAAGCTCCCGTTAGTTTTATATAAACATAACCATCTTCATATTTTATAAATTCAATATCGCCACCATCCATATTTATGTAGGGGCGTATTTTTTCAATAACTTCTTTTATCTTTTCTTCCATTGTTAATCACAAATCCATTGTACAATTATTTTAATTAAATGTCTATATAAGAAAATATGTGGTATAATAACTCTGGGAGACAGTATTATGGCTGATTATAAGACGGGAAGTATCGTCAAAGGCCAAGTCACAGGAATCGAGAAATATGGAGCATTTGTCAACTTAGATAATAATTATACTGGCTTAATTCATATTTCCGAAGTATCAAATGCATTTGTAAAAGATATTCATGATTTTTTATCAATAGGAGAGATTATTTATTGTCAAATTTTAGAAGTTAATGAAGAGGAAGGAAAACTTAAATTATCAATAAAAAATATTAATTATAAATCTAATTCTAAAAATAAGGTTATGGAATCAAGACTTGGTTTTCTACCACTTAAAAATAACTTAGATAAGTGGATAGCCGATAAAATTTCCGAGATTGAAAAAAACAGTTCAAATTAGAACTGTCTTTTATTTGCCTTTATCTATACCAAATTTCTTCGATATTAGGACTGCTGCTTGAAGGTGATGGAGAAGCTAAATCGAGCTTTGTAAGAATTGGTAGCTTAACAGCATTACCAAAGCATAAACATGTACCTGTCTGAAGACTTTTTATTTTATCAATCATATCTTCTTCAATGTAAGGAACCACTGATTTAATATAATTTAAATCGGCAGGATGAGTTATTTTAAATATAATAAAGTTATTACATTGACTAAGTACTGTTTGGGATAATTCTGAAGGTCTTTGACTTATTAAATCTAGTAGAACACCATATTTACGACCTTCCTTAGCAATTCTTTCAAAAATATTATAACCTAGGATATCAACATCATGATCATTTTGAACATATCTATGAGCTTCTTCAAGAATAATGTGAATAGGCATTGAGGCTCTTTCAATATCATTTTTGGCGTAGTCAAATAACAATTTAGCATATATTTTGGCAATTATTTTAGCAAATCTATCATCAACATTGTTGATATTTAAATTAATAATTTGGGCTTTCTTATCACCCTTAGTGACTAGGAAATTAATAAACTCTTCTTTAGTATAGTAATGATTTAAATTAAAGAAGTTGTTATATTCTCCTTCTAGAATGCTGGCAATTCTAACCCTTAATTCATGAGATAGGCCATATATATCTTCATTATTTAAAATTCCTTCATCAATTAATGCAAAGTCAAAAGCATATAATAAATCACTTAAATTATACTGATATGAGCCATCAGGAAGTTCCATTTCAATTTTATCTTTTATAAATGACTCTAGAAAGTTAATAACTAGTTCCATTTCTCTAATTTTACCAGTATCATCAATAATCAAACATTGCTTAAGAGGACGCGTATAGCCAGGGACAAATACAGGCGATTCTAGGTTTAATGATGGAGTATTATATCTTGATAAAACCGAAAATATTTGGTCTCTTATTTGAGCTGCTGATTTACCATTTATTAAGATATCTAGTAGGGAAGAGGCAACAATACTATTAATGGTTTCCTCTTTGTTAATAGTCTCTTTTTTAAAGGCATTAACAAGTTTTAACGCTTTTTCAACAATAGGAATTTGTGTTGACTTAGTAACTCCGAGTAAAATACATATGTCATCTAGGCTTAAAAGCCATAGGGGAATCTTAATATAATCAGATGAAGCATCTCTAAAATCAGATATATAATTCTTATAACATAAATCTTTGTTAACACCATCTATCATGCTAAATGCCGAAGCATATTCGCCATAAGCATCTATTATGAAGAAAGTAGCATTTGTTGGAGAACAATCTGTTTTATAAAAAATATTTTGCAATATTCTTGCCATAGCACACGATTTACCACTTCCGGTATTTCCTAAGACAACTAAATGATTGGCAAATAAACTATTGATATTAGCAAAAATATTTAAATTATTATACACTACACTTTTGCCTAAATATAAACTGCCTTTGGAAGAAGTCGAGCTACTGTTAAATAAAATTTTAATTTCATCTTCCGTCATAAGTTCAACACAGCTATCAAAATCAGGCTTAGTATTAACCCCAGATATAAATTTATTATTTCTTATTTCACCAAGTAAGTTAATAAAGATATTAGTCTTATTAATACCAATGATTTCTCCAACAAAGAAAGAAGTATCACTATATATTTTGACATATTTGTTTATAATATTTTTATAATTAACATCATTTGCCTTGAGTACAGTAATTTTATTATTAAATATTTCTGTTATTTCACCAATCATATCATCAAACCCTTTATCATATCAATTATAACATGGAAGAAAATTAATTTATAGTATAAAAGCATTTTTATAATATAAAAACTCCTCAAAAGAGGAGCTTGATTTTCCGATGGTGCCCGAGGCCGGACTTGAACCGGCACGGGTTTTAATGCCCGCAGGATTTTAAGTCCTGTGCGTCTACCTATTCCGCCACTCGGGCAGGCACTGTCTTAAATTTATTAAGACTTCTTAATTATATCTTGTTTAAGGCTTATTTGCAAGAGTTTTTGCTAAGTTTTTATAAAAGTTAATTGACAATCCAAAATGTCCTATGCTATAATCATTTTGTACCAAAAAAGTGGGGGAATACCCAAGTCTGGTTGAAGGGACTGGTCTTGAAAACCAGGAGGTCGGGTAACCGGCGCAGGGGTTCGAATCCCTTTTCCCCCGCCACTAAATTTTGTTATCGCGGGATGGTAGCAGTCTGGTAGCTCGTCGGGCTCATAACCCGAAGGTCGTAGGTTCAAATCCTTCTCCCGCAACCAAATGGTTCCGTAGTGTAGCGGTCTATCACGCTTGCCTGTCACGCAAGAGATCGAGGGTTCAAATCCCTTCGGAACCGCCATGATGGCTTCATAGCTCAGTCGGTAGAGCAGAGGACTGAAAATCCTTGTGTCGCTGGTTCAATTCCCGCTGGAGCCACC
>CANQFJ010000025.1 GCA_947598485.1 uncultured Bacilli bacterium | reverse complement strand
GAATCATCATCTAAAGAATATTTAATAAAGTCTAAATCAAGGTCACGAGTTGCACGACGAATATCTTTAGATATAGAATGCATAACAACACCACCTTTAATAGTAATATGACTTTTGAAACTGCTATTAGATATTTTGAAAAGTATTATATCTTGACATACTTTAGAACTTGCATCAGTATAATCATAACCAGTATTTATATATTCATTAATTAATTCTTCTAAATTCAATTAAAATACCTCTCTTTGTAATGCTTCTGATAAGTTAAGGTCATTTTTAAAAAGTGACAGATATCCTTCAATTTTTTGCATGTCTAGTTCATCAACTATTTCTCTATAATTAGTTATAATCTCTTTATAATAATCAAAAGGTATTTGTTTTCTTTTTCTGATAAGTTCTACAAGTAGTCTTTCTTTGTTATAAATATTTACAATACATTCATTAACTTTAATGCTTTCTTTTCCAGCATTTAATACATTTTTATCACTAAATATTTGAACAATTTTTTCATTTTTGATAGTACGATAATTACTTGGTGTTGCAAGATATACTTTATTTGGTATTACATCCGTTAAATCATAAAAGTAAAAAGCAGAATCCATTGTTATAACACCTGATGGGTATTTTTTAGAATAAAGAATTATTGGATCAACTATTTTTTTATTTGAATAAATTCCATTTTCAATTTTAAATATTTCTTTATTATCAATTGCTTTCTTAATATTGTATCTAGTACCATATTTTTCTAAAAGTTCTTTGTATAAATAAATCATTGTTTTTCACCTCTTTATCATTTTAGCATAATGTAGGGTAAAATTCAAAAAAATACCCGACAAAATGAAAAAATATATTTTTAAACTTGTTACTAACATAACTTAATTTAACTTACTGAACTTATTAAAAAAGTTCAAGAAACACCAATAAAGCCTTTATTTATGGTATCTAGCAAATTGAACTTTTTTATGTTATAATCTTCCTTACTGGAGAAATTTTAATATATGATAAAAAAAGAACATTTTTTAAATAGTTCAAAAATAGATAATAAAAATATAATGGTTATATCTGATTTTCATTATAGTGATACAAATAGTTTAGGAAGATTAAATTCTCTTTATGAGATGGCTGCTAAAGAAGAAATATCTCATATAGTCATTCCTGGCGATTTGTATAATGGCAGTGATTATGGAATATATCAACATAATTCGAGACTAATGGGATTTATTAATAATATAAGTCAGTTTGCTCCGGTGTTTTATGTGCAAGGAAATAGCGAACAAGATTCTTTATATGTAGTAGGCTTTTTATGTGATCCAGAAGATTTTTTAAGACCTACTGTTCATGTTCTGGGCAATTTACATAAAGAAATAAATAAAAACTTTATGGCTAAAGAAGATGGTATTAATGTTGTAGGCCTTGGACTTGACAAAAGTTTTTATAGTTTAAATGATTCCTATAAACCAAGAGCAATTGCTTTTTATTATCGAAAATGGTTTTCTATGCTTGGAAAAATGATTTCGCCTACCGATTTTAATGTATTATTATGCCATGAGCCTATGGTTGGTGAAGCTTTAGCTTTAAGTGGCCTTAATCCTGACCTTTTTGACTTAATTATTACGGGTCATCGTCATGGAGCTAATTATCCCGATGAACTTAAGACAGCTCTTACAATATATCCAGATCTTATATCCGATGCCTATCCTAAATATGTAAGTGGCTTTTATCATATTAATGGCATAAATGCTCCAATGTTCGTGGCAAATGGTATTACTGAGTATACCTTAGATAATAAAGAACTAGAAAAAGAACATGAACCGGTAGTAGACTTTATAAGAGTTCGGAAACTTTAATTATAATATTGTGGGAGGTATTATGACTAAAAATAATATATTAAAAAAAATAAGGAATTGTAGTTTACCAATATTTTGTGATGATGACGATGGTAAGTGGCTTTTTAATAACGGTGAAGATATTAAAGAATGTAGCGAGTTATATGAAGCTTTTAGTCAAATCATTAAAGCTGATTTAGATTTTCATTTCGAGATTAATTTAAAATATTATGATGCGCAAAAGAATTGTCTTAAAAGTGAAGCTCAATTAATTTGTTGCCATAATTTTAATGATGTTATCGAGGCTGTATATTTTTATCCAGAATCTTTTATTATTCCTGATAAATACAAAGATGATTATTCTAAGCAAGCAATAGCTTTTTTGAATAAGTTACAAAATTATTTAATGATAATAAATGTTAAAGATACTGTTGATTCAAAAGAGAAGATTAATTTTGAAAGAAAATATATTAAGGCCAAAAGAGGCAAGAAGTATTTTAAAGAGTTAGCAAAAATGGAAGCCAAGGCAACGATAACACGAGCTTGTAATAAAAAATGTATAAAATATAGGGATGTAGAATATCTAAAAGCCGATGATAATATTATTGCCGCGATTTTAAAAGAAGATAAGAAAACCCGCATTTTTAGACAATACTCTAATTCATCATCGCGCGTAGGGAAAAAATATTTTGTTCTAGATAATGATAATAATTATAAACTATTAATCGAGATAATTAAAGAAGACATAATACCATTTAAAGAATTTAAACCTAGTGTTAAAGACTATAAATTATCCAAATGTAAATCTGCTAAAGAGTATAAAGAGCAGTTATATAATTATTTTATACAAGATGATATATCACAGGAAAATTTTAATGAAGATAGTTTAATAAGCATTGCTACTTTTAAAATTAATGAGAAATATTAAGGCTAGTAAATTTTATCTAGCTTTTTTCATAGTATTATAATATAATTTTAATTATAGGATAGTTGATAATATGAGAGCAAGATTTAAAAGTGCACTTTTAATTATTATATTTCTTTTAATCGGTAGTTTAGTACTTGGCGGTTTTTATATTTCTTATGGCCATCTTATGAGTAAAAAACCTTATATTAAGGTTTCTGGAAGCCTTTCAATTAATTTTGCAACTGGTAATCATATAGAGGTTAAAGGCCATAAAGAAAGTGAAATATCAATTATTAATGACTCAAATGAGGATGCCTATTATTATATTGAATTTAAAAATGTTAAAGATGTTGTTAAAGCTAAATATAAAATAACTAACAATAATGATATTAACATCGAAAGCGATTTACTTCCTTATAATGCAATTATTTCTAGTTATATTTTAATTAAGGCTGGGGAAGTTGAAAATTTTAATGTATCTTTCGAATCACAATCTGATGAAAAGTTTAGTTTAGATATTGATATAAACATGGAGACTTTGGAGTCTTCAAGTTTTGCTGATGTAATTATAAAAAATAATGAAGTCAAAAATAGTTCTCTTACAAACGTTGGAACAGAAGTGGCAACGTCTGATGAAGGATTAATTGAATCTACAGATGATAATGGAAAAACATATTATTTTAGAGGAAATGTTAGTAACAATTATGTTTCCATTAATGATTTAATGTTTAGAATTGTACGTATTAATGGCGATGGGTCAATTAAACTTGTTTTGAATAACAATCTTGAGCTTTTAAATCGTTATTATGATGAGGCATATGACATTAGTCATAGTAATATTATAATATCATTAAATAATTGGTTTCTTACTTCCTTAGGCGATTATATAGATATTGTTGCTACGCAAAAATATTGTAATGATTTGACTATAACCGATAACCGCTTTTTAGCTAGCCAAAGACTTACAATTGATAATATTCCAACTTTCTATTGCTTAGGTGATAATTATTCAGGTAAAGTGGCTTTGCTAACGGCCGATGAAATTGTTTATGCTGGCGGTGTTTATGGCCAAGCTAATGAATCTTATTATCTTTATGATAATAGTACCACCTCAAGTGCTTTTACGATGACCTCAGCCTCACTTGATGATAATGGCGCTTATTATGTATTTTCTTTAGGTGCAGATGGAAGCCTTATTACTTCCATGGGTAATTCGGTAGCAGGTGTAAGGCCTGTTATAACAATCAATAAAACGTCTACCGTTATCAGTGGTGATGGTACTGTCAATAATCCGTATATTTTAGATAAAAATTAGTAAAGTGCTTTAATATTTTACGTTTTATTGGTAAAATAACCATGTGGTGAGAAGTTATGTTTGCTAATATTAGTTCTTTTTTTAAAAGCATTACTTTTATTGATTATATCTTCTTTTTCTCAGTTATTTTCTTAATTATTTTAGTTGTTAGTTTAATTTATTTTATTAAAATTAATGAAGAGATAATAGAAACTACTGATAAACTTGAGGATGCCGACAATTTAAAAGAAATAGTTAATAATCTTAAGGCCACAAATCCTAAGCCAGTTTCATTTACACCATATGAAAAAGAGCAAGAAGATCGGGCGATTATTTCTTATGATGAGCTATTAAGTAATACAGGCGAATATGAATTAAATTACGTTAATGAAGAAGTAAAAGATGACGTAACTATTAAAAAAGTTGATTTGAATAATATTGCTAATCAAAATATGCAAATAGAAATAAATAACAAAGAAGTGCCTTTATTTTCTCTTAAAAGAGAGGAACAGTTTTTAAAAGCGTTAAAGGAGTTACAAAAGACTTTGAATTAGGGGGTATGTATGAAATTTAACATTATAACTTTAGGCTGCAAAGTAAATGCATATGAATCAAATTATATTAGCGAATCATTAGAAAATAATGGTTTTCTTTTTTGTGAAGACTTTAAAGAGGCTAATATAGTTATTATTAATACTTGTACGGTAACTGATACATCTGATAAAAAAAGTTTGAAGATGGTTAGGCGAGTAAAAAGAGAGAATCCTAATGCTATTTTAGTAGTATGTGGTTGTTCTTCGCAAAATAATAAAGAATTGTATGAGTCTTTAGATATCGATATATTACTAGGTAATAAAAATAAATCTAAAATAGTAGATATTATCCATGATTATATTGAAGATAAAAAAAGATATAATTTTATTAATGATGAGCGAAAAATACCTTTTGAGGATATGTTTATTACCAAATTTAATCAAGTAAGAGCGTATATTAAAATTCAAGATGGATGTGATAATTTTTGCTCATATTGTATTATTCCTTTTGTAAGAGGATCTATTAGATTTAAAGATTATGATGAAATATTAAAAGAGGCACAATCTTTAATCGAAAAAGGTATTAAGGAAATTGTCCTAACAGGTATTCATACAGGATCTTATCACTTTAATGATAAAGATCTAACCGATCTTATCTATGATTTATCTAAACTATCAGGTCTAGAAAGGCTAAGACTTTCTAGCGTGGAAATAACTGAACTTAATGATCGATTTTTAGAAATGCTAAAAGTTAACAAGGTTTTTTGTGACCATTTGCATGTACCCCTTCAATCGGGCTGCGATAAAATACTTAAAGTAATGAATCGCAAATATGATACGAAGTACTATAGTGATAAAATTGCCAAAATAAGAAGTATAGTGCCAGATATAGCCATTACAACGGATGTTATTGTAGGACATAATTATGAAACTGAAGAAGATTTTGAAAAGACCTATAGTTTTTGTGAAAATATAAAGTTTGCTAAAATTCATGTTTTTCCTTATTCTAAAAGAACGGGAACCGCGGCCTCTAAAATGCCGGAAGAGGTAAAAGAAGAGGCAAAAAAGGATCGGGCCAAAAGACTTATAGCTTTATCAGAAAAACTGGAAAAAGATTATTTTGCTAAATTTAAAGGTAGAGAAATTAAGGTTTTAATTGAAGAAGTAAAAAATGGTAAATCAATCGGGCATACTTCCAATTATCTTAGATTGGAATTAAACGAAATTTTAGAAGTTGGTAAAATATATACAAGGACTATAAAATGAGCTATATTAAAGGTAAATTTACTAAAATACTATATCAAAATGAAGATACCAATTACATGGTAGCTCTTTTTCGTGTTCGGGAAACTGATGATGAAGAAGTAAGAGGCTTCGTAAACAAAACTATTAGCACTAATGGTATCATTTTAGATCCACGCCTTAATTATACCTATACTTTGATGGGTAATTACGTAAAACATCCTAAATATGACTATCAATATTCTTTTACATCATATGAAAGGCAAATACCTACTACGACATCAGATATTGTAGATTTCTTAGCTAGTCCATTTGTCGAAGGATGTGGCGATATCATTGCTAAGAAGATTGTTGACAAGTTTGGTGCCGATGCATTAGTAAAAATAAGAGAAGATGTTAATAACCTTTTAGAAATAAAGGGTATGACCATGATTAAAGCAATGAAGATATATAAATCAGTTGTTAATTTTGAACAAAATGATAAGATTATCGCTAAGCTAAAGGAAATAGGTTTTTCTTTAGAGGACGCTTCCAAAATAATAAGCAAACATAATATGGATATTGAAGACATTATAAATGGAAATCTATATATTTTAAAGGATATATTTGAGTTTAAGAAACTAGATGATAT
Source organism: uncultured Bacilli bacterium (assembly GCA_947598485.1). Taxonomy (GTDB): domain Bacteria; phylum Bacillota_I; class Bacilli_A; order RF39; family UBA660; genus UBA6448. Next base: position 7,865 of record CANQFJ010000025.1, on the reverse strand, counting down.
TTATAAAAATTATTATGATCCTTATAGTCCTTTAAGATGTAAGGAATGTATTTTAGAAAGTATGTTAGAACTTAGTTTTAATGAAGGAAGTACCTATTATAGTAAAGAGGATATTTATAAAGCATTAAGTGTATTTTACAATTTAAATCTTGAAAATAGCATATACGAACAGTATTTAGATGAATTAAAACAAGAAAGTGAAATAATCATAATTAATGATAAATATTATTTAAATAAGTACTATAATGAAGAAAAAGATGTTGCCCATATGCTGTATAAAATTGCCATGACGCCAAGTAAGAAAGTTCCTAATCTAGATGGGAAGATTGCTATGATTGAAAATGAACTCGGCTTTAAATATAATGATGAGCAAAAAAAGGCTATAACAATGGCTCTTAATAATAATGTAGCTATTATATCAGGTGGCCCTGGTACTGGTAAAACTACCATAATTAACGCTATCGTACAATTATATATTAGTGAATATAAATTAAATTCTATTGATATTTTAGAAAATATTTGCTTATTGGCTCCTACTGGAAGGGCAAGTAAAAGATTAGCAGTTTCTACAAATTTGCCAGCCTCAACAATTCATCGTAAACTTAAATGGCATAAAGATTCTGATAGCTTTGAATACGATATTAATAATAAACTTACTGCGAAACTGGTAATTGTTGATGAAACATCAATGATTGATATATCCCTTATGTATAATTTATTATGTGCCTTAAATGAAAATGTTAAACTCATCTTGGTAGGAGATATATATCAATTACCTTCTGTAGGACCCGGACTTGTTTTACAAGATTTAATTAATAGTGATTTATTTTCTTATACTCCTCTTAATATTATTTACCGCCAAAGTGATAATTCTTATATTCCTTTCTTAGCCAAAGATATTAAAATGCATAATTTAGATGATGAATATCTCTATAAAAGGGATGATTATAATTTCATCGTGGCCAAAGAAGAAGATATTATGGAAAAGATTATTGCTTCAGTTAAATATGCGTTAGCCAAAGGCATAAATGAAAATCGAATGCAAATCTTAGCTCCTGTATATAAAGGCCAAAATGGTATCTATAATTTAAATGTAAACTTACAGAAAATATATAACCCAGAAGATCCTAATAAAGCTGAAATTAAATATGGAGATAAAATATATCGCGAAAATGATAAAGTATTACAACTAGTAAATGATTCGGATAATCAAGTATTCAATGGGGATATAGGAAAAATCCTAAGTATTGGAAAAAATAAATTGGGTAAAACTGAGATAAGAATAGATTTTGATGGAAATATCGTTTTCTATGAGAAGAAAGATTTAAAGAGTATAACTCATGCATATGCCATTACGATTCATAAAAGTCAAGGAAGTGAATTTGAGCATGTGTTAATGCCTGTTTGCAAGTCTTATTATATAATGCTTTACAATAAACTTTTATATACAGGAGTATCAAGAGCTAAAAAAAGTTTAACTATCATTGGTGATCCCTCTGCTTTTATACAAGGAATTGAAAATAATTATGCTTCGGAAAGAAGAACATCATTAATAAGCCATCTTATGTATGAATTTAATGCATAAAGTATTCAATTATGCTAATACTAATATTGAGGTGTTAGTAATGAAAAATGTAATGAGCGTTATAGGAACTGGCATGCTTATGATGGGCGCTGGTTATGGTGCTTATCGCTTTGTATGTGATAATAAAAGTAAAATGATGAAAACTATGAAGAAAAAAATGAAGCAAAGTCCCTATACAAGTAGTTCAGGAAATTAATATAGATGGATAGTGGAACCTATCCATTTTTTGTATTATAGCCAAGAATAATACTATGTACTGATATAATAGAAGGGAAAATGATATGAAAAAAATCTTATATGGTTTTGCTTGTATTATGATGATGTGCTCTTTTACGAGCGTTAATGCCGTTACAATTCATAATTATGATGATTGGAAAACTGATGGAGGTAATGGTTCAAAAGAAAGAATTAGTGATTTAGTTACTAATTTAAAAGGTGCTAATGCTACTGGCATAAATAATACTTATGATGGTCCTTATGCGGAAAACAGTGAAGGAAATTTGAAAGATGGATTTACCGAAGAAGTCAATATTGAGTTAAAACTAGATGATTTTGCTAATAATGAAAAATTCTATGTTTCTAATAGTGTTAATTATATTGATAGCTATTCAACAGAGCTTTTTGTTACTACAACAAGAACTAGTGAAGGATTTGAAATTACAACTACTGCTAAAGAGGGTTACAAATATGTCATAAAAGAAGATGGCATTTATGCCTATCAGTGGGTTTGGAGTGTTGATGATAACATTGTCAATGTTGTATTTAACATACTAAAAGATGGTAAAAAAATATCTTCATCTGATGAAATAGCTATTGAGACAGTATATGATTCTACTTCAGGGGAATATGAAATACTAACTCTTGATGAATCCGAAGTTGAAAAAATGACTCCAGGATATCTTTGGTTTTTTGGTATTGAAGTAGCAAAGGGTGTAAATGTTTATGCCCATCTTCCTATAGTAGTTAGTGCTCCCCAAGCAAGTGGCAATGGCGAGGTCAAAATTGATGATAGTAATGTTAAAGATTTTCTAAACGAAGCCTTAGAAAATAATCCGGATCTTAAGGAAGCTGCTAAACTTAATGATGTAACTTTAGAAGTTGATTCTAAAAAAGTCGAAGATATTGAGGAAGAAGAAAAGAGTAAATTTGAAGGCGTAATTGAAAACGGAATTATAGCTGAGTTCTTTGATATTACCATTTCTGCCAAAGCAGGTGATGTCACTGTTAGTCTTACTGAGCTATCTAAAAAAATACCATTAACTATTGGTGTTCCTGAAGCTCCTGATATTGCTGAAGGTTATACGCGAACTTATTACATATTAAGAGAGCATGATGGAAAAGTTGAAAAACTTGATGCCGTATTAAGTGACGATGGTAAAACATTAACATTTGAATCTGATTTATTCTCAAGATATGCAATTGCCTATGTTGATACTAAAAATGCCGAAGTAACTCCGGATACTCCTAATACTAATGATAAATTAATTAGTTACATGGTTATTGGTGGTATTTCTATCTCAGCATTAGTAGGCATGGTATTGTACCAAAATAATAGAAAAGAATATAATTAATACAATATATTAATAAGGTGAGATTTTCTCATCTTTTTTTATTGTTATAAGATGGTAAATAAAGATTAATAAATAGACATTTAATATTAAAAATGATATTATTAAAATAGGGTGTGATTAAAAATGGTATGTCCAAAGTGTGGTAAAAATACTTCTGATTATAAAGACTTTTGCGAGCATTGTGGAGCTGCTTTAATTGGGCTTCAAAGCATTTATTTAAATGAACCTAACCCTAATCATAAAATAGATAAAAACAATATAAGCTCTATAACGGGAATTGATATAAATAAAATTAGTCAAAGTACATCAGCTTTTAATGATTTTAATGTTTCTATGGCCGATACTAGTGATTCTCGTAAAAAAGCAGATGTTAAGATTAAAGTTGATTTTAAATTAATTTTGCTATTTATTCTTATGCTTATTATTTTTGGCTTATCAATATATATTATGAAAAGGCCAAGTAATAAGCTGGCTAGTAGCAATAACGATAAATGTGAAAATAAAGTGGTAACAGAAGAAAAATATATTGGTATTAAAGTTTCTACTGCTTACTATAATTTTACAATTCCTGATGGATATGAATATAGTGAAAATGTTAATACTGACGAAGTTGTTATTCGGGGTGGTGACGCCGAAATAATAGTTTATCCTGTTGCATCAGGTCGCCTTGATAATATTACAAGTAACTTTATAGAATCTAAATATAGTGATTATACAGATGTTAAAGTTGAAGAAACCGTTTATAATCAACGAAAGATATATTTTATAAACTATCTTATAGATAGCACTTATTATATTGATTTTTATTATCAATTTTCTGGTGAGAAGATTGTATATGGTCAAGCTCAAGCTTCCGATAAAGAAACCATTAATAGTAAAGAGGTGAGGGACATTATTACCTCACTTACAATTAGACAATCTTATAATGATTTTAAGTATAATCCTTCGGGTTTTGATTATGAGAAAGTTTTATCTTCTCTAAAATAGCGTATTATGATAAAATAACTTAGTGAAAAGGTGAAATAAACATGTTTGATTATCTTGGCGATAGACTTTCTAGCGCAATAAAAAATATCCGTAAGATGGGTAAAATAACGGAAGAGAATATTTCTGATGCTATGCGAGAAATTCGCATGGCTCTTTTAGAAGCTGACGTTAACTATCAAGTTGTAAAGGAATTTACTGATAAAGTAAAGGAAAAGGCTTTGGGGGCAGAAGTTGCTAAAAGTTTGAAACCCGATGAACTATTTATTAGTATTGTTAAAGATGAATTAGTATCCCTTTTAGGGGAAAATGAAAGTTCATTAGAAGTTGATAAGAAGCCTACGATTCTTATGCTTGTTGGTCTTCAAGGAAGTGGTAAAACTACAACGGCAGGCAAGATTGCTAATTATGTTCGTAAAAAATATAATAAAAGGCCTTTGCTAGTGGCTTGTGATATTTATCGTCCAGCAGCAATTGAACAGTTGGAAGTTATTGGCAAACAACTTAATGTTCCGGTTTTTAAAAAAGATACTAAGGATGTTAATAGTATCGTCGCTGATGCTCTGTTATATGCTAAAGATGAACATTTAGACTATATTATTATTGATACCGCAGGAAGACTGCAAATCGATGAAAGCTTAATGGCGGAGCTTAAGGCTTTGGAAGATAGCTTTACTATTCATGAGAAAATACTAGTTATTGATGCAATGGTAGGACAAGATGCTATTAATGTTATCAATGGTTTTAATAATTCTTTAAGCTTAACCGGAGCAATACTTACTAAGATGGATAGTAATACCAAGGGTGGCGTTGCCCTTTGTGTAAGGCATTTAACTAATGTGCCTATTAAGTTTATTGGTAATAGTGAAAAGCTTGATGGCTTAACAACCTTTAACCCAGAAAGAATGGCTGAAAGAATTCTTGATATGGGAGATATTTTATCGATTTCCGAAAAAGTTGAAGAAGTCATGAGTGAAGAAGAAGCTAAAGCTGATATTGCTAAATTTCGTAAAGGTAATTATGATTTAAATGACTTCTTAAATAATCTAAAGCAAATTAAAAAGTTGGGTCCTTTAGAGAATATTTTAAAAATGCTTCCTGGAGCTCGTAAAATGGGATTAAATCAAGTTAACATTGATCCTAAAGAAATGGCTCATATTGAAGCAATAATCCTTTCTATGACACCATATGAAAGAAAAAATCCTGATATATTAAAAGCAACGCGTAAACAACGCATTGCAAATGGTTCAGGAAGATCTGTTGAAGAAGTTAATCGTTTATTAAAACAATTCGATGAAATGAAAAAAATGATGAAAATGGTGGCAAGTGGCAACATGAATTTACCTTTTTAAACTTCTAGAAAAGTCTTCAAAATGCTCACCCGCGGTAATACCTAATTGCTGAATAGCAATGTCGGTAGCTTCTGCGGTTTCTTTTTGTGTTTTAACAATCCTTTTAAAAAGTTCAAAAGCTTCTTTGGGATTTTGTAAATATAACTGGAATAATTCAATAGCAATTAACCCGGAGTAGGCATAAGGAATATGATTTTCAATAGGATCTTTTAATAGTTCTTTTATATCCTTTTCAGACATATTTTCAAACTCTTTTTGGGCTTGATAATAGATGGTTTTCATAGTAATATTTTGACCTTGGCTATGCATGTCTCTAACCATATTGGCTAATTCGTTAGCCTCTATAACATCACAAATTATTTGTATAATAGCATTATGAGTCTTAACTTTTTCAATATAAGCTTCGTTTCCGAAATTGGTATTTTCTTGAAGCCAATGATGGGCTAGTAATTCCATAAAAATGCTCTCAACTTCTTGAGTGACAAAATTGTTGCCATAAATATCGCGATAATCTCTAAGAACAAAACCCATAGCATGAGCATATTCATGAATTAAGACTAGTAACATTTTAATGTCTCTTGTTGCATCAAATTGAATTAAGCAGCTTTTAGCGTTTTCCGAAAAAAAGGTGTGACCAATATAATCACTTCCCTTATTTTCTCTTTTATCTGTACTCATAAGATTTTTAAATCTTTGTTTAAAAACTATTCTAAATGCATTATAAATTTCTTCATCAGTGCTAGCATAAAAAGCATTTGTAAGTTTTAAGGCACGACTAATAGAAATATGTAAATGAGTTTTTGGCACCCTTACATAATCTGGCATTGGATTAATTAATGATTCAAAAACAGGTAAAACAAATGAATTTAAAGTAAAAAAGTTACAATTTTTAGACATCACTCTAAGTGGTGATAATTTTTTCGGCTCTGTTTTTTGTTTTGTATCAATATAAGAAAAAGCTGAAGTAAATTCTTTTTCATTTATTGGATCAAGCATGTAATTTGTAAGTAATCTTTTATCCCATGTATATTTTGCCATAAAACCCCCTTAAAAGTAAAAGATATTGTACTATAAAATCTTAAAATGGGCAAGTATACAAAATATTATAAAGAATCTATTTCTAAGCTTTGAACATCAGATGCAAGGGCATTAGTAGCATCTATTTGAGCATTATTGGCAAGTAAATCAACTCCTAGATTGGCATTATAGTTATTAACATTTGCTTCATTGTAAAGCATATCAGGAGCAGCGTTTGTTACTTCGCTTATTAAAGGTGTAGCGCTAGCCTCATTTATTATATCTTGAGAGTTATAGGTAGGGGTGTTATTTAAAAGAGTATTCTCCATACTATTAGTTGGCACACTATCTTGGATATTGGTATTGGCATTTAAAGGCTCAACAACAGCTTGGACACCTTCAGCAGTATCAAGATCACTTCCAATAAAGGCTTTTTTCATCTCTTCATCACTTTCACCAAAGTCATCTTCAACACTAATAACTCTTAATACTTCTTCAATACTAGTAACTCCTTGAATTACTTTTAATAAACCATCTTGAAGTAGGGTTTTAGTATTACCACCCCCGTATACTAATTCTCTTAGTTTTTCTTTTCTTAAATTACTAGTAATGGCATCTCTTACTTCTTGCGTAATCATTAAAACTTCATGTAAAGCGGATCTTCCTAAATAACCATTGATACACTCACTGCATCCCACAGGTTCATATATATAATCAACATCAAGCATTAATGCTTTTTTAAATAAATTCTTTTCATAAGGTGTAGTAGCTCTACTTCTTCGACAAAGAGGGCATAACTTCTTTACAAGCCTTTGTGATAAAACTCCTGTTAAAGCAGAACCTAAAAGGTATCTTTCAATTTCCATATCTAATAATCTTTCAATTGTATTAAGTGAATTGTTGGTGTGGATAGTAGATAATACTAAGTGGCCTGTAATTGAAGCTCTAACAGCGATACGAGCAGTTTCATCGTCACGAATTTCACCTATCATAATAACATCAGGGTCTTGCCGCAATATACTTCTTAAAGTAGTGTTAAAATCTAGACCTATTTCACTCATAACTTGTACTTGATTAATACCCGTAATCTTCATTTCAACGGGGTCCTCAACCGTTATAATATTTCTTTCGGGAGTATTTAGAAGTTGTAACATGGTATATACAGTTGTTGATTTACCAGAACCAGTAGCTCCAGTTACTAATATAATACCATTTGGTTGAGATACTAATTTTTTAACTTTATTGTAATTTTCTTCTGATAAACCTAGATTTTCAAGACCGGAAGAAGAAAGGGTATAATCTAGAATTCTTATAACGATTTTTTCACCATGAATAGTGGGAAGGGAAGAAACACGG
>CANQFJ010000024.1 GCA_947598485.1 uncultured Bacilli bacterium | reverse complement strand
GCTTATTTTTATGTCTTCATTGACATGGCACTTTTTTGCATGTCAAAAATTTATATTTTTATTTTCAACCTTTATCTTCCTCCTTTTGATAATAAAATGTATATTAATTGGTGCTCTAGAAATAGAGCAATCAGAATTTACATAAAGTCCATAGTTATACTTTATTTTGCTTTTTACATCAGTTCATATAAATAATTCCAAAAATATTGAATTTTCTCCTCGGCTTTATCACATTTTTCAATTATACATGATACGATATCATCTTCATACGTAAACGAATATAATACTTTACCATTATCATATGCATTATAAGACAATGTTTTTCCATACGTATAGAGATTCCAATCTTCTACAATATTTCCATTTTTTGATATAATTAAGCTAATTTCCCCAGTTTCAGGAATATAGTAAGAAGAAGAAATGGCATCCTCAATATCTCTTTCGTACTTATAAATATTATTTTCTTTTTTATATACTTTTTGGATATTATTAATGATTAAAGATAAATCAATAGGAATAGAAATTCCTTTATTAATACTATTTTCTTTTATATTTGAAGAATTTGCTTTTTTAAAAATGAAATTATTATTAATATAATCTTCAGTAAAGAACAGTTTTATAGTTTCATCTTTCCCACTTTCATATTCAATTGATAAATATAAATTATTTTCTATATCTTTAAAAAAATTTGTTTTAAAATATTCATCTTCACCATATTTTTGTCTAATAATTAAATTGCCATTATCCGTACTAGCAATTAGATTTTTTCCATTTTTATAATAAAGAATAATTTGTTTTATTTTTTCATTACCCCTAGTATTTATTTGATTAATACTAAAATATATTTTACCTTTAGTAAAAACGTAAATACCATTATCAATAAAGGCATACTCTCCATCTCCAGACACGGTATAAATTTTTATAGATTTATATGAATTAAAGAAATAATATATACCAAATAACGCAGTTATAAAAAGTATATTAATTATTAAAAATACGATTATCCTTTTCTTCTTATTCGTAGCATTAAATAAATTAGCAGATAATTCATTTATTTTTTCTTCATTTTGTTTATTTAATCTTTCACCATAAAGAATTTCATTAACAGAAACATCGAAAGTTGCACTTAACTTCAATAGCATTTCATGGCTTGGCATTGTAATTCCCCGTTCCCATTTACTAATAGATACTCTTTCGATTCCTAAAATATTTCCAAGTTTTTCTTGTGATAAATTTTTACTTTTTCTTAATTCATAAATAAATTGTCCTATTTTGCTAGAATTAATCATATAAAACACCTCAACTGAAATTCATCAAAATGGTAAAACATTTTATATTATAATATCATAATTGTAAAGATTAAATAAAAGATTCCAAAGCACCAATTATTTTTTAGCACAAATACAGGATAATAAAAATTACATTCAATTCATTCATAATAAAAGTAAAATATAAATTCTAAATATTTACTTTCAAAAGCTGTAATAAATAATTTTTACTATCTTTTCTATTCATTTTCGCTGTATTTCAAAAAAATTGATAATAAATTAAAGCTTCTACACTTCATTTAATATTTTAATGTTATCGCACTATACTATAGATACTAATATAATAAAAAGTGCTGAATTTTTTAAAGATTCAATTTTTAGACATTCGAGAAAATTATTTTTATGTTGAATCCAAATTTACAAAAACTATTAAATTGAATGTTTCGATTTCTATCTATTATTTATTTTATTGTATATTTATCTATATATTTTAGTCGGCATTTGCTATCTTTCCAAAGACTAAAGAATTCATCATAGTCTGACCACTTCTTGCCATATTCTTCTTCAATTTTGCAGTCTGATATTTTTTCAATTGCATTTATAGCTATCTCGGCTTCTTCGTTTGTTAAATTGCCCATTTCGTATAGATCTTCTATTGCTATAACAGATCCTGTTAAAGTTTCTGTAAGAAAAACATACTTGTCAGTAGTAGTATAATTATCATTTTTAGATAAAGATGATAGATACGTTTTAACCAACTCATTTGCCGCTTCATCTTTTTCACAGCCCTTAATGCTATATGATTTTAAATAGCCTTTTGATGAATACATTACCATTTTTTCATTATTACAATACACATAGGTATTAAAAAATAAGCCATATTTTATTTTTCCATTTTTATTAGTATCTTCTGTCTTATAACTTATTAAGGGGGTATTATAAAATATAATTGCCTGCCCTAAATCAATAAGATTGTATAAAAGAAATACTCCTATAATAAAGATTATTATTTGACACAGCTTTACTTTATGCATAACTTCCCATTCCTTTTTAATTATTGCAATAATTTTTTAGAAGAATTTCTTCTTCTATAACGATAATATCAAACAATTGCATTTTATAAAAGTGCAAATTAGGAACATATTCTTTTTTGAATAGTACCTAATTAGCTCCATTTACATACCACTATAAAAATTGAACTGTGATGTTCTAAGAACTCCACAAATCTGTATTATCGCTTGCAGGATCTACTATTTTTATACTTTTGTCATCTACATCAATGATTGTAACCCCTTGTTGATTTCCAGGTGTATCTCCTAGTACTTCTATCGTTAAATATAACAAAGGTAAAATTTGAAACGATTTCACTATTTTAATTATTCCATAATTTCCTTATTTATAAGGTTTTCGAAAAAATATTTATTACAGCTTTCATATCTAAATATTATGAGAGCCCAACGCGACTGTTCTTGAAAAAGAAAAAGAAGGCTACGTTTTAGAAAGCATAGGTAAACTATCTGGTGAAATGCCATATACAACCTTTTATGCTCGCAAAAGCTTTATTGAAGAAAATGAAGATATAATTAAAAGCTTTACTAAAGCTATAAATAAAGGTCTAAAATTTGTCAAAGAAAATGATAGTGAAAAAATAGCTAAAGTAATAGTAAATCAATTCCCTGATACATCTGTAGAAGATTTAACTACAATAGTAGAAAGATATAAAGTTGCTGATTCATGGCTTGATAATTCTTTTGTAGCAGAAGATCTATTACAAAATCTTGAAGATATCATGATTGATAACGACTTACTAGATAAATATGTAAGTTATAAAGATTTAGTAATTAATTATGAGTAATTTATTAGAAGTAGAAAATATTAAAAAGAATTATCATACTTTAAATGGTGAAATTGAAGCGATAAAAGATGTATCTTTTAAGGTTAAAGAAGGAAGTTTTGTTTCTATTGTAGGTACCAGTGGCTGTGGTAAATCGACTTTATTAAATATCATCGCCGGTCTTGAAGATAAAACAAGTGGTTATATTAAATTTAAAAAAGATATTAAGATTGGTTATATGCTTCAAGAAGATGCTCTACTTCCTTGGCTTACCGTCTTAGATAATGCCCTACTTGGTTTAAAGATTGCTAAAAAAGAAGACACTGATTACGTAAAATACTTACTTAAAACCTATGGTTTAGAAAAGTTTATGGATAAATATCCCAAAGAGTTATCCGGAGGTATGAAACAAAGAGTAGCTTTAATTAGAACTTTAGCTACTAAACCAGATTTACTTCTATTAGATGAACCCTTTTCAGCTTTAGATTATCAATCAAGACTTAAAGTATCAAATGATGTTTATAACATTATTAAAAAAGAAAAGAAGACAGCGATTATGATAACCCACGATATCGCAGAAGCCATAAGTCTCAGTGAAGAAGTATTTCTCCTTTCTAAGAGTCCTGCTACTTTAAAAAAGCACTATGATATTGTTATGAAAGAAAGATCTACCCCGATTAAAAATCGTAGTCTTCCTGAGTTTTCCTATTACTATGACATGATATGGAGGGATATTGATGAGCCAATCTGATTTCATAAAAAAATATAAAAGAAATAAAAGATTTATTAAAATAATGCAATTTCTAATACTTTTATCATTCATTATTATATGGCAAGTATTATCTAGTACTAATATTATTAATTCTTTTATTTACTCAAGTCCCTACAATGTATTTATAACGATTAAAAACCTAGCTATATCTAAAGAATTATTTACCCACATTTTTACAACACTTTCCGAAATCTTTATATCATTTATTTTAGGTATATCTTTAGGATTATTTCTAGCTATATTATTTTATGAATGCCCTACTTTAGCTAAGATATTTGATCCCTATCTTACAGTTTTAAACTCGCTTCCAAAAGTAGCTTTAGGCCCTATCATAATTATTATTTTTGGTGCTAATACCAAAAGTATAATCATTATGGCTTTATTAATAAATTTAATTGTTAGTGTCATTTCAATTTATAGTGGTCTTCAAGAAACTGACAAAGTAAAGCTTAAGATGTTTGATACTTTTAAAGCTACGAAATGGCAAAAACTTAAAATGTTGGTGTTACCTAGTGCTTATAATAATATTATTGCTAGCCTTAAATTAAACATATCTTTAACTCTAATAGGTGTCATTACGGGCGAGTTTCTTGTAAGTAAAAGTGGTATTGGTTATCTTATTATATATGGTACTCAAGTATTTAATTTAGATTTAGTTATAAGTGGTATTATTATTTTATTAGTTATTTCTTATATTCTATATAAAGGCGTAATACTTCTTGAAAAAGTATTAATTAAAACATATTAAAACCCAAGTTCAATACTTGGGCTTTTTTAAAATTCATAAGTTATATCTTCTTCAGTAAAAGAGCTAATTACCGCTTTCGCATTTTTTAAGTATAGTACTTCCGTATTATCATCATCGGATGAATATTTATCTTGAAGATTAGGATAATTATCTAACATATGTTTTTTAGCTTCTTTATTCTCATCACTTACAACTTCCGCTGTAACTCTTAACCATTTATCACCTTTTAAAGCACATATTTCAATCTTAGGGTTTTCTTGCATTTGTTTAGATACATTTTTAGACTTACCTGTTTGAATATATAATTTATCCTCAAAGATATCTACAGTACCAAATGGTCTTACCCTTGGTTGATCACCATCCATCGTAGCTAAATAGTAAGTACCACATTCTTTTAAAAATTCATAAACTTCTTTCATGTTATTCTCCTTTATATATTAAGATACAAATATTTATTAAAAATATACTTTTTTCTATTCAATATTGTTCATTTCTTTTATGGCTGCCATTGCCGCGACACTACCATCACCCACAGCCGTAGTAAGTTGTCTTAAGTCTTTAACTCTAGTATCACCCGCGGCATAGATACCCTTTGTTTTCGTATGAACATCATCACTAGTAATGATATATCCTTTATCATTTAAATCTACTACATTTTTAAATATTTCATTTTTAGGCTCTTGACCTACGGCAATAAAAAGTCCATCAATATCGAGTACTTTAGTATTACCATTGTTATCTTTTATCGTTATACTTTTAATATTATCTTCCCCATTTATTTCAACAATATTAGAATTTAAAATAAGCTCAATATTATCTTTGCTTCTTACATCATCAACATAAGTAGATTCTGCTCTAAATTCATCTCTGCGATGAATTAAATATACTTTGGATGCTAAATTAGATAAATATATAGCATCCTCCAAAGCGGTATTGCCTCCACCCGTAACTGCTACTACTTTATTTTTATAGAAGTTACCATCACAAGTAGCGCAATAAGATACTCCTTTACCAACATAATCCTCTTCTTTAGGAATATTTAATTTTCTGTTTTCTGAACCGGTAGCAATTATTACCGTTTTGGTTTTATAGCTTCCTTTGTTAGTTACGACAGTTCTATCATTTTCAATCCTTAATACTGTCTCATATTTTATTTCTGCTCCCCATTTTTTAACTTGATTATATAAATTGGTAGCATAATCAAAACCTGATATTGAATCAATACCAGGATAATTTTCAATGTTACTTGCATTAATAATTTGACCACCATAGCTTTTAGCCTCTAAGACTAAAACATTTTTATTAGCCCTTCTTAAATACAAAGCACTAGTAAGTCCTGCAGGACCTGCCCCTACTACAATAACATCATACATTTATACTCACCTGCTCTTATTTTATGTATTCTTTTAATTTTAATTCTAAATTCTCAGGTTTATCATAAGAAATTAAGAGTAATTTTGGGTTACCAGATATCATACCTGATAAATTAGTTTTCTGTTCATAAAGGCAAATAATCTTTTTATTAAGTTTTTCAGCATAGCCTATTTCATAGCCAACACCTAAAGATGGGTTAGTTACTTCCGCAACAAGTAAATCACACTCATTTATCCAATTAACATCCCTTTTATAAATATCTTCATCAGATATTTTTTCACCGGTTGAATCTAGTTTGGGATTTGCCACATGTTCATCTAAAATAATTGCATACTTTTTTAATATATCAACTATTTTCTTATAATCCTCAGCTTTATCTCTTCCACCCCGAATAGAGCACGCAAAATATATTTTTTTCATTTAAGATATCCTTTCTAATTAAGATTATATCATAATAACATTATTTTTATAAAAATGAACAACTTGGAATCACTATAGTAAAAATTACTTTTTAAATAAATTTAAAAGATATACGGAATATTTAATGGATAACGGTAGGCATTAAAAAGTTAAAAAGGCTAAAATTTCTAAAAACACCAAATAATATCGTAATTATAAGAAGTGATAATATTACTTTTTTATTTTCTTTAAATTTATGACCTCTTATTAATTCTATTATCTTATAAAAAACAAACCCAGTTAAAAGAATAAAAACCCAAGGATTATATCTAAATGCTTGATAAATATCTAAATGCAACAACGAAAAAAACATTCTTGTAATGCCACAGCCAGGACAATAATATCCCGTTATTTTATGAAATATACATGGTATTGTAAAATTAAATTTCTTATTAAAAAAATAATATACTAAAAGAACTATTACAAATATAGCTCCATTGTATATTATTTTTCTTTTATTAGTTTGTTGCAAATTTGTTTAAATCATTTTGAATTAAGCAGTAATTTACGATGCCTAATCCAAATAAATCTAGTATTAGATATAATACTGAGTTATCAGATATTGCAATACCATGTTCTTTTCCAGCTTCATACATTCTTTTTCCTATCATGTAGCTCCAATAAATACCGTAAATACCGCATGTGATAAGGGTAAATAAAAATGCTGTACCTCCACTTGCAGTTCCATCTTCATGTAAACGTTTAGAATCGTCAGTTAAATAAATGAACCATACTATTGAATATATTCCACACGTTACGATAGATAGTAATATACATGTTACGATGTTCCTATTTGTTATTCCCGCATTAGAAGTTATCTTAACCCCTGTTTGAGCTCCACACTTAGGACACGCAACTGCCGTTTCATCCATTTCATATCCACATTTTGTACAAAATTTGCTCATATATACCTCCTCTATACTAATTTAAATATATCATAATCAATAATTGTTGTAAATTTTAAAATAATAACTTTACCTTAATTTTATTAATTCAAATCATAAAAAAATAAAGATTAATTAAACCTTTATTTTTATACACCTAAATATCAAATTCGTTATTAGGCTTTTTTCTCTTTTTTGATATAACATATACTATAGCTATAGCAACTACAATAGCTACTATAGGAATTATAAACCATAATTTAGATATTTGTTTATCTTCAGATGGTTTATTTTCTTCTTCATTAGTAATAACTTTATCATTATCTTCAGTTTTGTTTGTAATATCTTCTTTGTCCTCTTTATCATCTTTATCTTTTTCATCATCGTCTTTATCATCTTTGGCAGTATCTTTATCATTTGATGATGTTCCATTATTACCATTTGAAGAAGTATTATTATTTGTAGTTCCACCACTTAAATTATTGTCAGTATTGGCTTCTTGATTGTCGTTATCATTATTATTGTTATCATCATTTGGCTTGTTATCAGGATTATTTTGGCTTTCATCTTCTTTATGTTCTTCATCTTCTTTTGAAGCTGTATAAGTTAATTTATTATCAACTTCTTCAAAAGAAGGTGTAGATGATGACCACGTATTATCTAAAACGGTTAATCCTGTACATTCAATGGTATAAGAAACATCATTTTTAGAATTAGAGGAAACTACTAAAGTTCCAAGAGCTAACTCTTTTTTATTATTAAGTAAATTATAACTAGTTCCTACTCCTCCAGTTACGATTAAAATATTTAGAGTATTATTTTTATCATCATAATCTACTTTCGTAGTATATTTCTTATTTGTTATATTACTATTTAAGTTAAAGCTTTTATAATCTACATTGCCATTAATTTTTAGCTTAAGATCAATGCCTCCGACAAAACCTGAGTCAAAATAAAGAGTTGTATTAACATTGCCATTACTAGATTCATTAAATGTGATTCTAGTAGCAGCCTGTGCAGAAGATATAGTCAGAAAGGCAGAAGCGATAAATAACGCTATCATTGTTAAAATCTTTTTCATTTTTATCGCTCCTATTTTTTACCTTCAAGAGTTAATTTGCTTAACTCATTGTATTCAGATAAATTATTTACGGCTTTTGATGTACTTGTTAATCTTTGTCCTTGAGAAGTAATAGCATTATTAACACGGTATAGATAAGCTCTGATTGAATCAGTTTCCGTTTTCATCTTTTCATATTGTTCACGAGACATAACATATAACCAAGTTCCTTCTGCTACATCATATACAGTATCATCACTATTAAGTTCAGCAAATATTAAGAAATAACCGCCAAATACTTTTTGCTCATCAGAAGCATTTGCTATTAAAACGTTATTGAATGATGGGTTACCACGATACGTGCCTTGAATAACAACGCTTCCCTCAGTAATTAAACCATCTTTGTTACCTTCACAACCACCTTTTAAGTAGCAGTAATCTTTTTCAAGAACACCTATTTTATCAATTTCAACATTATCTCCCGGAGGAGCAATAACATCAATTTCAGCTCCAGAAAGACCATTTGTATTACCAACAGATTCTATTTTTATATAGCTTACATCATTATATGTCCATAATTGCGATTCACTATCTTTATCTTGACCCATGAAGTATACAGTGGCCTCATGATTTTCCGCAGTTAATCCAAAGTTACCCGTTCTTACTTTAGTCCACTTCTCGCCATCACTACTTACATAAATATTGTAATTAGTAATAGTATTTTCTACTAAAGCATTATTTTCAACTAAAGCCCGATATTTAATACCACTTATAGACATTACACTATTAAGATTAATTATTACATAAGCATTGCCTGTATCTACAACTTCTTTTGGCTTATCTGTAGTTTGATCTAAAGTTACAATCTTTTCTATTCCTTTAAATCCTGTTTCATTTTTACCATCAATTAAGTTATTAACATGAAGATTTTTAATATCTAATTCTTCATTTTCATTATCAACAATTTCACCTGGTTCTTTAACATTCGAACTTATCGTGAAATTATCTTTCTTAACACTACCATCATGAGATACTTTAACTTCATCTAAAGTAACAACATTAGTCTTATTTAGTAAGTAGTCATATGCTACTACTGAATAAGTATATGCTCGATTATTTTCCGCTCCTACTATATCAGTAAAAGTTGTAGTACCATTTTCAACAAAGCCAATAGATACACCATTACGAAGAATTTCATATCCTAAAATATCATTACTGTTAGAGCTTACATTAAACGATAATGTTACCCGTTTATTATTATCATCAACATTATTTATACTAGCAGTTAAAATATTTGCACCTGGAGTAATACCTTGACCTCCGCCAAGAATATATCTTCTGGCAGCATCATTTAGATAATATATAGCTCTTGTTTCTTCTTCAATAGCTTTTTTATCTTCACCAAAAGTTAACGCTTTAATTTCCGCTTTTAACTTATCAGAGGCTTTTAGTCCCCATATTTCAAAGAACTTAGTTAAATCTTTGCCCGTAGCCATACAAGCATATAAAATGGTTAACTCATCTCTAGAATAGTTATTAGTGTTCTTATAAGTTCTAGCAATTCTATTTATCTTAGCATATACAGAGTCCGTATCATCAAAAGTTTTATTTTCATCATATGCAAGATGAAGTTGCCAGTACATACCTAATTGAACAAAGACATTTTGGGCTCTTCCAATTGTATGAGAAGTAACTTTTTCATAAATCTTGTCATAGCCTTGAACTTCAAGACGTGAGTGATCAGAATCATTGCTTGTTTGCGCAAGAAGTGCATAAATATTATTTGTAACTTCAGCAAAAACAGTATCTTTTAAGTTTATTTGATGACCTACTTCGTGGCTAATACCCCAGCCAAAGTAGCCAGTTTTACTATCACTATTTCTACTTGCTTGAACAAGGCCCGCGATTGAACCATATTCTATACCAACATGATAACCACCGGCATACATAAATGCCCCATCAAACATTTGCATATAACGAATATTAATTCTTGCTTGTGGCATTGCATCACTAGCCACAGTTGTTTTTTGATCAAAACCTTTTTGACGATAGAATAGTTCCATCATTTCATCAAAGGCTTCCATAGATTCATATAAACGATTAGTTTTTTGTTCAATAGTTTGAAGATTGGCATTTATAGCTTCTTCAACTGCTACACTTGATACAGAAAACAAACCATATTTAGTAACGATTTCGGTAGATCCTAAGACACTTATTTGAGGATCAAATACCCCATCTTCACTATTATATTTTTCATCTAATAAAGCATTATACTCAGCAAGCTTTTCAATATATGTTTTAATAGCTTCTTTCTTTTGCTCTTCCGTTTCAAGTAAAGTTGTATCAACCATCGGAATCTTTGTTCCACCACTTACTCTAATTTTAATAGGTTTAGTAGCATCAGGTTTAGAAGTATAACGAATATATATACTTCCTCCTCTTTCTTCAGTAGCAGAACCAATTGTTGGAACAGTTACAATATTTAAGCCTTTTTTAAGAGCAATAGTTTCAGGCTTATTCCATGCTGCTGCTTCAGCATGATATTGCGTATATATAAGTTGAATATTTACATTTGAAGAATTAGTTCCCACATAGATATTAAGAGTTTCACCAGGTCTTGCTACAATACCTAATGGTTGATAATCACTAATTGTCATTGCAAATTTAGCATGACTATTATAGAAGTTAGAAATTTCAGGATTTAAAGTAATTACATCATCAATTTTTTCATCATTTAAAATCTTTTCGGCATATTCAAGATCTGCTAAAACACTATCACGATAAGGTGAATATTCACCATGATCTGTCTCATCAGCTCTTTGTCTTAATTCATTTATCTTTTCTTGATTAACATTTTCTTTTAAAACTAATCTTAAATCATCTGCAAAAAGATTAGCAACATCATCCACTAAAGAATCATATTTATAGAATTTAACTTCATCAATTCTAATATCTCGAACATTTGCTGCCACTGTTAAACCAAAAGCAACAGCCTTAGCTTTAATTGGCTTTTCTAGTTTTAACACATAATATATACGTTTTTCAGAATCAGTCTTTGCAGATAACGTACCTTTTACTTCTTTACGTCCTGTATCATCATAAATTGTATGTTCATTTTCCCAGTAATGAACTTTAACATCGTTACTATTAATTCCTCCTGGTTTTAAAGAAGCTGTATAATTATCAGGAACGGTTAGTACAAATTCATCCATCAAATAATTATCATCTAATTCAATAACAGGAGTACCAGGATTATAATAAACATTCGAAGATATTTGCCAGTCAGCATGATGCCAATAAGTATTGTAATCATCATCAACAATAGCAAATCTATTATCACCTGTCATTTTACCAACATTATAATAAACATTTTTTATATGAGTTGTGGCTCTACCATCAGCACTTTTTTCATCGTTAATTAAATTGTATTTAGGTACTATTGCTGCTCCTGCTGCTAAGGTTTTGGCAGTTACAAGAGTATATGAATCACTTTCACCAAGCTCATTAACACCTATAACATAGGCTTCATAAGAAGTGGAAGCTTTAAGACCTCTTAGAGAATAACTAATAACTTCCAAGTTATCAATAACTTTATATTGGCTAGTTCCTACTTCTCGATAATATAGCTTATAAGACAAGGTATCGTCCATCTTTTTCCAAGTAAAATCTATACCTGAATAAGTTGGTGTTGCACTAACATTATCTACCTTAGGTGGTTTTCTGGTAGCCTTTGGTGTACCCTCGTGAGCATCACTCCAGCCACTTCGCCACTGTCCATTTACAGATTGAACATAAAGCTTATATGTTGTATAGTTTTTTAAATCTTCAATAGTAAAAGTATTATAAGTTGTTTGATAAATTGTTTGCTTATTACTTGGATCTACTATCTTAATTTCATATCCTGTTACATTAGGTACATCTTGAAAAGTTATTGTCAATTGTTCACTTACAGTATCATTTATATGAATACTTGAAGGAGTATAAAAACCTTCAGGTTCTTCGACTTCAACTTTAACATTATTTAAAAATTCTACACTAGCAATGTCCGCCAAATTATTAGAAGATGTTTCTTTAATAATTATTGTAACTTTTTTAACAGCTACTTGTCTGCCAAGATCTATTCTAATTACATCTTCAAGAGCATCATCAGTAAAAGTATGAATATCACTAACGCCTTGATCAGGATCATCAACTTCATATTTTAAGACATCACCATTATCTGTAGTAACAAGTAATTCAAGCTTAGTAGGTTTATTTAGACTACCTACACCAATTCTTACTTCACTCATTTCAATAGTATCGCTTGCATCTTTACCCAAATCAACTGCTAGTTCAACAGGATTTTCTGAGCTAATTACTTCAGAATTAGTAGGCTTTAAAGTAACCGTTTCACCTTCAATAAACAAATTATCAATACTACTATTTGTATCTATAGCAGTATTACTAGTTAATTCTAAAGATACATTTTCGCTGCTTAAAATAGCTCCGGTATCAGCTATTACAGCCTTATCTTCTTTCGAATTAATTACGGCAGTTATATAATTTAAATCAGCTATATCTACTTTTTTATCTAAATTAAGATCATAAGTTAAATCATTATTTCGAATAGCCTTAATCATTGCGTTTTCATCTTCAGCGTCTACTTTATTATCATGATTTACATCACCAATAGCAAACATTCCCTTGGTGTTTGATAGTGTAATTCTCTTAGAGAAGTTTTCTAAAGTAACATCAACAGAATATGTCACATAGTTTTTGCCACTTAATTGAAGCGTATATTTACCAGTGTCTAATGAATATAAATTAACACTATAATATACAATGTTTTGGCTTTCTACCTCGCCTGTTAAAACATTACCATTTACATCACGTTTGGTAATCGTAGCTCTTACAGTTTTAACTTTTTCAGCATCAGCATTTTTAAATTCAAGGCTAGTTTGATAAATACCATCTTGAGTAGTTTTAACATCATCAAATGCAAGAGTAGCCTTATTTTTGCTTTCATCATAAATAGTTAAAGTAATATTGCTTTTACCATTATTGCGAATAGGAAATGCAAAATAAGTCTCCAATTCAATATTACCCTTTGCCTTAATTTCACTCATGTTCAGTGTATAATTTTGGCTGCCTTCAGTATTTTGCTCCGCGGCATATACAAGCAAAGGTGAAATATTATAAATTGTTATGGCAAATAATAAAATATATGCTAAAAATTTATTAAAAAATTTTTTCATAGCAAATTTACCTCCTTTACAATATTATATATTATGATAAAAAAACCGACAATATCAATTTATCTAAAAAATAGCAAATAAAACAGCTACTTTACAGTAACTGTCAATTTACATTTTTGAAGCATTCTTATCGTCTTATATTTTATTATTCTATTTTTTCATATTCTTCCATAAAACTTTTATATATTCCATCTTTTTTTACTCCTAAAACACAGTTAAGATTTATATTATCAAGAGCTTTAAAAATATTATAATCTATATCTCTATTCATAGTTCTTAACTTTTTAATTAACTCTTTCATTTCCATTCTTTTGCTTTTATTTTCATCCTCTAGAGCACAATCCTCGGTAAACTTACAGGCACAGTTTATAAAACTTAAATTATTGGCATTACGCCAAGCAATAATAGCAGCCTCTTTAACTAGATAAAGTGGTCTTATAAGTTCTAAACCTTTAAAATTATCGCTATGAAGTTTAGGTAACATCGTTTTAACTTCACAGCCATAGAACATTGAAAGAAGAGTTGTTTCAATAACATCATCAAAGTGGTGACCTAAAGCGATTTTATTACAACCAAGTTCTTGCGCCTTACTATATAAAAAACCTCTACGCATTCTTGCACATAAATAGCAAGGGCTTTTAGATGCCACTTTATTAACTACCGCAAAAATATCCGTATCAAACATTTCTATTGGAACGCCTAGTATCTCTGCATTTTTTAAGATAAATTCTTTATTATAATCAGTATACCCAGGATTCATTACTACATAATGAGCCTCAAATTTTACATTTCCATGTCTTTGGAGTTCTTGGATACATTTGGCAAGTAAGAAAGAATCCTTTCCTCCACTTATACAAACCATAATGTTATCATTTTCTTTAATAAGTTCATAATCTTGAACAGCTTTAACAAATTTACTCCATATATCTTTGCGAAATTTAGTTATAATACTTCTTTCAATTTCCTTATATTTTTCCATTTTGCCTATCTCCTACATTAAAAAATCCAGATTTCTCTGGACCTTACTATATTTTACTAACTTGATATGTTTCAACATCTACAGATGTTTCTTGACCAAAAAGATCAATAATAATAGTTAAACGATTATTTTCTAAGTCCATACTATCAACTTTACCACTCATTCCTTTAAATGGTCCATCAATAATATTTACATTATCACCAACCGCAAGTTCAGTATTAACATCGACTCTACTCATACCCATATTAGCAAGTATTCTATCTATTTCTTGAGGCAATAAAGGTGTTGGTTTTGCTCCCTTTCCCGAAGATCCAATAAATCCTGTTACACCTGGAGTATTACGCACAATATACCAAGCTTCATCAGTCATTATCATTTCTACTAAAACATAACCAGGAAACATCTTTTTAACTTTTTCTTTTTTTACACCATCTTTAACTTCAACTTCAGTTGTTTCAGGAACAATAACTCTAAAGATATAGTCTTGCATGCCCATAGATTCTGTACGAGCTTCAAGCTTTTCTTTAACATTTAATTCATGACCAGAATAGGTATTAACAACATACCATAACTTTTCATTTTCACTATTCATACTAATTTATCCATCCTTTAATTAAAGATAAACCTAAAGTTAATAAAATGAAAAATACTGCAATAATTAAACATAAAGTTACTGTAGCAACTGTGTTTTTCATTACTGATTTAAAATCAGGCCACTTTACTAATTCAATTTCCTTTTTTACGCCTTTAAAATAGTTTTCTTTTGGTTCTTTTTTCTTGTTTCCTTTAGTTTTCTTTGCCATATTTGCCTCCTAAATTCTTGTATTAAAAAAAACACTTTTGTGTTTCTATGGATAATATACAATATTATCTATTAAAAATCAAGTGTTTTTCTATAATGTATCTTCCAAAACTGTGCAATTATAATACAAGTGTGACAGTTATTCCAATTTGCCATCAAAATTTCAGGAACCGATAATGTGATAATAA
>CANQFJ010000023.1 GCA_947598485.1 uncultured Bacilli bacterium | reverse complement strand
AACCCTTGACCCCCTGCGTGCAGGGCAGGTGCTCTAGCCAGCTGAGCTAATTCCCCAATGACTTAATTATCTTACCATATAAACATAAGATAATCAAGAATTTTCTTTACTTTTTTATTACCGTTACTAGACCCTTGTCAATTTCTTCTAAAGCTCTTCCTAATTCTTTTTTATTTGTATATTCATTTTCTTTCATTTGGAAGTGATTATATTCTATCATTTGTTTACTTCTTTTCGCTATTGCATGAACTAGCATATATTTAGAGTCTATTTTAGTTAATATTTTATCTATAGATGGGTATAACATCTTATATCATCTCCTTACAATAATATCATACCCAATTTTACTATTTTGATTCAAGGCATTTTACTTATTATGTACATTTATTTTACAAGTTCTCGTAAAGCCTGTAGTATAACAACCATAGCCCATGTATCTTGCTTACAATAAGTTACTAAAGCATCATATTTAAGATTGTACTCTTCTTTAGACATACTTGGATACAAAGAATATGCCAGTATAGCTTCCATTCCATTCTTAACATCTAGATTGGCATAAGATAAGTCAGAGAAAACTGGCAAAGTCTTTTTAATAGAATAACTACCACTTAAATTTTTATTATAGTAGTTTGGTAATGCTGCCCTTTCCTTATCAAAGCCAAGTGAAGTGTAGAGCTCTTTGTTTGTATTGACAAGCCAAAGTAAATCGGCAGAGTTTTCTCTTATTTTAAGAAGTCTATCCGCATATTCAGGAAATAAAGTAGCTAAATTTTTTAAACAAGCTTTTTCAAAGGAGTAATTTTGGGCAAACATTGTTCCTTTACTACCATCTATATGCTCAACTAAAGCTTTAGCCATGGCTTTTCTTTCATCTCCAAAGGTTTTAGCTAAAAAGACGTAATTATCTTTATCTTTGTCACATTTACCTGGTTCTCTTTCAATATGCAAAGAAAACTCAAATGGGGATTGGGTATAAGGCTTTTCTCCCCAGAATCTTGGCAAAGGACATGGGAATGTTTCAAAATCTAAATGATAAATGGGATATTTTAAAGTATTAATACCAGCGATAATCTTTTCTTTATCAACATACACTCTATCAAAAGAATAACAGTCCCTTTGAATTTCATGTTTCTTACTTTTTATCCATGAGGCAGGAATATCCATCATGCTTAGATAGCCATCATTAACTAAATCAATGCATTCATGATTTTGGCCAGTATCATCTTTAAACATATGACAATTTAAATAATTAAATACTGAATTTTTCGCCGGAATATCTTTGCCACATACTGTTTTAAAATATATGCATTCTTTAGATTTTTTGCGACAACACCATATTCCCAAAGGACATTTTTTAGCATCACTTTTATCAATATATAATTCCAAGCTTTTGCGGTAAATATCTACTCTTTCCTGATACTCTTCTGTTACCTTAGTTAAGTCAATAAAAGTTATGAGTTCCTCACCATCAACTTCATGATATTCTCCACTGCCATCATATACATAATTAGTATTTAAAACTGCTAAATAATATTTAGTTTTATTAATTGCCTGTTCATTATTATTTTGTTTATAATCATGTTCAATTATGTATCTTTGAACTGCTAAGTCGAAAACATATCCTCCAACATCAGAATATCTATCAAATAATTTATTTCTTTTTTTCTTATAATCCTCAAAATCCATTTCATTAGCTAGATTATAGCCAGGTATTTCATCCTTTAAATGAAGAATATTATTAATTTTATAGAAGATGCTATACTTCTCTTGCCCTTTAAATCCCGCCATTAATTCTTCATATTTTTTTGTTGTTGTAGCTTTAACTTCAATTATGTTGATATTATCATCAAGTTCATTATAGATATCAACATAACACATATATTTCACATTATTTATAATGCACTCAAAAAGCTGTTGATCTTGGGTTTTCTCAGCATAAATATTTAATCCTTTAAAATACTTTCCTGTTATTAAACCAGCCTCAATCTCGACTTGTTTATAATATGGCATCATCGCTTGCATCTGAGGATTAATATCTTTAGTTAAATCAACTTCATACTCTTCATCTTCAAACATTCCTGATAATAATTCTCTTTTTTGTTCTTCCAGCTCTTCATTTTTATATTCTTCATATGAAATAGCAGAAGTAAGTTTCTCTTTTCTTAAGTCATCTAAAGCAATATATTTAGGACATCTTGTATAATTTATAAAATTAGTTTTAGTTATTGCCATAATGACCTCATGATAATATTTTTGAAGTTATTTGTCCATTATCATTTTTAATTCTGATTCTTAAATCATTCAATGTTTTGATTTCACTTGAAGGATCTTTGACATCGCCGTTTTCATTATCTGCAATTAAATATCCTAATTTTACTAATTCATCGACCGTTATATAAGCAGCATCCTTGTCAGTAAATATATCAGGATGTTCCTCAGCATATACTTCTGCGCCCTTTTTAATTAAAAGAATTTTTTGCTCATATTGAGTATTTTCTTTACCCGTAGGAAAAGCAAAGCTTGATCTAAAAGCAGCCGTAAAAAAGCCAATTGTAAAAATAAGCATAACAGCAATAAATATATATAAATTCATATTTTTCTTCATTTTTCTTTTTCCTTTTCGCTATAGCCATATAAGTTCCAATTTGGATAATAATAAGTTATATTATTAACGAGATTTACTAATTTTTCCTTATTCTTTTGACTACTAAATTCAAAATAATCATCTATAAGTTGGTCCAAAAGTTTATTGGCTTTTTTCTTGTCAACTTGATTTTCTTCTAAAAAAGGGTTAAGAATTTTTTCAACAACTACTATATAATTGCCCTTTTCTATATAATAACTATCTGTCAGAAATTTTTTTAGTATGCGATAACTTTTATACTTTTTCATATAGTTTAAAGTATATAAGTTTTGAATATCACTTGCACTATAATTAGCTATTTCTTTACCATCCGCATATTTCTTACATAATTTAACATTCTTTATTTTCTTACTAGCTATATATAGTTCATCTTTATCTTCGTATATAGTAAATAGATCCCCATATTTTTTTAAACTTATTAAATAATTTTTTAAATCATTAATTGATATTTCATATTTTTCACTATATATTTTATAAAAGTTATCTAAGTTGATGGCGCCATAAACTAAAGTAGTACCAAGTATTAGTTGCAATTCATCACTATTTTTTTGACATTTTTTAATTACTCTTTTTTGCTTAATTTTAATTTTAAATAATTTATAAACTTCTTTAAAGAGTA
Organism: uncultured Bacilli bacterium; assembly: GCA_947598485.1. GTDB lineage: Bacteria > Bacillota_I > Bacilli_A > RF39 > UBA660 > UBA6448. Next base: position 14,527 of record CANQFJ010000023.1, on the reverse strand, counting down.
CATATTTTTTGTTTTCTAATTTAAACATTAAATGGCGATCAACTAAGTTTTCACAAAATTGCATTAGGCTAACATCGGTTCTAATTCTAACATTTCCGCGTTTTTTTACTACAAGCTTTAGCTTACGATACTCTTCCATAGTAAAATAACTTAATGTTTTACCTATGATGTCATCAAGTTCTTCCATGATTATATTGATTAACTCTTGCTTCTTACCATTTTTATTGTGTTCGATTTCTAAAGCATTTAAAATCAGTTCTAAATCTTTTTTGTTTAACGTGTTTAGATATTCTTCATAGCATATTAAATTGGACTTCTTGCTCATATCTATTCTACCTCATATACATTATATCACGGTTGCAGTTTAGCTTAAAGCTTTTCATAAAAAAACTCTTAAAAAAGAGTCTTAAAAAAATTATTGTTCAGTTTCTTGAGTCAAGTTATCGCTAACGCTAATATCTTTGCTTTTATTTTTTAAAATTTTATTTATAACATAATAAATTATCAAAATTACTACTCCAACAATGGAACAAATGATGCCAAATCTTAAAAATATTTTTTGGCAGCTGATAAAAAAAGGTTTTAAGAAAATTAATTCTGCTTCGGGTAAGACTTTATATAGATAATTAAAGCTTAAATCAACGCCAAAATTTATTAAGCCCACTATTACTGTAGGATAACCTAAATATTTTAAAGGCTTATTAAAGCTTCTAGTCAAAAGCCCTAGTAGAATATAAGAAAAGATTATAAAGGCAATAAAAGCAATAAATAGATATTTACTTGTTATAAAGTTATAAGCTACTTCCATCTTTAACCTCCGTATTAAATTGGGTAATAACTTCATTTATAAAGTCCGTAACTTCTTGATATTCTTCATCCGATAGATTCAAAACATTTAAAGCTTCTTTTATTTCTGTTTCAGTAACTTCCCCAACTTCTTTTTTGTTCATTGCAGCATCAATTATTTCATTAGCTTTTGAACCAACAAATTCTCTAATGCTTTCATCATTTAAAATCTTATTTACGCTTTCCGTATCTATGCCTGCATTTTCTAACTCTATAGTAATGACATCTTCAATGGTAGCATTTTCACCATATTTTTTAATATAATCATCTAGTCCATAATCTTTTACTTTTATTTGGCTAAAATCCATTTCTTTAAGAGCATTAGTCCAAAAGTTTTGTGTAGTTAATCCTCTTATAAAAAAGAATACTAAAAAGACTAGCAATAAAAAAGTAAAACAAAACGAATACAATGACGCTAATAATTTTCCTAGTGTTTTCATTCAAATATCTCCTTAATTTAATTATAACATATTCCAAAAAAAATCTCTTTAAAAGATTAAAGAGATTTAACAACACTTTCTATCGTATACGTTTTCTACTACATTTTCTTCGCTAGTGCTAAATGCTGGAGTAAATGTATGACGATATACATGATGGTTTATTATTTTTGTATTACATGGTTTAATATGAGGAACTTCATAGCATATATATCTATGACATACCTTTTCCTCAGGGCATTCATAAACTGGGCATAGTTTGTTTGAACAGCATCCTCCCATAGGCATAGCAGCTTGCATACCATCCATTTCCATACCTTCGCCATAATTTGGCATTGCATCAAAATTCATTTAGTAAATCCTCCTTTTGATGTATTTTATGCTACTTATATCAAAAAGGATGGGCTCATCCAATTATTTTTTATAATGACATTTAGGATAATTACTACACCCTATAAATTCACCATATTTTCCTTTTCTTTTAACAAGTTTTCCACCACACTTTGGACAAATCATATCTTCAATAAAATCTTCCTCTATCTTGTTACTTTTACCCATATTGCATCTATCGCATAGAGTTTGTAAATTACTCATCACGGTTTTGCCACCTTCAGATATAGGTATAATATGATCTACATGTAATTTAGCGCCTTCTTTAGCAGTTGCACCACAAATCTGACAAGTAAAATTATCTCTTTTTAAAACATTATACCTAATATCGTCATTCATTATTTTTCTTTCTTGCTTTTGAGTTTCAGCATACTTCTTGCCATTTTTCCATTCTAAGTATAATTTTTTTAATTCATCAAAACTACGATTTCCAGTTCTGCTATCATATACTCTTCCACCATTACTTCTATAAAAGACTTCTAATTCAACGGTAATTAAAAAATCTTCTTTTTTATGAATTAATCTTTTTAAAATTCTTTTTTCAATTCTTTTAAAATTGTCAGTGGTATTGCTATCATTACTTTTAACAATTTCTTCTGCCTTTTTATTATAGTCATCTAAAGCTTCCAAATTATAAATAGCGTTTTCAATATCAGTTCTTAAAAGGTCCGTATCATTTTCAATATGATATTTTATTATTCCATCGCCTGTAACTCTATCTAAGCTTTTTCTTGAATATTCTCTTTCGGATATTGTTCTATGTACTTCATTGATGTTTTTAAAAATATTATTTAGTTCCGCTATCTTTTGAATTTTAATGCTTGAATCAAATACTCTTTTTTCTCTTCTTTTAATTATGGCTTTTATAAGTCTTATAATTACTTTGCCTACCATAAATATAATAATTGGAAGGCAAAAGCACAACAACCATGCAAATTCTTGAGATGTAAAAAGGTACTCTAAGTTTTCTTTTATACTAGAATTTTCAATAGTTGTTGAATTAAACGTTTCAAGAGAAAATGAATGATATTTATAGTATGAAATAATATAACAGCAAAAACATAAAATACCAATTATAGTGTATAATACATATTTTTTGGGCTTTTTCATGTAACTCTCCTACTTAACTTTATAATACATTTGGTTTTTGCTCGTAGGTTTATCAGGTATGGTTTGTTTAATTAGCCCTTCTTTTATCGCAGGATCTAAATAAGCTTTGCGCAAAGTTTCTTTTGATTTAATACCTAGCTTATGCATTATTTCAATCGCATTTACAGGTACATTTGGTTCTAAAACATCTAAAAGTTTGTTTATATTTATAGATTCTTCAGTTATATCAGTTGTTGTATTATGTAAAAAGTCATCTAAAACTTCATTTATCATATTAAGCATAAACTCAATAAATAATGTTGAATCGCCTGTTTTATTACACTTAGCTATGGCATCATAATAATCATTTTGATATTTAAGTAATTGAGACTCGATAGGAATATATTCAAATATGTCTTTCCAGTTAGATAATATAACATTTTGCCATAATCTTGAAGTCCTACCATTGCCATCTGAAAAGGGATGAATGAAAACAAATTCGTAGTGGAAAATCGATGATAATATTAAAGGATGAATTTTGTTTTTATTTCTTTTCATCCAATTAAATAAATCATTCATTAATCTATTAACCTCTTCGGGAGGTGGGCAAACATGAATACAGTTTCCCTTTTCGTCAAAAACTCCCTCACCTTTTGTTCTAAAAGTACCACTTTCTTGTGTGGTTAAATAGGTTATTATTCCATGAGCTTTTTTTAAATCATTTATTGAATAAGGATCTAGTTCTCTTATCATCTCATAAGCTTTATAAGCGTTTTTTACTTCCTGAATATCTTTTTTAGAGCCAATAACAAGTTTGCCATCAATAACATCTTTTGTTTGATCTAATGATAATGAATTTGCCTCGATTGCAAGTGAAGAATGAATAGATTTTATTTTGTTATTTCTCCTTAAAATAGGCATTTTATTTAAATTTGGGTAACCCTCCACTTGGCCTAATTTTTCCATAATTTTAGAAACAAAATCTAATATTTCGTTTGTTATTGTAAATGGTGGTTCATAACGCTTCATAATAATACCTCTTATATTAATATTAGTATAAACTAAAAGCAAGAATTAAGCAATCATCTTACTTAATTCTTGCTTAAATCTTGCTTAATTTAGTAATATTATTTTTCTTTAGTTAATAGAGCTTTAGTTTTAAAATAATAATCACAGCCACTTATTACACTTAAGACTGTTGCAACTACAATAAGTAGCAAAGCTAAATCAAAGTGAACAAGTTCAAATGGCAAATTGCCAAATAATGTAAGAGTAACTCCCGTCATCATAAATGCTGTTTTAATTTTGCCAAGAGAAGAGGCTGCCACTACCTTGCCTTTATTTCCCGACATCATTTTACAAGTATCAACAATAATATCTCTTGTAATAACCACAACGGGAACTACCAAAGGGATAGCTCTTTGGTATGCTAAAATAATAAGAACTCCATTAACTAATATTTTATCAGCAATAGCATCGAGCATTTTACCTAAATCAGTAACTTCATTGTTTTTTCTTGCTAAATAACCATCAATTTTATCTGTCAAACTAGCAATTAAAAATAATACTCCGGCGATTATATAAGCTAAATCAAGAGCAGATATCTCATGACCAAATATAGATGTATACACAGGCCAATCAGAAATCCAACTACCAAACGGTAGCATTAATATTATCATAACAAGCACTGACAAAATTATTCGTGTAATTGTTATTTTATTAGGTAAATTCATTATATTATCCTTTCTGAAATTATAGCTTGAATTATTAATTTTTCTGATATCTGCTTAATACACCAAAATATTGAGAAAAAAAAGCAACTAATTACTATTATAAACGTTATAATGTATATCCAGTTTATCTTTTTCTTTTCTTCTTTAGTATAAGGACTAATTACTTTTTGGACTTTAGATTCTTCTTGATTTTTAAGATTTTCACTAACTTGTTTTTCTATTTCTTTAACAGGTATTTTAGAAGTTACTTCAAAGATATATTCATTAAATTCTTCAAGTATTTTTTCGGCATCTAAGCCTAAATACTTAGCATAATTATATACAAATTTTTTAAGTTCAAATACATCAGGAAAAGCTCCTGTTCTGCCATCTTCGATATTTTCAAGTATTGCTTCTTCAATTGAAAGATCTTCACTCACTTCTTTAAGAGTTATACCTGCAGCTTCTCTTGTGGTAGCAAATAGATTACCTATTTCTTCCAAGAAAAATCACTCCCTTATAAAACAAATAATATCTTATAAGCCATGTTCTGTACTTTTTCAAGCGACAAACATTTATCTATGCTTATGCATCCGACCTTAAGTTCAGTTCCTCTTAGTCAGTTCCCCTACCAAAATTTGGGTTTCTCACTCGTGGGGTTTACCTCGTTCCACATCTTTTATTTCTAAAAGTCTCGTCTCTTTGGCACTTTTATACTTACTTATTTCATTTTCAGAAATGTTCAGAGCCGTTAGTTATTACTACCCTAAGTTATTTATTCCTTAGGCACGATCGTTACATTCATCTCAGAATGTGTGAGCATGGACTTTCCTCTACAGCCAAAAGTTGCAGCGTTTGTCTAGATATTATTCATTCTTACCATATACAATTTTTTCTAGTTGACTAATCCTACGTAGTAAATCAACATTAGTAACTGCTTTAGGGCTTGAAGCAGCATCACTTTCAGCTTGATCTAAAGCCTCTTGAAGTCTTCGAATCTCTTGCTTCAATGTATAACTATCTTCCGTTAAATCTTGAATTTGTTTTTCTAAATCTCTAATAATATTATTATATTCGGTATAGTCACGGATTATCATATCTAAATATTTATCAACTTCTTGAGGACGATATCCTCGAGCATCAATTTTAAAATCATGTTCTAAAATTTCTTGAGGAGTTAAATAAATTTTATCATTATACATCCTTAGCACCTTCTAACACAAAAATTATAGCAAATAGACACTTTACTTGTCAAGTTTGCAAACAGCACTTGAACTCAGCAAAAGAAGGCATTTATCAACTTTATAAATCATCTCATTTATCACATAGTCAACCCGCAATTTATATCACCTCTCTTAATATTAATGTAATTAAAAATAATTATCAATACATTCGACAAGAAAAGTCAAAATATTTTGATAAAAATACCATTTAATATTTTAGCTTTTTTTGGTATAATTTTATAAGGTGACTATAAATAATGAATTACCCTAATAATATTAGGAAAACGTATAATAAACCCATAAGCTATGGCAATCGAGGAATGGAACTAGAAAATCTTATAAATATAGCTAATGAAACATATATTGATAATGACATTGCCGTTATTTATAAAAAGCCTACTCCAATCGGAGTTGTTAAATGTGATTATAGCAAAAATAAAATAACTGAAGCTTATTACAAGAGTCCATCAACATTAGATTATAATGGCGTATATAAAGGGTATTATGTAGAGTTTGATGCCAAAAATACCAATAAATCGTATCTTCCCCTTAATAATATAGCCAATCATCAAATTGAGCACATGGCAAGAGTAATGAAACATGGAGGTATAATCTTTTTACTTATCATGATTAATAATGAATGTTACATTCTACCTGGAAACAAGTTTTTTGAATTTATTAATAGCAATGATAGAAAAAGTATACCTTATGAATATATAAAAGAGCAAGGAATTATGGTACCTTACAATTACTTAAAAGGTGTTGATTACATCAAAGGGCTTGATACTTTAATAAAGGAGAATTGAGTGATATGAAAAAACTAAAGGAAATGAAAGAAAAAATTAAAAATAATATTAAGAAAAGAGGTGTAGGTCAATTTATATGGACTTGTATTCTATGCCTTTTAATATTTTTTACAAGCGCATGTTTATTATTTGCATTATACATTATAATAAGTGCTCCTAATTTTGATAAAGATGCCTTATATTCTAAGGAAGCAACGATAATATACTGGAAAGATGGCAGCGAGATGGTTAGAATTGGTAATGAAAACAGGCAGCTGGTTTCCTATAGTGATCTTCCTCAAGTATATATAGATGCCTTACTTGCTACAGAAGATAGTCGTTTCTTCCAACATAATGGTCTAGACGTAGCTCGTTTTTTAAAAGCATCTTTAGGTCAAGTTATTGGTAATAGTTCAGCAGGTGGAGCTTCTACTCTAACCATGCAATTAGTTAAGAAAAACTATACGAATGATAATGCTGATGGTATTGAAGGTATAATCAGAAAATTTACTGATATTTATATGGCTGTATTCAAAATTGAAAATACTTATACTAAAGAAGAGATACTAGAGTTCTATGTTAACTCTCAATGGTTTGGTCATGACAACAATGTTAATACTCAAGGTATCTATGGTGTCGAAACAGCTAGTCAATTTTTCTTTGGCAAATCAATTAGCGAAGTCAACTTAGCCGAAGCTTCAATCTTGGTTGGAATGTACCAAAATCCAAATAACTATAATCCTTACTATTATCCAAATGAATGTCGTAGAAGACAAACTACGGTATTAAAATTAATGGTTAATCATGGATATATTACCCAAGATGAAATGGATGCGGTGTTAGATATACCTATTGAATCCCTTTTAAGTGATGGTAACTCAAGCAAAAACAGTGAATCTAATGAAGTTCAAGATGTTATTGATTATGTAAGATCTGAAGTCGTTAGATTAACTGGTAAAAATCCTTTTGAAGAGCCAATGAAAATATACACGACTATTGAGAAAAATAAACAAGATGTATTAAATAAAGTAGAAAATGGTAACTACTGGAAAGAATATTTAACCGAAGATAATGATGTTGTTGACCAAGAAGGAATTGTTGTAACTTCGGTAGTAGATGGCTCTGTTATTGCTTTATCGGGAGGAAGAAACTATGCTGCCAAAAGTAATGATAGAGCAACTAAAATTACTAATCAACCAGGATCATCAATTAAACCAATCATGGACTACGGCCCATATTTTGAATATTTGAATGGTTCTCCTGGAGACTATGTATTCGACCATCCATATACTTATTCAAATGGAACTTCTATTCAAAACTCTGATCATCTTCATAAAGGCTTAATTACAGTAAGACAAGCTTTATATGAATCAAGAAATATACCTGCTCTTCAATTATTTCAAAAAGTAATGAACAAAGATGGCAGTTTAATTCCTAATTTATTGCATAGTGTAGGTATTAACTATGGCGATACATTATATGAATCTGCGGCCATTGGTGGGTTTGATGGAGTTACTCCTTTACAAATGTCTGCTATTTATGGAATGTTTGGCCGGGGAGGAAATTATATAGAGCCTTATGTATTTACTAAAATTGAGTACAATGATGGTTCAACATATGAATACACCCCTGAAAAGAAACAAGTATTAAGTTCTGAAACATGCTTTATGCTAACATCAGTTTTAATGGATATGGTTAAATATGATAATGCAGCTTATGTTGATGCCACAGGTGGCCACCCTCCTGTTGCTGTAAATGGCACAGAAATTGCTGGTAAAACAGGTACCACCTCTCTAAGAGCATCAGATCAACAAGCCTTAGGAGTTCCCGATGGAACTACCCCAGATAACTGGTATATCACTTATGATTCAGAATATGCAATAGCCTTTTGGTATGGATATGATACGATAACTCCTGAGCACTATGTAGAAATGCTACCAGCTTGGTATTTAAAAAGAGACGTTATGGCAGCTCTTGTAACTGGTATTTTCTCGCAAAATAAGAAATTTAATAAAACCAGTGGAGTTGTCTCAGTAGAAGTAGAAAAGAATACTGTTCCTCTTCAACTTCCTTCAGCAAATACACCTAGTGATATGCGTACTACCGTTTATTTTAGAGAAGGAACTGAACCAACAGAAATTTCTACTAGATATTTAACTTTAGAAGCTCCAACCAATGGAACTTCAAAAATAAATAATAATAAAGTAACGCTAAGCTGGAAAAGTATAACGACACCTAAAGCTATTGATTCTAGCTATTTGCAAAAACAATTTAATGAATATTATGGCAAATGGGCTAATACATATTACGAAAAAAGACTTGAAGACAATAGCAGTCAATTTGGAAGGCTTGGGTATGAAGTTTATTCAAGAAGTTCCAATGGCACTTTAACAGACTTAGGTTGGTATTCCAATACTAACTATACTCAAAGTATTGAAGCGGGCAAAAAGTATACTTTCGTTATAAAATCTGCATATGAAAAATGGAAAGGCAATGTTTCTGATGGCCTTGTGATAACATTTACATCACCTGGCACTGGTGAAGATGATCCAGATCCTGATAAAGATGACAATAAACCTGATACTGGCAAAGATGATGATGTTGTAGTTCAAAAGCCTAGTGATGGTGATGATAACACTACTGTAGAAAATGAAGGCTTAGATTAACAAAAAAATACTGATATTATTTTTTATCAGTATTTTTGTTTGGACAATTTATTAAGCAACTAGAACATTTTGGGTTTTTAGCGGTACAAGTATATCTTCCTAAAAGTAAGAGCTGATGATTAATCTTATTATATTCTTCCTCTTTAAAGGTTTTCATTAATTTTCTTTCAATTTTGCCCACATCATAGGAATTTACAAGTTTAAGTCTATTGGCAACTCTTATTACATGGGTATCTACAGCCATTGTAGGTACACCATAAAGCTCTGATAATACTACATTTGCAGTTTTATGCCCTACGCCAGGTAAAGACTCTAAATACTCCCTATTATTAGGAACATGCCCATTATAATCATTAATTAATCTCATGGCGATATTTTTGGTATATAAGGCTTTTCTCGTATATGATCCTAGGGAATGAATTTCTTTTTCAATAGCATCAACACTAAGTTCACTTAATTCTTTTAAAGAATATTTACTAAATAGCTTTTTGGTTACTTCATTTACTCTTTTATCTGTGCATTGGGCAGATAACATAACAGCAATTACTAATTCATAGTCATTATGGTAAATTAATTCACATTTAGGATTAGGAACCATAAGGTCAAGCTTATTTCTTAAATCATCAATATCAGTCTTCATCTAGCCAATTATAGTCAAAGACTTTAGTTTCATATAACTCCTCGGGATCCTCGTCTTCAGATCTTTGCTTGATATGATTATCAACATCTTTCAAATCTTTGAAACCTTTCTTTTTCCATTCAAATAATACTTTATCTATATATCTAAGTGTTGCAACGCCATTGTAATTTGCTTCTTTTAAAGCTCCTAAAATAATTTCTTCACTATATCCAGAAGAAAGCCAAGCATTAATAAGTTCTAAATCCATTCCCGTTAAATTATGACCATAGTTAGCTTGGAATTTATTATAAAAGTCTTCTCTAGAGTTTTCTTCCTTTTTTTTGCTTTCACTTTCCTTTATATCTTTATATAGATTTTCAAGAGATACTTTCTCAATTAATTTACCACGATTATCTTTCTCAGGATTAATAGTAATTAGCTTTTTCTCCATCAAATTTCCAAAGCAAGTTAATACATCTTGTTCTGAAAGACATGTTGCTTTAGCTACTTTTTTAACATCAAAAGTTTGTTCATATTCGTTATCAAAATACATCAAAACAATAAATTCTTTTAAGCTCAAATCTCTTTTTAATGTTTCCTTTAAAAAAACTGTTTCGACAATAAACTTTTTATTATCTTTGTCCATTATATTCACTTCCAATTATGTATTTTATTATTTCATTTTTCTTATTTTTTAATTTACCATTTAATATTTGAATTTTAACATCATTTACTATTTCGCTAACTTTTTTACTTGGTTTTATATTAAGAATATTAATAACATCCTTGCCCGATATTTCAATATCTTTCATTGATTTAATAGGCATATTTTTATATGAATTATTAATGTTTTTTTTATCAATTCCTAATATTTCTCCTGCTACCTGACAAACATATAAGCCATCATTAAAAAGATTAAAGTTATTAATTTTGCCTAATTTAATAATATTTCTTATCTTATCAATATTATCCTTTTCCATTTTGCTAAAACTTAAATTAGGGATTTCAATCTGTGCCCACATGCCCATAATGTCAGAAACGTACTTTATATTATCATATTTAAGATTAAGAAGCTCTTTTATCCCTGTTTCACTCAATAAATTTAGACCTTTAACAAAATTTGGTGAACTGAGAATTTTACTTAATTCTTCCTTTATTCTTTCACTGCTTAGTTCTTTAACTTTATTTTTATGTTTAATAATAGCATTATAAGTTTTACTATCTATTGCAAAGTCTAGAATACACGCAAAACGTATTGCTCTTAAAATTCGCAATGGGTCCTCTTCAAATTTTTTATCAACATTGCCTATAACTTTAATAGTTTTATTTTTTAAATCCTCTTGCCCATTTAACAAATCAATAAGATTTCCATTTTTATCCATACATAATGAATTAATAGTAAAATCTCTTCTTTTGATATCTTCAAAAAGATTACTTACATATTGAATTTCAACAGGGTTTCTGCCTTCATATTTTAACTCTTTTCGATAAGTAGTTATATCAATGTTATATTGCTTTATTTTAAGATTAAACCCTCCATATCCATTTGCATTCTGATAAAGAGGAAAGATACTAACTAACTCTTTAGGTAAAGCATTAGTACAAATATCAACATCATAGGTTGTTTTGCCTAATAAGCTATCACGGACATAGCCCCCAACAATATAGGCTTCATATCCTTCATTTTCAATGCTTTTTAAAATATTTCTTAGTATCTTATCCATATAATCTCCGCATTTTTTATTGTATCATAACTTAAATAAGATTTCGATATTTATCCCAATGTTATGTAAGATTTTCTTTTAAATAAATTTCTTGCCCTTCATCATTAATTGCAATTAATGAACCTGTAGGATCAGTTTCCGATGCTTTTTCAATTTGCAAAGAAGATACATTTTGAACATTTTGTTTTTCCATAATTATGTCATCATTCCAAACATAGTCATAGTTAATTTCCGTCTGTGATATATAAAGATTTCCCGAAGATGTTATTATTCCTAATTTAGCTTCTTCTCTACTACCATATAACCTAATAAAAATACTTTTTACTTCTTCCTGAGTAAATATTTCTTTTTCTGTATTATTTTGATTATTAATAGCTATTACTTTATTATCTTTAATTTTAAAAGTAATTTCTAATGCTTGAACATTATTTTTATGAAGGTAAAAAGTTAAAGAATCTTTTAGCTTAATACTTTCTTTTTTAGGATATTCCTCTTTGTTAACCGGTAATTCCTCGTTTTCCTTAGTCTTTTCCTTTTTTATATATTTGATATTATATTCATCCAAGTCTTTAATAGTAACTTTACCATTTTCAAGAGCTTGTTTTACATTTTCTTTTTTATCATTATAGTATGTAACAATTACATAGCTAGAATTAATACACTCAAAATAGTATTCATAACTATCATCTTCATAAAATAATTCGGTAGCATTTGAACATTTAAAATCACTTTTTGTTTTGGATGTATCTTCAATATTTACGACATATTTATTGATTTTATTTTTCTCTTTATTACTTGGGCATTTAAAACCCGATAATTTAAACGTTTGCTTAAAAGTTACTACATCATCATTAATGCAATAAAAGCTGTCCATAATTAAGCCTTTATCAACATAACTATCACCATTTAAGTAAGAAGTTTTCCAACTTAATAAAGGGCTTCTTTTAAATATTAATGCCAACATAGTATCGCCAATAATAAAGAGAGTTAAAAAAGCAACAATTATAATAACCATATTTCGCATTTTATTCTTTTCTTTATGATCATCATACGCACTAGTTAATAAATCTACATCATTATTATATTCAGTTTTATTTAAAAGGGTATCAACGCTGACATTTAAAGCTTTAGCTATTTGGGTTAATTGAAGAGAATCTGGCACAACATCGCCCTTTTCCCAGCTTGATGCAGTTATAACGGAAATATTTAATTGTTTAGCAAAATTGACAATGCTTATTCTTTTTTGTTTTCTTAACTCATGAATTCTTTTGCCTATATTCATCGCGGCACTTCCCTTTTTAAATTTATTCTTCTTTTAAGATCGTATCAAAATAAACATCATAACTATTTTGATACTGGCTTTCGATAGCTTCTTTAATCTCTTGGCCTATCGTTTCATTAAAACCTTGAAAAACGTCATTACCAATCACGGTAAACGGTACGCCTTTTATTTCTTTTTCCATGGCTGCTGCAAAACCATATAAAGCTTCCCGATTATTTTCACTATTAGAAACTTCATATAAATATAAATTATATTTTTCTTTATATTCAGTACTTAGATTTTCAAAAAAAGCTTTTTCTTTAGCACAAAATGGACAGCCTTCGCGCCAAAATAAATATATATTTACTTTATTATCATCTCTTTTAACATCATCAAGAGTAAAATTATAGTTTACCTCATCAGAACTTATATGAGTTTCTTCATCGTTTGGTATGTAAGTATAATTATCATCTTTTATTTTAATATAGGACTCAAGCCATTGAGAAAATTCATCCTTTTCTTTAAACTTATTGGTGTCATCATCGCTTTCCGCATCTAAAAAGTCAACCATCTTGCCTTTTTTAAATATAACAAATGATGGATAGTATTTAATAAAATTAAAAGTTTCAGAATCTTTTATTTTGGCATAAGCTATCGTGTAATAAGATAAGCCTGTTTCTTGACTATAATTCTTTAGTATTTCGCTTAAGCCATAAGAAGTAGTACATAATGGCTGATAGATAAAAACAGCAAAGCTTTCTTTTTGCTTAATTAATGTTTCGATATCAGTAAGCTCTGTTTCAATAGCAATTGGATTAGCATAATATTTATCTTCAAGATAAAACTTTTGTTTTTTTTGATAGAGCCAAAAACCCATGAAAGTTAAAGAAAGAGCTATTAAGATGCCGATTATTATTAATATTGTTTTTTTCATTATGCCTCATGTAGGGTTTCAAAATCAATATCATGGTAAGGTACTTTCCAAAAAGCATATCGATCTTCTTTATTATCTTGATATTTGACTTCAACATTATTATTGCCCTTATAATACCAGTAGCCACCGACATTATAAATTTTTTCTTCATCCCAGCCTAGAGCTATTAACATCTTTTTGGTATCACCAGCGTATCCGCCTCCACCACACATTAAGAATATATATTTATCTTTAGGAAATAAATCTTCCAAAATAGATAAAGATTCTTCATAGTTTGCTTCGTATTTACCATCACTGGTTAAAGTATATAAAGTATTACCTTTATATGCATCTCCGACTTCTTCAGGAAGATTTGTTACATTAACAAGATAGGGATAAGGTACTACTTCAAAGCCATTTACAAAACCTGATAAATAAGAATCTCCTCCAATAGCTTCATAGTTTCCAGGATCTTTTAACATTCTGACATCGCGATATACAGCATCATCTCTAAATAGATACTTATCAATGGTTTCTTCATTAATGTTTTTATCTATGCCAAATTGCTCGCCCCGAATGCCAGAAGTAACTTCTGGTTTAGGCAAATCATATATTTCTTTATCTTTCTTTTTAGGAAAACTAAATACTAGTAAAAGAATTAAAGCAATAATTAAGATGACTGAACCAATCTTATATAAGTTTCTTTTCATGTTTTACTCCTTTGCATCATTATAATAGTATTATAACATCTATAAAGGTTCGAATAAATAAAAAAAGTACCTAAGTCAGCTCTAAGGAGTGAAAATTTTTCGCAATCCACCAATTTGATATAATATGGAAAAGGTGGTTGATTAAATTGATG
>CANQFJ010000022.1 GCA_947598485.1 uncultured Bacilli bacterium | reverse complement strand
CCCCAGTTCAGTATAGAACTGAATTGGGGTTCTCATAATCTTCTTTTGGTGTCTACTTTTTATTGACTAGTTCAATTACACTGAGCAATTTACTTTTTATTTTTCTATATCATAAACATTAACATCATATTCTCTTGTTTTATCAGAATTTAAGTAATAAGCTAATTTTAAGTTGTCTTCTTTATCGATTTTTCCATCGTAGTCAGTACCAACTATATAAACTTTTACATATATGGCATAGCCAACTAGTCCTTTACCAATTTCGCCTTTAGAATTTTTATTTAATATGGCAATATAATGGGGATATACGCTTGTTTTAGCTCCATCAGGAAACTCTTCTTCAAGTATTGGTGATAATTGTTCTTTTAATCTTTCATAGTCTTCGGTGTAGAATTTATCGACTGGTTTTTTAATTTCATCATTATCCCATAGATCTCGATCTATTGCACATGATGTCTTTTTATCACCTACTGTTACAGCAAGGGGATAATCTAAATAATCTTCGTAAACATCTAAGTTACCAAAGTCACAGCTTACAGGATTTGGATTATCTTCTCCATCATTTTGGATTATTAAGCTCGTGGATTGTGGCTTAGAGACATTGCCATTTTCGTCTTCTGCTACAATCATGATAGTGTAAGTTCCAATTTCTGTAAAGGATGAATAATCAATAATATTTCCATGATTATCAGTAGATTCTTCAAAGAATGAAACCATGCATTCACTATCGTAGTTATCTGTGCAAGAATTTATAAAATCTTCAACATAATAAGGCTCACCATAATTAACAGTATATGTTTTAAGGCTTAGTTCAGGTGCAGTTGTATCAACAACTTTAAGTTCAACATCTTCGCTGCCTCTTCCTTTAGCAGATAATGTAACTGTGTAGGATCCAACTGTTGTTATATCTGCATCATTGTAGTCAATTTCTATATCATTTTCATCAAAATCCACTATTTCTTTAAAAAACTTTGTTTTATCAGGCAGTTCAGTGTTTACCTCAACTTCAGTAACTGGATTTAATGTAAGAGTGCCTTGACTACCTTTTGAATTAACGGCTATTAGAATAATTATGATAATAACTAGTAAAACTCCGCCTGCAATAATGCCATACCTTATTAAAGTACTTTTATCATTTTTTACTTTTCCATTAAAAAATCTTCCCATATTATCTATCCTCTTATTTATAATAACATTAATTAAGGACGTCCACAATAAGAAAATCAATACTTAACATACATTTTTAGTCATATTTTAGTATATTTGCTTGTATATTTTAGCAAGTTGTGATAGTATGTTAACTAGCAAATTTAATGATTTGCATCAAGTGGGAGGGAAAAGCGGATGCCCATACCACTTACATTGAAAAATAATATAGGAGGTGTTTTTCATGGCAAAAGAGGTCGTAAAGAAAATTAAATTACAAATTGAAGCCGGCAAAGCTACTCCAGCTCCACCTGTTGGAACTGTTTTAGGCCCTGCTGGAATCAATTTACAAGAATTTTGTACTAAATTTAATGAGGCTTCTCGTGATAAGATGGGAGATGTAGTTCCTTGCGAAATCACAATTTATGATGATCGTTCATTTGATTTCGTATTAAAGACTCCACCTGCTGCATTCTTATTAAAGAAAGCTGCAAAAATTAAAAAGGCAAGTTCTAAGGGTGCTAATGAAGTTGTAGCAACAATAAGTAAAGAAGATTTACAAAAGATTGCTGAAACTAAATTACCAGATTTGAATGCTTATGATGTTGAAGGGGCAATGAATATTATTGCGGGTACTGCTCGTAATATGGGAATTGCTATCAAAGGCGTAAATGACCAAGAACTTGCGGCTCAAGCTGCTGAAGCTGCTAAAGAAGAAGCTGAAGCTGCTAAGAGAGAAGCAGAACTTGCTGAGCTTGAAGAGGAAGCTAAAGCAATGGCTGAAACTACAAGTGTTGAAGTTCCTGCTGATAATACAGCCGAAGATACTGAATCTGAAGAAACAGAAGCTGAATAATATAATAATGATAAATGATATAAATCCGCTAATAAACCACAGTTAGGAGGAATAATAATGAGAAGAACTGGAAAAAAGTATGTGGAAGCATCTAAAAAAGTTGATAAAAGCCAAGTTTACTCAACTAGCGATGCAATTAAATTAGTTAAAGAAACTGCCATTACTAAGTTTGATAGTACTGTTGATGTTGCTTTAAAGTTAAATATTGATCCTAAAAAGCAAGATCAATTACTTCGTGGCTCACTTGTGTTACCTAATGGTTCTGGTAAAAGCAAAAGAATTTTAGTTTTAGCTAAAGGTGAACAAGCTGAAGTTGCTAAAGCTGCAGGTGCTGACTTTGTTGGTGACAAAGATTTAATTGATAAAATCAAAAATGAAAACTGGATGGACTTTGATATCATCGTTGCTACTCCAGATATGATGCCTGAAGTAGGAAAGATTGGTAACATTTTAGGACCTCGTGGCTTAATGCCAAATCCTAAAACAGGTACTGTTACGCCTAAGGTTGAAGGTGTTATCAGCGATATCAAAAAAGGTATGATTGAATATCGTACTGATAGTTATGGAAATATCCATACTATTATTGGAAAGGCTTCATTTGATGCTAAAGCATTAGAAGAAAACCTAAATTATGTTGTTAATACTATTAATAAAGCAAAACCTAGTACAGTTAAAGGCGAATTAATTGCTAACATTTCCATTTCTACAACTATGGGACCTGGCATTAAAGTTGCAAAAAATAGTTTTGACAATTAATTAAAACTATAATATAATACGAAGTAGAAAAACGAGGAACCAAAGACAGTAGGAGCCTAAAAAGGCTTAATAATTCCTACCGAGGGGAAAGTTTTATATCTTTTATAAGCTTCCCCATGGGAAGTTTTTCTAATAATATAAGGAGGAAAAGATGGCAAGCGAGAAAATTCTAAATCAAAAAAAGCAAATTGTAAGTGAAATCGTTGACAAGATTAAGAATAGTGAATCAGTGATTTTATTTCAATACCAAGGCTTATCAGTTGCTGAACTTACTGAACTTAGAAATAAGTTAAGAGAAGAAAAAGCTGAAGTTAGAGTATATAAAAATACTTTATTAAAAAGAGCTTGTGATGAATTAAATGTTGATTTAACTGGCTTCCTTGAAGGACCTAATGCTATTTTATTTGGTGAAAATTTACTTGAACCAATTAAAGTAATATCTGAATATGCTAAAAGCCATGATAAGCTAGATATCAGAATTGGCATCTTAAGTGGTTCTGTAGCAGATAAAGATGTTATTAAAGAATATGCAACTATTCCATCAAGAGAAGGACTACTTACTATGCTTGCAGGTGGAATGATTCAATATGTCAAAGATTTAAGTATAGCTTTAAATCTATATGCCGAAAAAATGGAGGGAGAAAATTAATATGGCAAAATTAACAAAAGAAGATTTTATTAGTGCTTTAAAAGAAATGACTATTCTTGAAGTTAAAGAATTAGTTGACGCTATGAAAGAAGAGTTTGGTGTTGATCCAAGTGCTGTAGCAGTTGCTGCTGCTCCTGCTGCTGGTGCTGCTGCTGAAGAAGGACCTTCAACAAAGACTGTTATTTTAAAAAACGCTGGTGGTAACAAAATTGCTGTTATCAAAATTATTAAAGAAGTTACTGGCTTAGGATTAGTTGAAGCTAAAGCTGTAGCTGATAATGGTGGAAATATTAAAGAAAATATTCCTGCTGATGAAGCTGAAGCTATTAAGAATCAATTAACTGAAGCTGGCGCTGAAGTAGAATTAGCTTAATTTAAAAGTAAAGACCTATCAATTGTACTAGTTGATAGGTTTTTTAATTCTTAAAATTATGCTATACTGATAATGGTGATACTATGAATGAAGAGAATAAAACATCTATAACTAAACAACGAGTTGTTTGGATTATAGTTATAGTATTATTAGTTTTAGTAGTAGGATGGTTTTCTTTAATAATGTATAATTATTATCGGGTAAATACAGAAAAGAAACCAATACTATGCTTTAACAACGTAAAAGAGATTGAAACTAATAATGAATATTCCTACACTTGTTATGGTATATTTTATAAATATAAAGAATATCATTCTAATAATAATGATAAATTAATTGCTAGAGAATTTACGTTATTTTTCAAAGATTTTGATCGTAAATAATTTATGGGGGAAAAATGAAATCACTTAATAATAAGGGATGGGGAACTAAAGAAATGATAATTCTTAGCTGTGGATTATTATTGGTTCTTCTATTTGTAGCTATTTCCATATATAGGCTTTATCATTCTGGTGCGACTGTGGCTCCTCAATATGCCATATTAGAAAAAACGTTAGAAAATGAATCGAAAAATTATGCTGCTAGCAATGGAAAAAAGCCAGTAATAACACTTAAGCAGCTACAAGAATCGGGATTTATAGATTTGTTCACGGATATCAATGATAAACCTTGTGATGGTTATGTTTTAGTTTCTGATAATAAATACATACCTTATATTTCTTGCCAATATTATCGAACAAATGGCTATGATGAAAAATATAAAGATTAATATTATAAAAATATTGACATATGGTTAATTAATTGATATATTATTAATGCGTTTTTATTAGGTTCTATCTTAGATAGAGCCTAATTTAATGGAAAATATGAAACACCTGGTTATGTGTTAATGGAAGGAGGAAAACTAATGCCAACAATAAACCAATTAGTTAATAAGAAAAGAGGCAAAAAAACTAGAAAAAGTAAAAGCCCCGTATTAAACGTAGGTTTTAACACAATTGAAAGAAAGCAAACTGATGATAAAAGTCCACAAAAAAGAGGAGTATGTACTCGTGTAGGTACGAAAACTCCTAAAAAACCGAACTCAGCTTTAAGAAAATATGCTCGTGTTAGATTATCTAACGGTAAAGAAATCGATGCATATATCCCTGGCGAAGGACATAACTTACAAGAGCACAGTGTTGTACTAGTTCGTGGCGGTCGTGTTAAGGATCTAATCGGTGTACGTTATCATATTGTTCGTGGTACTCTTGATACTCATGGTGTTGAGAACCGTAAACAAGGAAGAAGTAAATATGGCGCTAAAAAGCCTAAGTAAAAATAAGTAAGGAGGAAGAAAAATGCGTAAAAGAAGAGCAATAAAAAGAGATGTACTTCCAGATCCTATATATAACTCTAAAGTTGTTACAAGATTAATCAACACAATTATGGTTGATGGTAAAAAAGGTACAGCTCAAACTATTTTATATGATGCTTTTAAAATAATTGAAAAACAAACTGGCAGACCTGCTATGGATGTTTATAATGAAGCACTAGAAAACATTAAACCTGCACTTGAAGTTAAATCTCGTCGTGTAGGTGGATCAAACTATCAAGTTCCAATTGAAGTTTCTGACGAAAGATCACAAGCTTTAGCACTTCGTTGGCTTGTAAATTATGCAAAATTAAGAAATGGAAAGGGTATGGCTATTAATTTAGCTAATGAGATTATGGATGCTGCTAAAGGCGTTGGAGGAGCTGTTAAGAAAAGAGAAGACACTCACAAGATGGCTGAAGCTAATAAAGCATTTGCTCATTATAGATGGTAATAAAATATGGCAAGAGACGTTACAATTGATAAGATAAGAAATATTGGTATCATGGCTCACATCGATGCCGGTAAAACAACAACTACTGAAAGAATACTTTTCTTGACAGGTATTACTCATAAAATTGGTGAAACTCACGAAGGTGAGTCACAAATGGACTGGATGGAGCAAGAAAAGGAAAGAGGTATTACAATTACTTCTGCTGCTACTACTTGCCACTGGAAAGGTTATAGACTTAATATAATCGATACCCCAGGCCATGTAGACTTTACTATTGAAGTTCAAAGAAGTTTAAGAGTACTTGATGGAGCTGTAGCTCTAATCGATGCTCAAGCTGGTGTTGAACCACAAACTGAAACAGTATGGCGTCAAGCTAATGAATATAAAGTTCCAAGAATGATTTGTGCTAATAAGATGTGCAAAATGGGAGCTGATTTCTATTTTAGTTTAGACACTATTAAAGATAGACTAGGAGCTAATGCTGCACCTATTATGCTTCCAATCGGAGCAGAGGCTGACTTTATTGGTTACATTGATTTAGTATCTATGAAAGCCTATAAGTATATTGATGGTCAAAAACAAGACCTTGAAGAAATGCCTATCCCTGCAGATATGGAAGAAAAAGCTAAAGAATATCGTACTAAATTAATTGAAGCCGTAGCTGATTTTGATGAAGACTTAATGGTTAAGTACCTTGATGGTGCTGAACTTACGGAAGATGAATTAAAATCTGCTATCAGAAAGGCAACACTTTCTGTAGAATTCTTCCCTGTACTTTGTGCTGATGCCTTAGATGAAAAAGGAACAAGAGCACTTCTTGATGCTGTTGTAGACTATTTGCCAGCACCTACTGATATTGAAGCTATTAAATGTACAGATAAGAATGGTAATGAAGTATTACGTCATCCAAGTGATGATGAACCATTTACTGCTTTAGCATTCAAGATTATGACAGACCCTTATGTAGGAAGATTGTCTTTCGTAAGAGTTTATTCAGGTGTACTTAGAAGTGGTTCTTATGTTATGAACTCTACTAAGGGAGAAAAAGAAAGAATTGGTCGTATTCTTCAAATGCATGCTAACCAAAGAAAGGAAATTACTGAGGTTTATGCAGGTGAAATTGCAGCTGTTGTAGGTCTTAAAGATACTACTACTGCTGATACTCTATGTGATGAAAAACAACAATGTATCATGAATGGTATGGAATTCCCAGAACCAGTAATTGATATTGCTGTTGAACCTAAGAGTAAAAATGACCAAGATAAGATGGCCCTTGCATTACAAAAGCTAACTGAAGAAGATCCAACACTTAGAGTTAGAACTGATGCTGAAACAGGACAAACTGTATTATCAGGTATGGGAGAACTTCACTTAGATATTATCGTTGATCGTATGAAACGTGAATTTGATGTAGATTGTAATAAGGGTAAACCTCAAGTTGCATATCGTGAAACTATTACCGTTCCTGCTGATTGTGAAGGTAAATATATTAAGCAATCAGGTGGACGTGGACAATATGGTCACGTATGGATTAATTTTGAACCAAATCCTGAAAAGGGTTATGAGTTCGTTGATGCTGTAGTTGGTGGCGTTGTTCCTCGTGAATACATTCCAGTTACGGATAAAGGATTACAAGAAGCTATGGCTGGAGGTATGATTGCTGGTTATCCAGTTGTTGATGTTAAAGCTACACTTCATGATGGTTCATACCATGAAGTAGACTCATCAGAAATGGCATTTAAGATTGCGGCATCACTTGCATTAAAAGAAGCTGCTGCAAAATGTAAGCCTGTACTTCTTGAACCTATAATGAAAGTGGAAGTAGTAGTTCCTGAAGAATATTTAGGTAACGTTATGGGTGATTTAACAAGTAGACGTGGTAAACCAATAGGTAATGAATCTAGAGGAAATGCTTTATCAATTAAAGCCATGGTACCTTTAGCAGAAATGTTTGGTTATGCTACATCTTTAAGAAGTAATTCTCAAGGTAGAGGAAACTTTACAATGTTTATGGATCACTATGAAGAGGTTCCAAAATCAATCGCTGATGAAATAATTAAGAAAAACAGCGTACAATAAAATAATACTTGAATTTCTCGCTATCATTAGATAAAATATTAATGTATATAGAAAAAAGGAGGATTTTTATATGGCAAGAGAAAAATTTGATCGTTCAAAAGAACACGTTAATATAGGTACAATCGGTCACGTAGACCATGGTAAAACTACATTAACAGCTGCAATTACTAAATACTTTGGTACTTTCGTTGATTATGCTGATATCGACAAAGCTCCAGAAGAAAGAGAAAGAGGTATCACAATCAACACTGCACACGTTGAGTATGAAACTGAAAAACGTCACTATGCTCACGTTGACTGCCCAGGCCATGCTGACTATGTAAAAAACATGATTACTGGTGCTGCTCAAATGGATGGTGCTATCCTTGTAGTATCTGCTGCAGATGGACCTATGCCACAAACTAGAGAACATATTCTATTATCTAGACAAGTTGGTGTACCTAAGATTGTTGTTTATATGAACAAATGTGATCAAGTAGATGATCCAGAACTACTTGATTTAGTAGAAATGGAAATTAGAGAACTTTTAGGAGAATATGGATTTGATTCTGATTGTCCTATTATTAGAGGTTCTGCACTTAAAGCACTTGAAGGTGATGCTGATGGTGAAAAGAGTATCCGTGAACTTATGGCTGCAGTTGATGATTATATTCCATCACCAGTTAGAGATACTGATAAACCATTCTTAATGAGTATTGAAGACGTATTCACTATCTCAGGAAGAGGTACAGTTGTTACTGGACGTGTTGAACGTGGAAAACTTAATTTAAATGATGAAGTTGAAATTGTTGGTTTAAGACCTACTCAAAAATCTGTTGTTACAGGTATTGAAATGTTCAGAAAATCACTTGACTATGCTCAAGCTGGTGATAATGCCGGAGTTTTACTTCGTGGTATCGCTAGAGAAGATGTTGAACGTGGACAAGTATTAGCTAAACCAGGAAGTGTTACACCTCATACTAAATTTAAAGCTAGTGTTTATGTTCTATCTAAAGAAGAAGGTGGAAGACATACTCCATTCTTCTCAAATTACAGACCACAATTTTATTTCAGAACTACTGACGTTACAGGTGTTATTGAATTACCTGAAGGCGTTGAAATGGTTATGCCTGGCGATAATGTAGACATGACTGTTGAATTAATTGCTCCAGTTGCACTTGAAAATGGTACTAAATTCTCAATTCGTGAAGGTGGACGTACTGTTGGTGCTGGTGTTATTTCTGAAATTATTAAATAATTTAGAATCACAAAAATTAAGGCAAGGAAACTTGTCTTTTTTTTATGCACATTTTATCAACAAAAAAACGCCTTGATAGGCATTAATTGTTAAACTCTTTATCTAATAAGTTTTTCTTTATTAATCGGTTATATATATGATAATTTAATACTAAATCAAACTCACCTATATATTCATAAATATGAGGTTTGAATCCTAGTTTGAATTCATTTAAACCAAAGTATTTTGAATTTTTGGAAAAGTCAGCAGCAAGACCATTTAAGTTAAAGTATTTATACTTTTCTTTATAATGATTTGCTATTGCATATATTAGATAATAGTTTGGAGCAAATCCTTGATATTTTCGATCATAACCATATATTGATAATGTTACACAATCTTTATGTTTGATTACTAAAGCTGCTGCAATGTATGTTTTTTCGCTTTTATTTATTTCCTTTGATGCTAAAGATAAATCCTTTTTGTATATCAATAAATTTTTATCAGAATTTATCTTTTTATTAATATTTCTTGCTACAGGATTTTGCTCAACTTTTAAAGCTAAATCTTCATTCTTTTTAAGTTCTTTTTCATAAACATATTTAGTTGACTCATAGTAGGCTGCATAGTCAATAGAAAGTAGAAAGAAATCAATACTATCATCTCTACTAAAGGTGTTGTAATAATCTTTATAATAAAATTCGTTTCTCTTTTTCTTATTTTTAACAAATTCGCTCAAAATGTTTAACTCACTACTTGTGCCTTTTTCTAAGGTAAGACCTCTTCTTAATCCTTTACGAATTTTGTTTTTAGTATTTTTCTTTAATTTATCAAAATTAAAATCCTCTAAATCTAAAATGGCATTGATTCTTGGTAGTGCTGATTCAAAATACATGTTATTATTAAGTTTTGTAAAACCACATTCTTGAAAAGTCTTAACTAAAGCAATGTTATTATTGTATTTAACCTTAAAATGATCATTTTCGAATATTTCACCTACAACTATGGAAGGATTTATTTTGATAAAGGCAATGTCCTCTTTTTTATAATAGTTTGCTAGAGATTCCGTAAAATCAGATAATATACCAGGATTATCATAATCCATTAAAGGGCCTTCAGGGATATATGCATAAAGATAGCCATTAAGTAATTTTACTAAGACTAAAGCGGCAGCATATAGTTTATCTTCATTTCCATAGCCAATTAATTCATACTCATAGCCATAATCGGACTTTAATGTAGCATAGTTTAATGTTTGATGAAAATTGCTATTTGGAAATTTGCTGACATATTCATTAAATTCATTAACGGTTAATTCTCTTATATACATTCTATCACCCCTTTTCTCAAAAGGAATTTATTGTATCATAAAAAAATATATATTTCAAGCTTACTATATAAAGCAATGAGGTATATAATATGACTCAAACAGGTGATGCTATGAAAGTTGTTATTTTAGCAGGAGGAAGAGGCTTAAGACTTAGTGATGTGACTGGGGAGACACCAAAACCGATGATTTTAATAAACGGGATACCTCTCATTCAACATATAATAAATCACTATAGCCATTATGGATTTAATGACTTTGTAATATGTACAGGATATAAATCTGAAGTAATAGAAGATTATTTTTTAAATAATATGCCTGATGAAATTAGTATTAAAATAGTTAATTCTGGTGAATACTCCTCAATAGCGGATCGGCTTTGGTCAATAAGAAAAGAAATAAATAATGAACCATTTCTTTTAAGTTATGCTGATAACCTTTCTAATGTTAATATTAATAAAATAATTAATTCTTTTAATAAATCAGACCGTATATTAACTTTAGTAGCAGTTCATCCTTACATACAATACGGCGTATTAAATTTAAAAGGAAACAATTTAATAAGTTTTAAAGAAAAAGGTATTGATAAAAACTCTTGGGTAAATGGTGGCTTTATGGTTGCTGATTATCGAATATTTGATGTTATTAATAAGTATCAATCTAAGGGCTTTGGTTATATTCTTGAATATTTAGCAAGTACGAGTAACATAAATGTTTATAAGCATGATGGATTTTGGAAATCTATAGATAATAATAAAGATTTAGTTTATTTAGAATCCTTATTAGAGGAAAATGACAAAATATTAGATGAATTTGAAGAGTAAAAATTATTTAGCTTATATTTGCATGTTTTAAATATATAAACTATAATATAATTGTAAAGATAAGGAGGAATTAATTTGGCTAAAATTATTAGAGAATCGGGAAGCAAAGAAATTAAAAGGTTTAATTCTTTTACTATTTCATCTATTATTTCTAGTGTTATTACAATAATTATAGGCATTTTAATATTTATATTTTCAGAGCAAATAGGTGCATTAGTGGGTTATATTGTAGGTTTAATATTTATATATACAGGAATACTTGCTATTTATAAATTCTTTAAACGGGATGGTGCTAAACTATATTCATTAAATATTATTTTTGGCATTTTGTCAGTTATCTTAGGAATTGTTATCATTCTTGTCCCTACGAGTGTTATAAGCTATATTAATGTATTGTTTGGTATATTCTTAATTATTCTTGGAGGTAATAAAGTTACATATGGCATTTGGTTTAAAATAGGTAATGATGCTTCTTGGGGAGTAACTTTAGTTTCAGGCTTAATGTTAATTTTATTTGGAGTACTTCTTATTGCTAATCCATTTGAGTCATTTATGACTGCGACTAAGTTAGTAGGAGTATTCTTAATCTTATATAGTATTCTTGATATAACTGATTCGATTATGCTTCGCAAAAGAAGTGAAGAAATAGTAAAAGTATTTTGGTAAAAGAACCGTAAAATGGTTCTTTTTTCTTGCTTCCCATATTTTATAAAAGTTATACTATTGATAGGAGGAAAATATGAAAATATTAGATATAAAAGCAAGAGAAATACTTGATAGTAGAAGTAATCCTACCGTTGAAGTAAAAATGACTGTGGAGAATAATGTTGTATGTAAGGCATCAGTTCCTTCCGGAGCATCTACAGGATCTAAAGAAGCTTTAGAGCTTCGTGATGGAGGAAATCGTTTTCATGGTAAAGGTGTTTTAAAAGCGGTAGCAAATGTTAACGAAGTTATTAGACCAGAGCTTGTAGGAAAAGATTTAAATGTCCAAGAAATAGATAAAATAATGCTTGATTTGGATGGTACTGCAAATAAAGAAAAACTTGGTGCTAATGCTATTTTAGGAGTGTCATTAGCAGCCCTTAGATGTGAAGCTAAACTCGCAGGCAAAGAGCTATATGAATATGTTTCTGATGGAACATGTTTACTACCAATACCTCTTATAAATATAGTTAATGGTGGTGTACATGCCGATAATAACCTTGATATTCAAGAGTTTATGATTGTGCCTTTATTAAAAGAAGAAAAAGAAAGAGTAAGAGCAGCTTCTGAGATATTTATAACTCTTAAAAATATATTAAAAGACAAGGGCTATGCTACTGGTGTTGGTGATGAAGGAGGCTTTGCTCCAAATTTAGCTAGTAATGAAGAAGGCTTTAAACTTTTAGTCGAGGCTATAACTAAGTCTGGTTATACTCCGGGAGAAGATGTAAGCATAGCAATTGATGTTGCTGCTTCCGAGCTTTATAACAAAGATACTAAAACGTATACTTTGGATGGAAAAGAATATACAACAGAAGAGTTATTTACTTACTATGTTAATTTGGTTGATAAGTATCCAATAATTAGTATTGAAGATCCATTTGATGAATATGACTTTGAAGGATTTAGCTTAATAACATCTCAACTTGGTTCAAGAATTATGATAGTAGGAGACGATTTATTTGTAACCCAATCTAAATATTTACAAATGGGTATTGATAAAAAGGCTGCTAATGCTATATTACTTAAGGCTAATCAAGTAGGATCAGTTACGGAATTCTTAGCGACAATAAAGTTAGCCAGAGATAATGGCTTTAATATGATTATCTCTCACAGAAGTGGAGAAACTACAGATACATTTATAGCTGATTTAGCAGTTGGCTTAAAAATTCCATATATTAAAACGGGATCTGTATCTCGAGGAGAAAGAATCGTAAAATATAATCGTTTAATGGAAATTGAAGAGGAAATAAGCGAAAAATAGGTATTTTAATAAACTAGCAATTTGCTAGTTTTTATTTTATAATGAAAGTGGTGATATTATGAAAATAATGGATGGCAATAAAGCCTGTAGTAATATAGCTTATCTTTTTAGTGAAGTATGTGCCATATATCCGATAACTCCATCTTCACCGATGGCTGAGAATATTGATGGACTTACACATACTGATCTAAAAAATTTATATAATAGTAAACCTAAAGTAGTAGAAATGGAATCAGAAATGGGAGCTGCAGGAGCACTACATGGTGCTTTATTAAGTGGCTCTCTAGCTTCAACCTTTACGGCTAGTCAAGGCTTGCTTCTTATGATTCCTAATATGTATAAAATCGCAGGTGAAATGCTTCCAGGAGTTATGCATGTAGCATCTCGTAGTTTAGCCACTCATGCTTTATCTATATTTGGTGATCATCAAGATATTTATTCAGTTAGAAGTACTGGTTGGTGTATGCTTGCATCAACAAGCGTTGAGGATGCGCAAAATATGGCGGCAGTAGCTCATTTAAGTGCTATCAAAGGATCACTTCCTTTTGTTCACTTTTTTGATGGTTTTAGAACTAGCCATGAGCTTAATACTATCGAGCCTTTAAAAGATACTGATTTACTTCCCTTAATAGATCATGATGCCCTAAAAAGATTTCATAATAGAGCTTTAAATGTTACTCATGAAGTAGAGTTTGGTACTAGTCAAACTGAAGATGTTTATTTTCAATGTATGGAAGCAAGAAATACTGCCTATAATTTAATGCCTGATATTGTTAATGAATATATGCAGGAGATTAATAAACTAACAGGTAAGGACTATAAACCATTTAATTATTATGGCTCAAGTACTGCTACAAATGTTATCGTGGCTATGGGGAGTGTCTGTGATACTATAAAAGCTGTTATTGATGCAACTTCAAATAGTAATATTGGTCTTGTTGAAGTTCATTTATATAGACCATTTAGTAAAGAATATTTATTAAGTGTTTTACCAAGTACGGTAGAAAAGATTGCCGTTTTAGATCGAACAAAGGAAGCTGGTTCAATTGGCGAGCCTCTTTATCTTGATATAGTAAGTTCATTGAAAGGTAAAAATATTACTATAGTCGGAGGAAGATATGGCTTATCAAGTAAGGATACTACTCCGGCCTGCATTAAAGCCGTGTATGATATGCTTGATGGTGAAGTAAAAGATAACTTTACGGTAGGTATCAATGATGATGTAACAAACTTGAGTCTAACAATTCCTGATTATAGTATTAAACTTGATGCCCAAGAATTTAAAATTTATGGCTTTGGTTCGGATGGTATGATAAGTGCCTCAAAAGATTTACTTAATATAGCCTCAAATAGTTTAAATAAATTTGTTCAAGGATATTTTGAGTATGATTCTAAAAAAAGTGGAGGAGTAACAATATCGCATTTAAGAATGAGTGATCATAAAATTAATGCTCCATATTATGTTGAAACTCCTGAACTTATTGTTATAACTAAAGATGAGTATTTAAAGAAATTTGATATCTTATCTAAAGCAAGTAATAATTCATTTGTTTTAATTAATACAATTAGAAATGAAGAAGAGTTAAATAACTTTATTCCTATAGAAGTTAAAAAGCAAATATTAGAAAAGAATCTTCAATTATCTATTATTAATGGCGAAAAGATTGCTTATAAACACAATATCAAAGGAAAAATAGGTAAGATTATTGAAGTTAATATTTTAAAATTCTTAGGTATTAATAATGCTAAAGAATTAATAAATGATTCGATTAGAAAAGCTTTTGCTACTAAAGGAGAAGATATTGTTAACAACAATATTAATTCGATTGAAGAAGCTTATGAAGCAGCTGTTATGATAAATATTAATGATAGTGATAATGGCGTTCATTTACCTATTGGTACAACTTTATTTGAGAAGATGGATTTAAGAAAAGGTAATGAACTTTCGGTAAAAGATGTTTTACCTATATCATCAGGAGCTTTTCCTTGGGCAACATCTAAACTTGAAAAACGAAATATATCTACTTTAACACCTGAGTGGAATAAAGATACTTGTATCGAGTGTGGTATGTGTGCCTTTGTTTGCCCTCATGCTGTTGTTAGAAATTTTGCTATTAAAGATAAAACTAAAGGTAAACCATTTGTTGGAAATGATGAATATAATTTCTTCGTGGGAATTAGTAATAAAGATTGTACTGGCTGCGGTTTATGTACAGGTATATGCCCTACGCATAGTTTAGAGCTAAAAGAAAATGTTGAGCCTACTGATGAACTATTTGATAGTTATGAAGAGCCTGAAATAGTTAATAAATTTACGATTAAAGGTAGCAGTCTTGCAAAGCCAAGATTTGAATTTTCAGGAGCTTGTGCTGGTTGTGGTGAGACTCCCTATTTAAGATTATTGACTCAGCTTTATGGTGATGAAATAGTAATTGCTAATGCTACAGGATGTTCTAGTATTTATGGTGCATCATCTCCTTGTATGCCTTATTCAATTCCTTGGGCTAATTCTTTATTCGAAGATAATGCTGAATTTGCTTTCGGTATTCATACTTCATATAAAGAGAAAAAGGAACAAATTATCAACACAATTAAAATAGCTATGGACTCTGTTGAAGATGATGTTAAAGAAATAATGCAAAAATATTTAGATAACATGGATGATTACAAAATATCTAAAGAGTTTGCAAACATGATTGAAACCAAAGAAAATATTCCTAATGAATTAAAGGCTTTAAAAGACTATATAACTAAAAGAGTCGTATGGGCTGTTGGTGGTGATGGTTGGGCTTATGATATTGGTTACAATGGTCTTGATCATATTCTTCATTCAGGCGAAAATGTTAAGATTTTAGTTCTTGATACTGAGGTATACTCTAATACAGGTGGCCAAGCAAGTAAATCAACAAAAATGGGCGCTGTAGCCGAGTTTGCTGATGGTGGTAAAAAGACTAATAAGAAAGATTTATTTAGAATTGCCAGTGGTATTGAAGGCGTTTATGTAGCTTCCATATGTTTAGGAGCTAATATGATGCAAGCTATTAAAGCTTTCAAAGAAGCTCAAGAACATAATGGACCGGCAATTATAATTGCTTATAGTCCATGCATAGAACATGGTATTAAAAATGGTATGACTAATTCAATAAACGAAGAAAAGCTTGCTGTTGAATGTGGTTATAGTATCTTAATGAGATATGATGGGGAGTATCATATTGATTCTGTAGAACCTAACTTTGATAAGTATGATGACTTCTTAAGCAATGAAGTAAGATATAATGCTCTTAAAATTAAAAATCCTGAATATGCTAAAGAGCTTTTAGAAAAGCAAAAAGAAAATGCTATTAAAAGATACGAATATTATAAATCAATGCAAAAAAAAGACTAACCTGATGGTTAGTTTTTTCAATAAATAAATACGAGGCTATTACTTGCGCAATAGCCTCAAAGAATAAAAAGGGGTTGACTAGTGTGATACTAGCACCAAATCGCCTTCTTAAGTGATTTGGTATTTACTATATTAATGTAAGAGGGGTAAAAAGTCAATTGTATTTACATATTATTTACGAATAAAATTAAGATATATTTTAAATGGTATAAATGCTATAATTAAAAGGATGGAGGATATATGGATATTACGGAACTTTCTGGTGTTGGACCTAAGACAGCAAAACTATTAAATAAAGTAGATATTTATAATATAGAAGATTTATTAACTTACTATCCATATAAATATAATATCTTTTCTTTTTCTGATTTAATAGAAACGGATGATCCCATAAGCGTATCTGTTATTATCGAATCTAATCCAGTTGTTTATTATATAAAAAAGAATTTTACTAAGCTTTCTTTTCGAGCTAGTAACTCAGGCATTACTTTTAACGTTGTAATATTTAATAGAGCTTTTTTAAAACAAAATTTAACGATTGGTAAGAATATTGTGTTAATTGGTAAATATGATAAAAAGAAAAATACTTTTACTGCTAGTGATATTAAATTTAACATTAAAAATGGCGATATAGAGCCTATTTATCATTTAACTAGTGGACTTACCTCATCTTCTATTCATAAGTTCGTTAAATCCGCTTTAAATGCCCCTGTAGAGGACTTTTTACCTCAAAACATTATTGAGGACTATCATTTCTTAACTAAAAAAGAAGCCATTAATAAAATCCATTTCCCGACAAGTGCTAATGATATTAAAAATGCTAAGATAAGACTTATCTATGAAGAACTATTTGATTTTTCTTTTAAGATGAATTTTTTAAATAAACGAAATCAAGGGGGTAAAGGTTTACCACATTCTTTCAACAACGATGATATAGAGTTACTTATTAATTCTTTACCATTTAAACTAACAGAAGATCAACAACAATCTTTAAATGAAATATTAGATGATATGAAATCTGATAAAAGAATGAATCGAATACTTTTAGGAGATGTTGGTAGTGGTAAAACGATTATATCGGCAATTAGTAGTTATGCAGCTTTTTTATCAGGCTATCAAACAGCTTTAATGGCTCCTACCGAAATACTGGCAATTCAACATTACAATAGTATTAAAAAGATATTAGAGCCTTTTAAAGTAACAGTGGATGTTATTACAGGTTCAATGACGGCATCAGAGAAAAAGGCTTTGTATAAAAGACTTGCAAATTATGAAATAGATTTACTTATTGGAACTCATGCTATTTTAAATGATTCTACTATATTTGCTAAGCTTGGACTTGTCATAACTGATGAGCAACATCGCTTTGGTGTTAATCAAAGAAATATCTTGCAAAATAAATCTCAGGCTCCTGATGTACTATATTTATCAGCAACTCCGATACCTAGAACCTATGCTTTAACAATATATGGTGATTTAGATATATCAATGATTAAGTCAAAACCATTTGGTAGAAAAGAAATAATAACTAAAGTTAAAAGTGAAAAAGAAATAAAGGATGTTCTTTTAGCTATGCTCGAAGAAATAAAACAAGGACATCAAGTTTATATAGTTTCTCCCTTAGTAGAACAAAATGATGAACTTGATTTAAGAAGTGTTGATTATCTTAAAGAAAAAATAGATTTAGCATTTAATAACCAAATAAGAAGTGAAATTGTTCATGGTAAAATGAAACAAGCAAGTAAAGATGCTATAATGAATGATTTTAAACTAAATAAGATTAAGATATTAATATCTACAACTGTTATTGAAGTAGGTATAGATGTTCCCAATGCCACAATGATAGTTATATTTAATGCTGAGAGATTTGGCTTAGCATCTCTTCATCAACTTCGTGGTCGGGTAGGAAGATCCGATCTTCAAAGTTATTGCTTTTTAATAAGCAATATTGATAATGAAAGATTACATGTAATGGAAGAAAGTAACGATGGTTTTTATATATCCCAAAAAGATTTTGAAATGCGTGGCCATGGTGATTTATTTGGTACAAGGCAAAGTGGTGATATGAAATTTAAACTAGCTAATTTAAAAAATGATTATAAAATTTTAGTACAAGCTAAAAATGATTCAGAAAAATTTATTGAAGAAAAGAAGTATCTTTCTAACCCATATTATCGTAATATTAGTATTGATTTGGATATCGCTGATTAAGTAAAGTTATATCAAAACATTTGACTTTTAAAATAAAAAATTATACTATTATAATAGCATAGCATCAGCTATGCTAACATAGACTATTTTCACGAATCATAATGTGAATTTAGTCAACCAAAACCCCCTGAAGGAGCGCAATAGCGCTCCATTTTTGTTGAAACCCTTTATTTATAAGGGTTTGTGAGAC
>CANQFJ010000021.1 GCA_947598485.1 uncultured Bacilli bacterium | reverse complement strand
GCCTCAACTAAGTTTAAACCTTCTTCACCTAATGCACCTTTTCTAGCTCTTGCCATTAATGGGCCTACGGCTGTTACTGCCATTGTCATAACGACAGCTAATATTACTATTACTGCCAAAAGTTCAACTAATGTAAAACCTTTATTATTGCTTTTCACTAGAGCCACCTCTATTATCAATACTAGCATAAAACAATATTTTTTTCAATGCAAATTCAATACATAACAATTTGTAAATTTTTTTAATCGTTATGAATACATTTTAAAAAATTTAAAAATAAATTAAAGACTTTTAAAAAATAGTGTTGAGTTTTAGTTATAATATCTTTCGGCAAAATAAAAAACTGTTTTCAAATACGCTATTTGCCAACAGTCTGAACTGGTATTACCTTTAGAAATATTATTGTTGTAAAAATTTTTTTCAGCCTTTGCTAATAATAGAAAATATTATTTACCCTTGCATTTTGAAGGTAAGTCATTAGTTGCAGTAGTACTAAGGCCTGTACACGTCTTGCATGAATCACCAGTACAATAAACATTTACTGAACTATTATTGTTCTTACACATTTCTGAACCTGGGCTTCCGTCCGTTGCTTTTTCATAATCATAGGCTGAATCTTGTATGTTTTCAAATTTATATGTACCATTAGAAATCCAAAAGTAATATTGATAACTTTTTGTAGAAGCAACGTATTTGACTAAAACAGAACCTGTGTATCCCTCAGAACTTCCTTTATCATAGTAATTTCCCTTATTTAAATAAGATAATGAGAAACACACTGTACTTGTGGCCTTAATTTTTGAAGTAGCTTTCATTTGCTCTAGTTGAAGAGCGGTTTTTGCCGATTCAATTAATTGCAATCCTTCTTCACCTAAGGCACCTTTTCTGGCTCTTGCCATTAATGGTCCTACAGCAGTTACAGCCATTGTCATAACGACAGCTAATATTACTATTACCGCTAAAAGTTCAACTAATGTAAAACCCTTATTATTACTTTTCACTAGAGCCACCTCTATTATTGATATTAGCATAAAACATTATTTTTTTCAATGACAATTTAATACATTACAATTTGCATAATATTTAAATTATCATGAATATATCTAAAGAAAAATTAAAATACATTCATGGCTTTTGGGCAAAATAAAAACTGTTTTCAAATTTGTCATTTGTAAACAGTTTGAAAGTACTATTACTTTACTGCAGTACAAGTGGTTCCATTGCAATAAACATTGCCTTTTTTAGTAGAAGCTCCTCCACACGTTTCAGCTACGCTTGCACCATCTGTTGCTTGTTCATAATCATAAGCATCTGGAGATACTCCACTAAATACATATGTTCCATTGGATATCCAAAATTTATATGTATAATTTTTCTTTGTGCTATCGTAAGTAACTAATACCGAGCCTGTGTACCCATTTGAAGATCCTTTATCAAAATATTGATTCTTATTTAAATAAGCTAACGAAAAGCATACAGTACTTGTCGCTTTTATAGCACCCGTTGCCTTCATTTGTTCTAGTTGAAGAGCATTTTTTGCACCTTCAACTAAGTTTAAACCTTCTTCACCTAAAGCTCCTTTTCTAGCTCTTGCCATCAGTGGTCCTACAGCCGTTACAGCCATTGTCATAACGACAGCTAAAATTACTATTACTGCTAAAAGTTCTACTAATGTAAAACCCTTATTATTACTCTTCACCAGAGTCACCTCTATTATTGATATTAGCACAAAACACTATTTTTTTCAATGTAAAACTATTTCATTGTATCTATAATAGACGATATCATTTCTACCCCATCAAGAACATTATTTAGCTTATCTGTAGGTCTTTCTTTATATATTGCCTCTAAATCTTTTTTAAAATATTTAAAATAATTGGGATTGCGATTTAAATACTTAATGTAATAAGAATTTTCCATAAGTCTATTTAATAATTTTTCATTTTCTAATATTTCTTTACTAATTAGCTTATCCATTAATCCTCAAAAAATTTATTTAAAGGCCTTGGAGCATCAACTACACTAGCACTTGCGGTAGTTCCCTTTGCTGTTAATTCTTGAACTAAATCCAAAGCCTTTTGTGCAGATGAAATATGTTCTTTAATAGAGTCCATATCAATATTCTTTAAAAGATCATTTATTTTAGTGGTCTCTCTTTCTTTATTTACAGTTTTAAACTTATCCCAAACATTACTATCAGGCCCATATAAATCAAACATTTCATAAAACTTTTGCCAAGTCATTTCTCCTGAATTAACAAAAGATGCAAAAGTAGGATTTATTCTTATAAACTCTTTAAAATCTTCTTTTGAAGCCATATTATTCACCAATAAATAATATGATTAAATTTTAAAATTATTGATAAAGTTTTCAAAAGATAATTGGCCATCTTCATTTTCTACTATTTTATCTTTATTATCTTCTGTTGTTTCTTGAGATATAATATTATTCTTAGGTTTAAAGTCATCTATTTTATATTTATTTAATTGACTTCCTACTGACGAAATATCCATAATAGGAATATCACTATTTTTTACTTCGGTTATTTCACTATCACACTTCATAATATTAATAGTTCTTGAATTACTTATAAAGCTAAATAAAATATGATAATCTTTCGTTTTAGCTTTTTTAAATAGCATATTACCCTTTTTAGCTCTAGATAAACTAACTAAATCATCAAGTTTTATCCTTTTTCCTGTATTATAATTTGTTACTACATTTAAGTATTCACTACTACTATCAATTTGATCAGAAGCAATTACATAATCTTCTTTTAAATTAATGGCTCTTATACCAGAGGCTTTTGTTCCAAGAAGAGATATTTCATCAGTTTTATATCTTAAATAATAACCATTATGCGTGATAATAATTGTATCATTTTTACTTGGCGTTACTGATACAAGCTCATCGCCTTCTTTAAGCTTCATTGCCATTATTGGCTTAGTGTATCTTTGAACCTCAAAATCAGATACTAAAGTTTGTTTAATCATTCCTAATTTGGTAGTTAATACAACTTTACTGCGATCTTTTTTAAATAAGACTGAAGAAATTATTTTTTCATCGTCAGAAATAGAAATTATATTACTAATATGTTTACCTAATTCTTTCATTTTAATTTCAGGAATTATATGAACAGGTATAAATAAATAATTACCTAAATTAGTAAATAATACTAGATTATCTAGAGTAGTAACATCATAAACATTAGTAATAAAGTCTCCCGGTTTCATAGTCATTTGTTCAATAGCAGTAGCCGCGAAAGCCTTAGGTGACACTCTTTTTAAATAACCTTCATTTGTAAGTATTACATAAACTCTTTCTTTAGGTATCATATCTTTCATATCAAGCTTAATTTCTGTAATTTCATCCTTTATTTGCGTTCTTCTTGGGCTAGCAAATTCTTTCTTAACTTCCATAAGTTCTTGTTTCATTTGTTTTTTTAGGATTTCTTCATTATTTAAAATACTATTTAAGAAATCAATCATCCGATTCAAATCGTTTTGTTCACTTAAAAGAGCATCTACATCAGTATTTGATAATGTATAAAGACGCATCATAACAATTGCCGTTGCTTGTTCCTCAGTGAAAGCAAACATGCTAACAAGATTATTAATTGAATCTTGTTTATCGCTAGAGGATCTAATAACTTTTATTACTTCATCAAGGATATCAACTGCTTTTAAAAGTCCTTCAACGATATGAAGCCTTGCTTTAGCATGTTCTAAATCAAAGGTTGTTCTTCTTAATATAACTTCCTTTTGATGAGCTATAAAAGCATCTAAAATGGCTAGTAAGCCAAGTTGCTTAGGCCTATGATTAACAATAGCTACAACGTTAAAGTTATATCCTATTTGTAGGTCCGTATTCTTAAGTAAATAATTAAGTATTAACTCAGCATTAGCATCTTTCTTAAGGTCTATACGTATTCTAGCCATATGCTCTTTATCAGATTCATCCCAAACATCAACAATGCCTTCGACTTTTTTATCAATTTTTATTTCTTCAATTTTCTTACGAAGTCCCTCTTTTAAAACCCCATAAGGGATATCTTCAACAATAATTTGATGTTCATTTTTATCTTTAACAATTCTCGTAGTAGACTTAACTATAACTCTTCCCTTACCAGTTTCATAAGCTTGCCTTAAGCCTTCTTTTCCCTCGACAATGCCTCCCGTAGGAAAATCAGGTCCTTTGACAATTTCTAAGATAGTATCAAGACGACAACCAGGATTATTAATCCGATGAATTGTCGCATCAATAACCTCTCCCAAATTATGGGGTGGAATATTTGTCGCATATCCAGCAGATATACCTGTAGAGCCATTAACTAAAAGATTAGGGAAATTGGCAGGTAAAACTGTAGGCTCTAAGTATTCATCACTATAATTTAAAGCCATTTCGACTGCATTACGATTAATATCTTTAAGCATTACTTGAGCTATTTTAGTAAGCCTAGTTTCGGTATAACGATATGCAGCAGGAGGATCCCCATCAATAGAACCATTGTTACCATGGATATCAATAAAGATTTCACGCATACTCCATGGCTGAGACATATTAATCATAGCGCCATAAATAGATGAATCACCATGAGGGTGATATTTACCCATGACGTCTCCAACAGCTTTAGCACATTTACGATATGGTTTATCAAAGGTATTATGATCTTCCCACATCGTATACAAAATTCTTCTTTGAACAGGTTTTAAACCATCACGTACATCAGGCAAAGCCCGATCTTGAATAATACTTTTAGCATAACGGCCAAAACGATCCCCCATTATATCTTCAAGAGTATAGTCATATATTTTTTCAATCAAAGTTTGCTCTTCTTTTTTAGCTTTCATGATTACCTCCTTATTTTTTTACATTATTTTTCTTTTCAAGATAACACTTTCCACATACTGATTCATAAGTCACATTATCTTTACCATTATCAATTACAACTTGGCTACCTGAAAACGTTGGTTCTCCATTTATAAAACGCATATTTAGGGTAGCTTTTTTACCACATCGACATATCGTTTTTATTTCTTCAATATCATCGGCAATTTCTAAAAGCCTTGAAGCTCCAGGAAATCCTTTCATTTGAAAATCGGTTCTAAGACCATAACATAATATAGGAATATTACTTGTTTTAGTTATATAGAAAAGCTCATCTATTTGTTTAGGCGTTAAAAATTGGGCTTCGTCAACAATAATCGCATCCACCTTTTTAGTGTCCATATGAGATAATAAAGTATCTTTTTCCTTAAGTAATATATCTACTTCTCTATCAATACCAAGTCTACTAATAACTTTTTTATCCCCCTTAGTATCAATAGCAGGCTTAACTAATAGGACATTCATTCCTCTTTCCTCATAGTTATTAGCAACTTGTAGAAGTGCGGTAGTTTTACCCGCATTCATTGCAGAATATCTAAAATACAATTTACTCATAAACATCTTTCCTTTTTAAATTATTCTTTTCTAAAACTATCTTCTAAAGTAAAATCAACATTTTCTTCAATCCAATCTTTTCTTGGCTCAACTTTATCGCCCATCAAGACAGAAACTCTTTTTTCAGCTAAAGCTGCGTCTGTAATATTAACTTTTATTAAACTCCTTGATTTAGGATCCATAGTAGTTTCATATAATTCTTCAGGATTCATCTCACCTAAACCTTTAAATCTTTGCACTTTATAAGTGCCTTTAACAGCCTTTTTTCTTTCTTCAAGTTCTTCGTCAGTAGCTACATATTCCTTGTACTTACCAAAATCTAAAGCATACAAAGGTGGGTTTGCTATATAAAGCATACCTGCTTCAATCAAAGGCCGCATAAAGCGATAAAAGAAAGTAAGAAGTAGTATTTGGATATGGGCTCCATCATCATCGGCATCGGTCATAATTATAACTTTGCCATAGTTACTATCTTTAGGATCAAACTCATTACCCACGCCTGCACCAATAGCATAAATAAGCGTATTTAACTCTTCATTAGCATGAATATCATTGTTTGATGCTTTTTCTGTATTTAAAACCTTACCTCTTAAAGGTAAAATAGCTTGAGTTTCCCTATTTCTTCCTGTTTTGGCAGAGCCTCCAGCTGAATCACCTTCGACTAAGAATAATTCATTTTTGCTTAAATCTTTGCCTGTTGCTTTAGCAAGTTTACCACTTAATATTTTTTCTTTTTTCTCTTTGCCTTTACCATTTCTTACTTGTTCACGGGCTTTTCGGGCAGCTTCTCTAGCTTCCATAGATTTAGTAGCCTTGTTAATAACATTTAAAGCTGTTTCTCTATTTTCCTCTAAAAAGAATTTTATTTGTTCATAAGTTATACTCTCGGTTATACTTCTAGCCTCAGGAGTACCTAATTTAGATTTAGTTTGCCCCTCAAATTGTAATGAAGCTTCAGGAACCTTAAGGCTAATAATGGCACTTAATCCTTCCCTTACATCAGAACCGTCAAAAACAGTATTACCCTTTAGGGTATTATTATTTT
Organism: uncultured Bacilli bacterium; assembly: GCA_947598485.1. GTDB lineage: Bacteria > Bacillota_I > Bacilli_A > RF39 > UBA660 > UBA6448. The sequence goes on along the minus strand of CANQFJ010000021.1, from coordinate 15,182 downwards.
TAATATAGTCATTAAAAGCTTTAGTAATACCTGTTTTAAAACCTACTTCATGAGTACCTCCATCAGGAGTTTTAACATTGTTAACAAAAGATAAAATATTTTCATTATAGGTATCAGTATATTGCATAGCAACATCAACTTCTATACCATTTTTAACTCCTGAAAAAGCAATTATATTACTAAGAGGAGCTTTTCCATCGTTAATATAATCAATAAAGCTATTTAAGCCATTTGTATAATAATAGACTTCTTTTTTATCATTTTCTTCATCTACTACTTCAATAGTAAGTCCTGATATTAAAAAGGCACTTTCTTGCATTCTTTCACATATCGTTGTATAGGAAAAATGACAATTTTTAAAAATATCATAATTAGGTTTAAAAGTTACGGTTGTCCCTGTTTTCTTAGACTCCCCAACTTGTTTTAAGGAAATTGCTACTTTTCCCCCGTCTTCAAAACGAATGTTAGATATTTTACCATCTCGATAAATAACAACATCCATATATGAACTTAAGGCATTAACAACCGAAGCACCAACACCATGAAGACCACCGGATACTTTATAACCAGCTTCTTCAAATTTACCACCTGCATGTAAAATAGTATAAATTACTTCCGGAGTAGATTTACCACTTTCATGCATACCAATAGGAACACCACGACCATTATCGGAAATAGTAATACTCTCATCCTTATTTAGAGTTATTTTGATGTAATTACCATAGCCATTTATCGCTTCATCTATTGCATTATCAACAATTTCCCATACTAAATGATGTAGTCCTCTTTTGTCTGTAGACCCAATATACATGCCAGGTCTTTTTCGAACTGCTTCAAGTCCTTCCAAGATTTTTATTGATGTTTCATCATAATTTGCCATACTCTCACCATTTTAATTATAAAGAAAAAAGAAGATTTTTGCAATCTTCTTGACATTTTATCCTTGTTTTTCACTGTTGTGCTTTTAGTAGTGCTTCCTGGTTATTTAAGTTTTGGTAACACTATTTCTTTAGTATCTTCATATAAAAATTCTACTTCATCATTTTTAGTAGGTTCATCATTTTCTTCCATTACTTGATTAATATTTTCAATACTAACAGTTTTAACTCCACTATCTTTATTTAATCTAGGTAACTCAATAGTTTCTGTATATTCATATGAACTATTTTTAGGTTCTTTAACCTCTACTTTTTGTTTTTTACTTATTTCTTTGAAAGCTTGTTTATCATCTTCAAGATGAAGTTTTTCTAGCTTTCTTGTTTCAATTAGCTTTTTATCCTTATGTCCCCAAAAATAGACGACAACAAAAGCAATAACTAAAACAACAATAAAAAGGCCTAAGTAGATAGGAAAGCTTTCATTAGAGTATAAAGTTAGCAAAAAATCTTTCACTCTCAGGACACCTCTTTATTCTATATAAAAATTTTAACACGAAGAATTATAAAAAACAATAAAATTGTGAAATTTAAATGAGCATTATCGAAGGTTTATAATAAATATCATCCTTCACATAAATGGCTACTTCACTATCATTATATATCAAAATTATATTATCACCGGTTTCATTTATGCATATTTTGGCACCGTTTTTAACTTTTTGATATTCTTCTTCATTAAGATTATATATTTTATAAGGCAAGAAATCTCTAGCATAATATAGCTTATACTTACCACTTCTTATTTGTTCTAAAGAATTGGCGTCTTTTTCAACATCATAATGCCATTCTTTAGTCCGACGAAGATCTTTCATTGTACCAATTACTCCGAGTTTGTTGCATATTATTTGGATTATACTTCTTATATATGTTCCTTTGCTAACTTCGGCTTTAAAAATAAATTCATCATTACTACACTCGATTAAATCTATAGAATATATTTCAATCGTATTTTTGGGCAAATCAATCTCGATATTTTCTCTAGCATATTCATATAGTTTTTTACCATTTATCTTTTTAGCAGAGTACTTGGGTATTTCTTGTTCTACCTCACCTTTCATAGATTTTAAAACTTTTATAAGCTCTTGTTTAGAAACCTCACATTTTGCTTCCTCACAAACGTTTCCAGTGATATCTAAAGTATCGGTTTTTATCCCAAGTTTAACTGTTGCAACATATTCTTTTCTAGTATCTTGTAACAAATCTACAAGCTTGGTATACTTGCCTAAACATAATATTAACATTCCCGTTGCTAGAGGGTCTAAAGTACCTGTATGCCCTATTTTTTTCATATCAAAAATATGGTTAAGTTCATTAACCATATCTCTACTTGTTCTATCTTTAGGTTTATCTAATAAAATAATACCATTTACCATATAATCCTACTTTTCTTCATGCCATTTATTAATTATATTTTCAATATTTTCTGCGTAGGCAATTGAGTTATCATAAATAAAATGAAGCTCAGGAGTATTTCTTATATCCATGCACTTAGCAAGTTTACCTCGAATAAAAGGAGCTGCTTCATTAGCCTCTTTCTCCATTTGTTTATGATCAAGATCAGATACTGATGTGAAATACACCTTACAATAACTTAGATCATGAGTTAAACTGCACCCTGTGATTGTAATAGTTTTTAAAAGATCATCCGTGGTTTCTCGTTGAATTATCGTGGGAATATATTTTTCGATATCCCTTTCAATTCTTTTTACATTAAAGCTAGTCACGTGCTACCTCTTGTAATTCATAAATTTCTAAGGTATCATTTTCTCTAAAATCATCAAATTTTTCTAGAGTAACGCCACATTCATAACCTTTTTTAACTTCTTTAACACTATCTTTTTCTCTTTGAACAGAGGCTATTTTTGTATCAATTAAAATTATGCCATCACGAATTACTCTAGCATTAGCAGAGGATTTTACAATACCCTCTTTTACATAACATCCGGCAATATTACCAATCTTAGAAAACTTAAATATTTTCTTAACTTCAGCAGTGCCTAATACTTTTTCTTCGAATTCCGGATCAAGCATACCTTTCATTGCTTGTTCCATTTCCTCTACTAATTTATAGATTATGGAATAAAGGCGAATTTCAATATCATACTCTTTAGCCATTTCTTTTGCTCCTGGAGAAGCAACAACATTAAAGCCAATAACAATAGCTTTAGAGGCACTAGCTAAAACGATATCACTTTCCGTTATTTGACCAATACCACTTCTGATAACTTTGACTTTAACGCCATCAATATCTATTTTTTCTAAAGCGCCTTTAACAGCCTCTTCACTACCACGGACATCTGTTTTTAAAACAACAGAGATTTCCTTTTGGCCTTCATTAATACTATTAAATAATTCATCAAGAGAAAGACCTTTATGTTTATTTTCACTTTTAGCTTCATGTTCTTTACGTTTCGCGGCAACATTTTTAGCTTCTTCAATGGTTTCAAAAGCCATGAATTTATCACCCGCTCTTGGATTATCATTTAAACCCGTTATCTCAACTGGGGTAGATGGTCCAGCTTCAACAATACTTTGACCTAAATCATTTTTCATTGTTCTAATTTTACCATAAGTAGTACCTACGGCAACTGGATCGCCTAAACGTAGTGTACCATTTTGGATTAAGAAAGAAGCAACACCACCAATATTTTTATCAAGTCTTTCTTCAATAACAGCTCCTAAAGCATAACGAGAAGGATTGGCTTTTAACTCTGATACCTCACTTATTGCTAAAATAGTATCAAGTAAATTATTTACTCCTTCACCAGTTTTGGCAGAAATATTAATAAAGGGAACATCGCCGCCCCAACTTTCCGGAGTAATATTAATCTCAGCCATTTCTGTATATATTCTATCAATATTAGCTTCTGGTTTATCTATTTTATTAACAGCAACTATAATAGGTACTTTAGCTGATAAAGCATGTTCTACAGCTTCTTTAGTTTGAGGCATAACGCCATCATCAGCGGCAACAATTATAATAACAATATCAGTAACGGATGCACCTCTAGCTCTCATTTGTGTGAAAGCAGCATGTCCCGGAGTATCAATAAAGGTTATCTTATTATCATTGTATTCTATTTGATAAGCACCTATAGCTTGCGTTATTCCTCCCGATTCAGTATCCACAACATGAGAATTACGGATATAATCAAGAAGTGTTGTCTTACCATGGTCTACATGTCCCATAATAGTTACAATTGGTGGTCTTGGTAGTAAATCTTCTTCTTTATCGATAACTTCATAATTTTCAAAGTTAGATATATCTTGGCTTTCTTCCTTCTTTAAGGTTTTGCCATAATCTAAAACTAAGATTTCCGCATTTTCAAAACTAATTGGATCATTGATATTAAGCATTAAACCAAGATTTATTAGTTTTTTCATAACATCAGTTGTAGCTGCCTCTAAAGCATTACTTAATTCTGCAACTGTCATATTATCTTTATATACAATAATATTATCAGAAGTAAAATTACCCTTTAATTTAGTTTTATTTTTATACATTTGCTTTTTAAGGGTATTGAATTCTTTATTTTCTTTAGCACTATCTTTCTTCTTTAATTTTTGTTTACTAGTACTAGTTGAAGATAATTTATCAATATTTTCACTTTCAAGAACTCCTGTGACAATATCATCTATTACATCTTCCTCTTCATATGTAGTTTCTTTATCTGTACTTATTAAATTAAGCATATTATCAAGAATAATGATATCATCATCTGTAAGTTCTGTATTATTATCAGCCTTAATGCCTACTTGTTCACATTGTTTCAAAACTTCCGCAACTGATAAACCTACATCTTTAGCATAATCTTTAATATTCATAATCATCCACCTTTCTTTTTTTTATTTATTTTATAACTTTTTCAATTTCCTCGAGTAAGCCTTTGGCATTTTTGCCATCATACTTTTCAATTTTAATGCCAACCTTTTTGGCTATTTCACTAGATAAATCAGCATTATAATCAGCATCATATACAATTCTTTGAATACCTGCATTAATAAGGGAATTCATACAATCTTTACAAGGAAAGGTATTAACATATGCCGTTGCTCCGTCAAGTGATACTCCATGACGTGCCGCAAAAGCTACGGCATTTTGTTCACCATGAGATGCTGGGCATAATTCTAAATACTTACCACTTGCATAATCAGGCATAGCTCTTCTTTTACAACCACCCGTATCTTCACAATGTTCCATTTTACGGGCAGGTCCATTAAAACCAAAGGATACTGGACTATCATCTTTAACTATGACGCATCCTACTTTTCTTGATAGGCAAGTTGATCTTATCGCAGCCACTTTAGCCAAAATCATATAATATTCATCTTTACTAGGTCTACTCATTTTCTATCCTTTTTAATAACATATCATATATTTCATCAGGAACAGATACCTCAAGAAGTCTATCTAATACTTTACTTTTTTTAGCTTTAAGAATTACATCTTTATCTTTTTTTAAATATGCTCCTTTACCATTTTGCTTGCCAGTTTCATCGTAAACAACTTCTTTTTCAGGAGTCCTTACGATTCTAAATAAATCTTTCTTTTCACATTTTTCTTTGGTTACAGCGCATGATCTTAAAGGAACTTTTTTCATTATTTATTTCCTTCTTCATTAATTTGGCTTAATGTCTTAATAGAAATATGATAATGAGTAAGCTTACTAGCAAGCTTAATATTACTTCCTTTTTTACCTATTGCTAGAGAAAGATTATCATCATTTACAATAGCTAAAGCTTCTTTTTTCTCTTCACTTGTTATGCTGACAATAACATCTTTCGCAGGAGCTAAAGCATTTTTAATAAATGTTTCAGCATCTTCAGAATATTGTATTAAATCAATTCTTTCTTGGCCTAATTCTTTTAAAATACCAGCGATACGGCAACCCTTTTCGCCAATACAAGCTCCAATTGGATCAACTTTATCATTATTGGAGAAAACCGCTACCTTACATCTTATGCCTGGTTCTCTAACAACTTGATATATTTCAATAGTACCATTAATTATTTCAGGTATTTCTTGCTCAAATAATCTTTTTACAAAGCCATAATGTTTTCTTGATAGCATAATAAGAGGTCCCTTAGTATTACTTTCTACTTTAGTAATATATACCTTAATATTAGAGCCCATCTTAATTTCTTCACCAGGGATAATTTCACTTTTAGGAAGAATACCTCTTGTACGGCCTAAGTTAATATAATAGTTTCTTTGGTCTTCCATTGCTACCATGCCAACCATTATTTCATATTCTTTACCATTAAATTCTTCAATAATACTATTTTTTTCAGCTTCTCTTATTTTTTGGGTAAGTACTTGTTTAGCAGTACCTGCAGCAACACGGCCAAAATCCTTAGGAGTAACTTCAACTTGAATCGTGTCACCAACTTTAGCATCAGCTTTAATCTTTATAGCATCCTCTAAAAGAATTTGGGCATCAATATTAATCTCGGGAGGAACATTTATAGTATTACCTTCTTCATCAACCGTTTCCGTTCCTTCATCAATTTCATCAACAACCACTAAATAAGAATATACTTTGATATCACCAGTTTCCCGATTAATATCTACTAAAACATTAGTCTTTGAATCAAAGTTTTTCTTATAAGCAGTTGTAAGCGCTGCTGATAAACCTTCATATATAACATCTTCGCTAATATTTTTTTCTTCTACAATAAGTTTTACTGCATTTATTAATTCTTTACTATCCATTTTAACCTCTCTCCTTACTTGATATATCTAAAATATAGCTATTATCTAAATTTTTACACTCATCATTAACAATTGGATCAACCTTTTTAGTAGCCTCGACAATCATATCCAAGTCAATTCCGCCTACTTTATCAAGGACAATATCAAGAAAGTAAAATTTGCCTTTTTTATAGTAATTAATAGAATCGACAAAAATCTCATCCTTTTCTAAAGCTGCATTAATCTTCTTTTTTAAATTTTCAAAGTCCATTTAGGCCTCCTTTTTATAAATAAAAGTGGGATTTTTGTCCCACTTAAATTGCTAGTCATATTATAGCACTTCGTTTTTTATTAGTAAAGCCTATTTTTCACTTATAAAATCTTTAAAAGTTATTTAATAATGCCATTTTGGACTAATTTCGTTTCACTTATGGTAATAAAAGCTTCTGGATAATCTTTTTTAATAATATTTGTTAACTTTTTAATATTTTTTTTGCTTATTTCAATAAGCAGCATTTCCTTTTTTATAGAGTCTATCTCCCCTTTTAAAGGAATAATTGAAAGTCCATATCCTTCTTTTCTGATTCTATTAGCTAGTTTTTCATCACCTTTTTTTATAATAGCTTGCACCATCACTAGCCCTTTTACAAAGTAATTAGATATTAAAGTTCCTATTATTGTACCTGCCGCATATCCCGATGAATATGATATTGCAATCAAGATAGGATGCTCTAAAGGTCCACTTAAAGCTTCTCTAGCCACCACAAACCAAATAAAGACTTCAAAAAAGGCAATGATTCCTGCTAAAAACTGTTTGCCTTTAACCGTGTATACCGTTCTTAAGGTACCAAATGTAACATCGATTATTCTTGCGAAAAATATTCCTAAATAAGTCAGCATCATTTTTTGCCTTTCATTTTATCATCTTACGAATTTTTTCCATTGCTGATTTTTCTATTCTCGATACTTGAGCCTGAGAAATGTTGAGTTCTTGGGCAATTTCTGATTGAGTCTTACCTACAACAAAGCGATCTAATAAAATTTTTCTTTCTCTTGCCGTGATTTTTTTTATAGCTTTATGTAAAGATATTAGCATATCTTTATCTTTACTTTGTTCTTTTACGTCGGCAATTTGATCCTCTAAATAAATTGTATCTCCGCCATCATTATAAATAGGTTCGAAAATACTCATAGGCTCTTTCAACGAATCTAATGCATAGCCTATTTCATATTCTTTGATGCCTAAAGCTTTGGCAATTTCATCATTTGATGGATCTTTCCCAAAGCGATTAATATAGTCTTCCTTAAAGCGTAGAATTTGATAAGCTAAATCTTTAACACTACGTGACACCCTTACCATTGAGCCATCTCTTAAGTATTTTTTTACCTCCCCGATTATAAGAGGTACACCATATGTTGATAATTTTAAGTTAAAAGACAAATCAAAATTATCAATAGCTTTTATTAACCCGACAACGCCAACTTGAAATAAATCATCCATATTAACGTTTTTATGATTAAAATTTCTTAAAACTGATAGAACTAACTTTAAATTACCATTGACAAGTTTTTCTTTAGCGCTTTTATCACCCTCTTGCATGGCTTTAAATAATGCCATATTCTCTTTATGTGTAAGACTTTTTAATTTACTAGTGTTAATCCCTGTTATATCTACTTTGTAATTACTCATTTTCTTCCTTTCATGTCTTATAATGTCTTGGGTTTGACTTTTTTATTCAAATTCTTACATAAAAAAATGAATAGGAAGTGATTTGATAGCAAAAGATCATTTTTAAATAAATTACCTAGCCCAATTTATTAAACTAAAAAAACATAATGATTTTTAAATTTCATTATGTTTTTTACATAGTAATTGTTTGAATAGAATTAATTACTTTCTTTTCAATACGGGAAATATAAGATTGTGATATTCCTAATATCTTAGCAACCTCTTTTTGGGTATATTCTCTAGAATTATTAAGACCATATCGCAATATCATAATTTGTCTATCTCTTTGGGAAAGTTTAGCAATTTCTTTATTTAAGATTTCCTTATTCATATTATGTTCAAATTCTTTAGGTACCACATCATCTTCGGTTCCCAGAATATCTTCAAGATGAAGCTCATTACCCTCAGCATCAAAGTTAAGGGATTCTTCTAAAGATACTTCCGCTTTCCGATTCTTATTTTTTCTAATAAACATGAGTATTTCATTGGATATACACCTACTTGCATAAGTAGCCAGTTTAATATTTTTAGATAATTTATACGTATTAATTCCTTTGATAAGGCCTATGGACCCAATTGATACTAAATCCTCAATATCATAACCTGTAGATTCATACTTTTTAGCTAGAAATACTACTAATCTTAGATTATGTTCAATAAGTTTATCCTTAGCTTTGGTATCACCATTTTCCGCTAAAATAACATATTTAGTTTCCTCTTCTTTACTAAGTGGAGGTGGAAGCTTATCAGTAGCCCCCACGAAAAAGACTTCTTTATACTTTTTTCTTAACTTCTCTAATAATTTTCTAAACATAATTATCCTCCATTAATTTAACATTCAATAAACAATCTACACCATCAGCAAATTTAGTTAGGCTTTCGCCAATTAAATAATTATATATTTTTTTATTATTTAAAAGAATATAGCTGGGCTTAAAACAACGCATTAATCCTTCTTCACGAATGGTTTTATAAATAACAAAGACGGGACTGCGAATATTATATACGTCCTTTAATACTTTTTTGTTTACAATAATAACACCTTTTTTAGTAATTGGATCTATTAAATGATTGCCCGTATCCAATAAAGATAAAGCCTTAATATGGATATCGTCAAAAACAATTTCAATATGGTAATACTGATTATATGTGCTTTTCATCTTTTTAGAAGTGTAAATATATACTCCTAAGATAATGGGAGCAATAATTAAAAGAAGAACATAGTTAACGGAAAGGCCCTTAAAGAAAAAGATTAAACCTTCGTGTTTATATGACAATTCATTACTTAAAAAATATAGAAAACCTGCCAGAATAGTACTAGTCATATAAAGATATATCAAATTATTAACTAAGTAGTTAAAACTAACAAAGCCAAAGGCAATTAAACACATAATAATACTAACTAAGACTTTTAATAAAAATAGCAAGATATTATTAATGTTTATAAAAAGAAGAAAAATAGATAAAGCTCCAAAGATGGCTGCTAGTGTGTAATATCTTAATTTCCTTCTTCTTTTTAAAATTATGCTTACCGTAAGAAGTAATAGAAAGTCATAAGCAAAATTAATAAAAAAAATTAGGTCAACATATATTGTCATACATATCACCTAATTTTAATTTTATAATATAAGATATAAAAATTTTGTCAGATTATGAATTAATCATTGTTTCTTAAAAAAGGAGGTATTTCATAATCACTATCTGCTATTTCTTGATTGCTTCTTTTAGGAATAGCATCATCGCCAAATAAAGCTTCATCAGCTGTATCATCATCAAAGCCCGTTGCAATAACAGTTACAATTACTTCGTCTTGAAGATTTTCGTTTTTAATTGCTCCAAAGATAATATTGACATCACCATTTGCAGCTTCTCTTACTGTTTCTACAGCATCTTCAATTTCAAATAATGTTAAATTATTGCCACCAGTTACATTGACAATAGCGTTTCTTGCTCCCTCAATGGTTTCCTCAAGAAGTGAATTAGAAACAGCTTGTCTAGCAGCCTCCACAGAACGATTTTCTCCGGCAGCGCAACCAATTCCAATTATAGCAGTACCACTTTTCTCCATTACGGTTTTTACATCAGCAAAGTCTAGGTTAATAACTCCGGTAACCGCAATCAAATCAGATATAGATTGAACGCCACGATGAAGGACATTATCAACTTCTTTAAACGCATCGTCAAAGAAGGTAGTTTTATCAATAATATCTCTTAATCGATCATTTGGTATAACAATTAAACTATCAACATGTTTACGAAGTTCTTCTAAACCTACTAAAGCATTTTCCATTCTTTTTTTACCTTCAAATTTGAAAGGCTTAGTAACAATGGCAACAGTTAAAGAGCCTAACTCTTGAGCTATTTCCGCAATAATTGGAGCTGCACCAGTTCCGGTTCCACCACCAAGACCACAAGCTACAAACACCATATCAGCTCCGGATAAAGCCTCTTCAAGTTCAGACTTACTTTCTAAAGCTGCTGCACGGCCAACTTCAGGGTTAGCTCCTGCTCCACGTCCTCCTGTTATATTTTTTCCAATTTGAATTTTATTCTCGCAATATGAACTATTTAAAACTTGCAGATCAGTATTAACTACATAGAATTCAACACTTTGAACTCCTTCTTCAATCATACGGTTAACAGCGTTACATCCACCGCCACCTACACCTACAACTTTAATCTTTGCGATTTGATCCATCATTAAATCTGACATGTACCCTCCTTAATTGTCAAAAAAATATCCATATATTTTACCAAGTAATGAATTATCGGATATATTAACTCTTTTGTGTGCCCCTCCAAATTCTTCTTGTTCATCTAATGAGAAAATAGAATATTCAGCATCTCTCATTTTTAAGCGACTATTATAGTACTTCATCATACCAAGTGCCACGGAATATTTATTGTGTCTAGCGCCTATTTCAGATACATTTCCTACCTGAGCCTTAGGGCCAAAAACACTCTCTATAAAGCTAGAAAATGAACTCAGTTCACTTATTCCTCCTGAGACTATTATATAACTAATTTCTTTCTTTGTTAAGAGGTTAATTTGCTTTTTAACTAAATTAAAAATCTCATTTAATCGGGATAGAGCAACTGCACTTGCATCATACTGACTGACCCTTATGCTTTCACCATTGACATCTTCAAGCATAACGCTTTCTGATGGTTGAGCAATATGCAAATCCGCAACTACAATCTTTTCTTTCAAATAATTGGCATCTTTTTTAGAAACCTTAAAGATATATGCAATATCATTGTCAATCGTACTTGAACCAATATCAATTACCTCACAAGAGGTAAGTATACCTTTATTAAAGATGGAAACTGTGGTACTACTACTTCCAACATTTACAATAGCTCCTACTTCTTTATCGGTTTCTTCACTTTTAAATTCATAATAATCAGCTAAAGGAGCTACAACAATATCTACAACTTTTATTTTTAGTTTTTCTAAGCTTTTAATAAGAGCTTCTATATTCTTTTTAGGTATTATAACAGCTACATCATTAACTGTAAGCTTATTTGCCACCATATTAAGGGGATTTTCGACGGGCTGCTCATCATTAATTATATATCTCGTAGGTAAAAGCGAAACTAATTCTTGATTTTCACTTATTTTATTATAAACACTGCCTTGCATGGCATGAACTATATCACTATTTCTTATAGTTTTATCTTCATGAGTAATTGTTGTAGAACCACTGGAAATAAAACATTCAAGATTGTAACAAGGTACATTTATGAGAACTTCTTTAATAGGAAGCCCTATCATTTCTTCGGTCTTTGAAAAAGCATCTTTTAATGCTAGCTCAGCACTCTCGGGATTAACGATAAAGCCTTTTTTTATGCCCCCAGATAAGACATCAATGCAAGACAAAACATTAAGCTTATTTTTTTGGATTTCACCAACAACAAGTTTAATGGAACAAGAGCCTATATCTAAACTAGCAAATATCTTTCTCATATCTCACCTATTCTTAACTAATTATATCTAAAAACCATTTTGATATCAAGCAATCACTAAAAAATCATTTTATAAAAGCGATTATCAAAAATTTAAATGTCAAGTATTTTCTTTTAGTTTACACGAATATGTGACAAATAAAAAAGAAGGATTTCCTTCTTAATTTAGTTCAAAGCTTTTATTAGTTCATCTTTTTTCATAGTTGAATATCCCTTGATGCCTTTTTCTTTAGCTAAAGCTTTAAGTTCTGTTAAAGATTTACTACTTAAATCTACAGTAGCCTCTTTTTTATTATCAACTTTTGCTTCTTTTTTAGAAGATTCAACCTTTACTTCAGGCTTTTTACTTGTAGTAGTCTCTTTTTTAGGAGCTTCTGCAGGTGCTTTTTTAGCAGTTTCTACTAATGCAGCAAAAGCTTTAGGATCATCAATAGCAAGTTCAGATAACATCTTACGATTTATTTCAATACCAGATTTAGCTAAACCATTTATAAATTTAGAATAGCTAATGTCATTTAATCTACAAGCAGCATTAATTCTCGTAATCCATAATTTTCTAAAATTTCTTTTATTTTGTTTACGATCACGGAATGCATATGTACCACTATGAAATAATTGTTCTTGAGCAGTCTTATAAAGTCTATGTTTACTTCCGAAGTAACCTTTAGCTTGTTTTAAAACTTTTCTTCTTCTATTTTTGGAAACAATTCCACCTTTAACTCTTGTCATAAGTTCCCCCTATATAACTTGTGAAAGTCTTTTGCTTTCACCCTTGGCTAATGTGCCTTTATTTCTTCTTTGTCTAACTGCTTTTGCACTATCTTTTGCAGTTTTATGATTTCCATTACCTTTTTTATAAGTTAATGTTCCATTTTTCTTTTTATTAAGTACCTTACTTGATGCTTTGTGAGTTTTTTGTTTAGTTTTTCCCATATATATTACTTCCTTTCTGTTTTTTTAGGCGACAACATCATATAAACTTGACGTCCATCAATTAATGGTTTAGTTTCTATATCAGCGACTTCGGATAAAGCCTCTGCAAAACGCATTAAAACATCTATTCCTAGTTCTGGATGAGCAATTTGTCTTCCTTTAAAGCGAATAAAAGCTTTAATCTTATGTCCTTTTAACAAATAGCTTTCAGCATTTCTGCGACGAGTTTCAAAGTCTCCGACATCAATCGTAACTGATAAACGATATTCTTTAACCTCTTTACTAGTTTCTCTTTGCTTCTTTTGTTGCTCTTTTAATTTTTTTTGCTTCTCATAACGAAATTTGTTATAATCCATTACTTTTGCTACAGCAGGTGTTGCTGTACCGCTCATTAATACCAAATCAAGTCCAGCATAACTAGCAAGAGTTAAAGCATCATTTAAATTTTTCATTCCTAATTTTTCCCCATTAGGACCTATTACCATTAACTCCGGAACCTTTATCTGATTATTGATTAGTAGCTCATCATTCTTTGCTATATTTAATCGCCTCCATACAATTTAAAAGGTGGATAACAATATCCACCTAAAAAGCACTAAGAATTATATACCTTGGCTCTTTACCTATTGACTTATTTATCAATCAGGTGGATATGCATCGCTTTCCTTTAAATAACAATCAATATTTTATAATACTAATGTATGGTTGTCAAGCAAATTTCATTCTTTTATTTCATCTTTGTCTTTTTTATTTTTAGCGGTTTTAAAACCATAATGCTCTCTTATCTTATTTTCAAGTTCATCAGCAAGATCAGGGTTTTGTTTTAAAAGTAACCGAACATTTTCTTTTCCTTGACCTATTTTTTCACCATTATAGGAGTACCAAGCTCCACTTTTTTCTAATATATCAATATCAGCCGCGAGATCAACAATTTCACCTTCCCGAGAAATTCCCTCTCCATATAATATATCAACTGTCGCTGTCTTAAATGGTGGAGCAACTTTATTTTTAACTACTTTAATGTTGGTTTTATTACCACTTATTTGATCGGCAACTTTTATTTGTTCGCCTTTTCTAACATCTAAGCGAATAGATGAATAGAATTTTAAAGCTCTTCCGCCTGGTGTGGTCTCTGGATTGCCAAACATAATGCCCACTTTTTCTCTTAATTGATTTATAAAGATAGCCGTGGTCTTAGTTTTATTCATGCTGCCGGATAGTTTTCTCAAAGCTTGGGACATAAGTCTTGCTTGAAGACCTACATGACTATCACCCATTTCACCATCTATTTCCGCCTGAGGAACTAAAGCCGCAACAGAGTCAATAACTATTAAATCAAGGGCTTCACTTTTTACTAAGGCATCACATATTTCTAAAGCTTGTTCTCCTGTATCAGGTTGAGATAGTAATAGTTCATTAATATCTACACCTAAATTTCTAGCATATACAGGGTCTAAGGCATGTTCAGCATCTATGAAAGCCGCTCTTCCCCCATTTTTTTGAACTGATGCAATAGCATGTAAAGCAATGGTTGTTTTACCACTTGACTCAGGGCCAAATATTTCAATTATTCTTCCTTTAGGATATCCCCCTACGCCTAGAGCTATATCAAGAGTTAAACTACCCGAAGGTGTTGTATCAATTTCCATATGTTCTTCAGAGCCTAAGCGCATTATAGATTCTTCACCAAATTGTTTTTTTATATCAGCAAGGACTTGTTCTAAAGCCCTATCTTTATCTTTAGTTTCTTTATTTATTTTCATTTTGTCTCCTTATTTAACTCTGACAAATTAATTGTAACTTAATAATTCTTAAAAGTCAATAATTTTTTGCAAATGTTTGTTCGCATTATTGATTTTCTTTTGGAAGTCAGTTTTATAGTTTAAAACTGAAATAAGAGTGATTATAATATGTTTTATGTTTC
>CANQFJ010000020.1 GCA_947598485.1 uncultured Bacilli bacterium | reverse complement strand
GTCCAACGCCAACAGGTCCAGCACCAAGTGGTCCGGCGCCAACAGGTCCAGCTCCAACCGGCCCAACGCCAACGGGTTCAGCCCCAACAGGTCCAGCACCGAGTGGCCCAACACCAACGGGTTCAGCCCCAACAGGTCCAGCACCGAGTGGCCCAAAAGGTCCTGCAAAACGTAAGAGAACAACAAAGCCAAAGACTAGTACTAAACCAACCGGCCCAGCACCAAGTGGTCCAACACCAACAGACTTAGCATCAAGCGGTCCAGTGCCAACAGGTCCAGTGCCTTCTAATGCATTTGACAATTATAGGCTATATTTTTCTAACGCACCAAGACTTTCTGTAGAAGAATTTGAAAGGCTATCCGTTGAAGAAAAACAAAGATATTTACAAATGGATGCCTGCAGAGCGTATGTATGTAGTGGCTTTGTAAGTATCACAGTGGTTATGGATAATCACCGGGGATTTGAACCAAATACAGAAGATCTTGAGCATAATTCGCCTAAAAGGTAATTAATTTTTAAAATAAAGTATAAGGTTATCGGAAAGATAGCCTTTTTATATGTTATAATAATTTTAGGTGAGACTAATGAAAAATTGGCGAGGCTATGTGTCGGTTATTGAAGTTTTAATAATGCTTGTATGTGTCATTATGTTAATTACACATTTTGCTAAGAAAACAAATAATAATACTAAAAGCGAAAACTATGCTATCGAGGACATAAATGGAAACATAGATCAAAGCTATGCTTTAGATTACTTAAATAAATATATAGATGAACTATTATTTTCGGGTTATATAAATGAAAGCTCTGAAAGTTATGTTGAAAAAGAATATGATTATCTTACTCCCAATATTTTTGCTAATCTTAATAATAATGATAAACTATATTTAAGTTTATCTTATTTAACTAATGCTAATATGCCCTTAACTAAAAAGAATGTTGAAAGAAAATATAATGAATATTTTAATGATACAAATATAGAACATATGGATTTAGATTATTGTACTTCTTATAAATATGATGATTTAAATGAAACTTATACTGTAGAAAATAATTGTATCAATAATTCATTAGATAAAATAATGGTTTATAAACAAAATTATGAAAGAAATGAAAATATAGGCAAGGCTCATATATATGTAGGAGTAAAAAGCCCTTATGCAATATATACTGATTTAGATAGAAGTAAAATGTTTGAAACCGATAATATTTCAGAATTTACTATAAATGAAGATAATTACAAAGACTTTGCTGAGTACGAAATAACTTTTAAAGAGAAAGATGATTCTTTGTATTATTTTTTTTCAATAAATAAAGTCAATTGATGTTATAATGTTTTTAGGAGTAAGAAATGATTGATGATAAATTAAAACACATTGCGATTATAATGGATGGCAACGGGAGATGGGCAGAGGCTAGAGGTAAAAAAAGAAGCGCTGGCCATAAAGCCGGAAGTGAGACACTTGAAAAGATAGCGACTCATGCTGTAGATATTGGCCTAAAATACCTAAGTGTATATGCTTTTTCTACGGATAATTTCAAAAGAAGTGAAGAAGAAGTAAATTATCTCATGGATTTATTTATAGAAATGTTTACCAAAAATTTTGAAAAATTGTTAGATAAAGGAATTAAAGTTGTTTTTAGTGGTGCAAAAGAAGGATTAAGAGCAGATGTCTTAAATGCCATGGATGACATAGTTGAAAGATCAAAAAATAATAATAAGGCTACTTTAAATGTTTGTTTAAACTATGGAGGAAGAGAAGAAATAATTAGAGCTTGTGAAAGATATCATGAGGATTTAGTAAGTGGCAAAGTAAAAAAGGGAGAAATAAATAGAGATACATTTACAAG
Organism: uncultured Bacilli bacterium; assembly: GCA_947598485.1. Classification (GTDB taxonomy): domain Bacteria; phylum Bacillota_I; class Bacilli_A; order RF39; family UBA660; genus UBA6448. The sequence continues at coordinate 27,688 of CANQFJ010000020.1, read as the reverse complement.
ATATCTTGATAATGATTTACCTCCGATTGATATCTTAATTAGAACAGGCAAAGAAAAAAGAGTAAGTAATTTTATGCTTTATGAATTATATTATGCGGAAATGTATTTTTTAGATACGCTATTTCCTGACTTTACTCCCGAAATGCTTGATGATATTATAGCTGATTTCTATGGCGTTGAGCGTAGATTTGGAGGCATTAATTATGAAAAAAGTTCTAGTTGATTTAATAACCGCAATTTTTTTAATTATTACGGGCTGCGTTGTACTAGCACTTCCAATCATGGGTGTTAATAATGTAAAAGTACTATTTATCGTAGTTTTAGCTTTATATGGTATTATTAATTTAGTTCAATTTATCTTAACTATTAAAGATAAAGATTATGAAGGGCTATTTACTGCTATTGCAAGTGTTGTAACAATTATTATAGCGGCTTTTACTGATTTAAAAACTGTTCCTTTGAATCTAGCTATGACGTTATTCGTTTGGATTAGCTTTATGAGTTTAATAAAACTTAAAAAAATAGATTATTATCATGATCGTAAGAGAAAAATATGGCTTCTTAGAATGATTACTTTAGTTTTGTTTATTCTAAGTGGATTGTTATCAGTTATTAATTTATATTACGAAAGTGAAGTTCAAATTCTAATTTTAGGCTTTTTCTTCTTTATTCATGGTATTTTAGAGCTTGTTGATCCTATAACAAATTATTTACTTGAGAAAAAATAAGATATAAAAAGGGTAAAAGTATGAAAGTAAGTAAAAGTTTAATAATAGCTATAGGCTTAAGCCTTTCTTTTTTATGCATATTAATGATGGCTTTTAAAAATACCACTAGTGACTTAAGCACTATGTATAATAATATAGACAGAGGTTGCTCGAAAGAACAATTTTCTAATAGTGAATTTTGTAAGTTAAGTAAAGAAGAGAGGACTTATGATACCTATACAGTTATGAGACAAGTTCTTTCTGATTATGATTTTCAATGGCTTAGTGTTGTAGCTATTATTTTTGTTTGCTTACCATGTTTATTTAATTTTTGTAAAACATTAAAGTCTAAAATGGAATTACAAATATTAACAAGGGACAATTACTATAAAGTTCTCAGAAAAAGTTATCTTTCATGTTTAAAATATAGTTGGGTAATAGTAGTTCCAATAATCATTTTAATTCTTTGTTCATACGCCTACTCAGGACATTTTAATTATACCTATGCTATATCTACAGGATATACTGAATTTTATTTTCAATTAAAACCAATTCCATATCTAATTTTATATTTTTTCTGTTTATACATGTTCATTTTATCTTTTATTAATTTAGGTTTAATTGTGACTCGCAAAAATCATAATATCGTTATTGTTTTAATTGAAACATTTTTAATCTATTTATCAATTGATTTATTAATTGAAATGGCTATAGGATATGGTATTTGCGTACTTATAACGGGCAAGAGATATTCTCATTTTAACATTGTTGATATTCTTTATATGGGACATGCTACCAATATTTATGAAATGATTTTTATCCCTTTAACCTTGTTAATACTTTCAGCTTTGGTTATGATGCTATGCTATAAAAATAAAGAAAAATTTATTCAAGATATTGAAAAAAATAATTAAGTGAGGTAAAAATGAATATTATAGTAAATAATTTATCTAAAGAGTTTAAGGGAGTTGAGATTTTAAAAGATGTAAATTTAAAGCTACAAACAGGAAAAATTTATGGATTAACGGGTGAAAATGGATCAGGTAAGAGTGTTTTCCTTAAAATAATATGTTCTTTCTATAAGCCGACAAGTGGGGAAGTCTTAATTGATGGTGTTAACTATAATAATGGCAAAGATTTTCCTAAAGATTTAAGAGCGTTAATAGATAAACCATCTTTTATTCCTGATTTAAGTGGCTTTCAAAATTTAAAGCTTCTTGCAGATATTCAAAAAATAGCTACAGAAGAGGATATTAATAATGCTTTAAAAGATGTTAATTTATTTGCTGAAAAAGATAAGAAATTTTATAAATATTCGATGGGAATGAAGCAAAAACTTGGCATTGCTAGTGTCTTAATGGAAAATCCTAAGATAATGATTTTAGATGAACCTTTTAATGGGATTGAAAAGGATACGAAAGAAAAATTATATAATTTATTAACTAAAATTAAAAAAGATAAAATTATAATTATAAGTAGTCATATCTCTGAAGAAATAACCAAGCTATGTGATGAAGTATATTGTGTAGAAGAGGGTACTATAAAGAAAGAAAGATAGTATTATGACTAAAAAAGATAAATTAAAATTTTTAATTTTATTATTACTATGTTTATCCAATCTGGTAGCTTTTTTAGGAGCTAAGTTACCCGTTTGGACTATCATTATATCTTGCTTATCAACCACGACAAATGGGTTATTTTTGTTAGTGGTCTTATTATTTAATACCATAGATATTATTAAAAGTACTAATAATAATTATTTGTATTTATGCCGTATGAAAAATACAAATGATTATTTTCATTTATTAATAAAAAAATGTTTAAAATCCAATCTTACAATAATATTAGTATCTCTTATGTTAAATGTAGTGGTGTCTATTATTTGTTCATCAGGAAACTTTGCTATTCCCCAAAATCCTTATTATTCTTTTAATTTCTTATTTTTATTTGGCTATTATATTTTGAAATACATATTGTTATATTTAATTATGCCCTTGGGTGCTATTTTCTTTTATAATTTATCACCGAGAATTGGTTCATTTATCTACACTTGTTTTATTATTATCGGGACCTTTTTAGAGATTTCTCTACCCGAAGGAAAAGCTATAGATAGTATTTTAAAATTTCCTATCTTTTTTAAGAATTATATTTACATCGAAAGGTATAGCCCTTTTATTTTAGATGTTATTGCTTTTGCTCTTTATATAAGTATTTGGGCTTTATTATTGAGTATCTTAAAGAATATTTGTATTAAAAATAGGAGGGATATTTTAGGTTGAAAATTCAAATTAATTTAGTTAAACAAACTTTTAAATCATTAAGAAATATTCATATTATTTTTTGGGGAAGTTTATTAATTTATTTTGTTATTATTACTATTAATAAGTATGATTATTCTTATTTTAAATTTATTTTTGGGGTATTTAATGAAAATTTTCTGTCGATTACGATACTATTATTAAATATTTCTTATTTTCTCATTTTTGCTTATAAATTTATTATATTGGAATATAATTCAATGCCTTTTGAAATAGTTCTAAGATATAATGCTAAAAAATGGTATTTAAGTAAAACCATTACTTTATTTATAAGTATTCTTCTTTTAAAGGTTATGCAAATAATTATTTTTTCTACTTTAGGTTACATATTTTTAAAATATAAAATAAACTTTTCTTTTTTTCTAATAAATAGTATCCTTTTTAGTTTTATTTCCATTTTTATGATGTTAATCATTAATACTAAAGCATTTATTTTAATTCCTATATGGTTAATATCTTTATTTTTTATCAATATCTCTTATCTTATTCCCATTATTGGGTTATTCATTCTTTACATTGTAATGCTTTTTAGCTTTAGTTTTAAAAAATTAAACTTTTTTATAAAAATTTGAGAATATTAGTTTTATGCTAATATTTTTTTTATAAATTCATATATATTAAAAGAAAGGAAATGATATGGAAATATTAAAAGTAAGTACAAAATCTAATCCAAGTAAAGTTGCAGGGGCTATTGCTAATATTTTTAGAGAATCAAAAACTGCTGAAATTCAAACTATTGGTGCAGGTTCTCTAAATCAAGCTATTAAAGCAATTGCTATTGCAAGAGGATTTGTCGCACCAATGGGAGTAAATTTAGTAGTTATTCCTGCCTTTAGTGATATAGAGATAAATGGTGAGCAAAAAACAGCCATTAAATTAATAATAGAGTCAAAATGAACTCTATTTTTTTAGAATGAATAATAAATAGCCAAGACCTATACCAAATACTATTACCATGATAAAAATAAATAAAATGCTTAAGTAACCAAGCGTGTTTAAATCTTGATTATCATTTGTTAAAGCATGGCCACTGTTGGCTGTTTTTAACGTTCTAGTAAAACCTTTTTCTAAGCCAGAGGCATATTCATTTATCTTACTTAAAATAAGCTCTACAGCAGGATAAGTATTGCCATCAAACATTTTAGCATTATTAGGATTATATATTTCGTTAATAGGACCAGATAAAAGTTCTAGTTCTTTGACTTTGCCTTCATCAGGATTAGCTTCTCTAAGACAATAATCTAAAGTACTATGATAAGCATCTATATAGGAAGTGATTAAATTTTCTATTTCCGGAGTTATTATAGGTTTGTATAAATTTTGGCGTACTATTTCTATGTTAGCTTGAATTGTATTAGTTACTGGATCTATTTGGGGAGGCATTTGTAGTGGCCTTAATGAATCTTGTATACCATATTCATTCTCGCTTTGAGATAATGGGTTTTCTTCATCCATATTACATATCCTCCTATTATCTTTAGTTTATCAAAATTTATTTTTAATTACAATTGTTTTTGCCTTTGTTTTAGTGTATTATAATTTTGTGAAGTTATATGAATAACAATCTAAATGAAGAATTTATTGAAAACTTATCAAAAAAGAAGAATGAACCCAAATGGATGACCGATTTTCGGCTTTTAGCATACCATGAATTTTTAAAACAAGATAATCCTTCATTTGGGCCAACTTTAAAAATCGACTTTTCTAAGATAAAATACTATAAAGGTTCATTTCAAGCTCCTAGCTGTGATTGGAATAATGTTGAAGAAGGTGTTAAAAAGACTTTTAATGATCTTGGCGTAATTGATGCCGAGAAAAAATATCTTGATGGCGTTACTAATCAATATGAAAGTGAAGTAGTTTATCATAATTCGCAAAATAGCAATATTATTTTTACTTCTACTGATGAAGCTTTAAAGAAATATCCTGATTTATTTAAGAAATATTTTAATAATTTAGTTAAATATAATGAAAATAAATATACGGCTTTAAATAGTGCTTTATGGAGTGGGGGAAGTTTTATCTATATTCCACCATTTACTAAACTTGATAGGCCACTGCAAAGCTACTTTAGAATAGATACCGAAAATCTAGGCCAATTTGAAAGAACTATCATCATTGTCGACCATGACTCTGAACTGCATTATATCGAAGGATGTACTGCTAAAAATTATTCAACAACATCTCTTCATGCCGGTGTTGTAGAAATATATGTTGGTAAGAATAGTAAATGTAAATATTCTACTATTCAAAACTGGAGTAAAGATGTTTATAACTTAGTTACTAAAAGGGCAATTGTTGAAGAAAATGGGTATATGGAGTGGATTGATGGTAATATAGGAAGTGGTGTAACCATGAAATATCCTTCTTGTATTTTAAAAGGCGATAATGCAAAGGGAAGTTCTATTAGTATTGCCTATGCCAAAAAGGATCAATATCTTGATGCCGGAGCTAAAATGATTCACCTTGGTAAAAATACTCATAGTTCTATTTTAAGCAAGTCAATTAGCGAAAACGGTGGTGTAAGTAATTATCGAGGAACTGTTAAGATTGCTAAGAGTGCTATAAATTCTTATGCTACCGTTAAGTGTGATACGATATTACTTGATGATATATCTAAGTCTAATACTTATCCTAAAAACGAAGTTTTAAATAACTCTAGTATCTTAGAACATGAAGCGACAATATCGAAGATAAATGAAGAAAAATTATTTTATTTAATGAGTAAAGGGTTAAGTGAACAAGCTGCTAAAGACTTATTTGTCTTAGGTTTTATATCAGATTTTAAAAAGAGTTTACCAATGGAATATGCGGTAGAGTTAAATCGCTTATTAAAAGAATAAATTTACAGATATTTACATAATGCTAAAAAATTACTAATTTTATAAAATTGGCAGAGAAATATGACTAAAATTATAAAATTGGCTAAGTGAAAATTGTAAAATTGGTTAAGCCAAAATTGAAAATTTAGCGTTTTGCCTAAAACAATGTTAAATGATATATTTTCCGTGAAAGGAGGATAAATGAATAATGTTGTTTTAGTAGGAAGACTAACTAAAGACCCTGAGGTAATTGATAAAGGTGAAGATAAAAAAGTAACTACCGTAACAGTTGCTGTAAATCGTAACTTTAAAAATTCAGAGGGAAAATATGATTGTGACTTTGTTAGATGTGTACTATGGGATGGCATTGCAGTTAATACTAGTGAATATTGTAAAAAGGGCGATGTCATAGGCATTAAGGGCCGTCTCCAGACTAGTTCATATGAAGATAAAGATCATACTATTATTTATGTAACGGAAGTAATCGCTGAAAGAGTAACATTCTTATCTTCAACGAAGAAAGAAGAAAGCGAATAAATAGAGAAAAATAATAAGGAACAATCTTTATTATTTTTTTGTTTACAATAAGTAAATATTGCCCAAATTAAACTTGATTTTTATTATACTAACACCAAGAAGGATGGAGTATACATGTTAGTAGGAGCAAGATTAAGAGATGCAAGAATCAAGCAAAAGATGACTCAAGAACAATTAGGTAAACTAGTTGGTGTCAGTAAGTCTACTATCAGTCTGTATGAAAGCGAAAAAAGAAGTCCTAAATTAGAAACTGTAATTGAATTTATTTATATCCTAGGTGTGTCTGTTGATTATCTTTTAGGAGCAGATGTTATTGTCGAAATTAAAGATGCTAAAACACCTAAATATAGAACTTTTACAAAAGAAGAGTATGAATTTATTGAGCTTTTGAGAAAAGATGAACTTGTATATGATATTTTATTTCAAAATGCTAAAAGAGGTTATGAAGTCATTAAACAAAGAATTGGTTAAATCTTTGTTTTTTTATGTCTATTAGATATTATTATTTCATATATTTTAAATGATGAGAAAAGAATTATTTAAATCAATTGCTATTATTTTGCTTTTAACTTTTTCTTTTTATTATGCCAAACGAATTTCAACGCTTTTAGTATATAAAAGTAGCCTCATGAGTGAGATATTGGCAAATAAGAATAAATATGAGTTTGAAAGTGTTGATGCTGTTATAAATGGGGATTATATTATCCCTGGCATTAATGGGATGGAAGTTTCAAGTTTAGAAAGCTACTATCAAATGAAAAACGAAGGAGTTTTTAATAAAGATAAAATTGTTTATAAAGAGGTTGAACCTAAGGTAAGTCTTGCTAATAATGAAACTCTTATTATTAATAAAGCTAATTCTTATAAAAGAAAAGTAAGTATTGTTGTTAGTAATAATGCTGAAGTAGAAAACTATATTTTAAGAAATAAAATAAAAGCTGATAAATTAGTAACTTTAGATACTTATAAGAAAAAATCGGTTTTTGAACAAATAAATTATGATAAAGACTTTGATTCTTTAGAAAAAAAGCTTAAGGAAAATGAAATAGATAACAATATTTGCATTTTAAATAATTATAATAAAAAAGACTGTCTTAAAAATCATAAGACTTTGGTAGAACCGACATATACCATCTCGGATAGTACCCTTATTAAGGCTAATATTACGGCAGGAGATATTATTATGATAGATGATAGTCTTTCCTTATCTAGTTTTAAAATTCTTTTACAAAAAATTAATTATCAAAATTTAGGTATAGTTACAATATCAAGTTTAATATCCGAGCAAAGGTAATATTGATTTATAAATTTTTATTTGATATAATGATGACACCAAGAAATCTTTTATAAAACGAAGGTGATATCATGTGTAAAATAAAAATTTTTGGTTTGGGTGGTTTAAATGAAAACGGCAAAAACTGTTATGTTGTAGAGATAGATGATGACATTTTTGTTTTTGATTGTGGCTTAAAATATGCTACGGGTAATTTACTCGGAATCGATTATATAATTCCTGATTTTTCCTACTTAGTTAAAAACCGTAAACGCATAAAAGGTATATTTATTACTCATGGCCATCAAGAAAATATGGGGGCTACAACTGATTTATTAGCCCAAATTCCTGAGCTTAAAATATATGCTACTAAATTTACAAAATTTTGTTTAATGGAATCGGGTATCAAAGAAAATAGTATTATAGAAATTAAAGCCCATAAAAAAATTAACTTTGGTAAAGTTTCGGTATTCCCAATTTCAATCTCACATAGTTCTCCGGATAGTGTAATGTATGTAGTTAATACTTCAGATGGAGCTATTTGTTATACAGGAGATTTCTTAATTGATCCATCGATGCTTGGGGCATATGATAGTGATATTGGCAAAATTGCATACGTTGGTAAGCAAGGCGTATTATGCTTATTATGTGAATCAGTATTTGCGGAAAAAAATGGGCATACATCTCCTCAACATAAGTTAGAAGAATACTTTAAATATATTATTAAACATAATGAAAATAGAATTATGTTTAGTGTTTTAGCAGATCACTTATATACAATAAATGAAATATTTAATGCTGCATCAGGGACTCACCGTAAGGTTGTAGTCATGGGCAAAAGATTAAAAAATGTTATTGATTATGCCATAGCTAATAATTATTTAACTGTTGAGGATTCTATAATTGGCGATTTATCTAATTTAAAAGATCCTGATTGTATTATTTTAATAAGTGATGATAAAGCATATCCTTATGCTAACTTAAATAAAATTCTCGGGGGATATGATAAATTCATTGAATTAAAGCCTACGGATACGATTGTCTTTTCTGAGCCTAAATATGATAGTAGCGAAAAGATTTTTGTTAAACTAGAAAACGAATTAGCTAAATTTGGCTGTTCTGTCATTGATTTACCTAAAGAATACACAATTTTACAACATGCCTCTAAAGAAGATTTAATGTTAATGATAAAACTTTTAAATCCAAAGTACTATATGCCTGTTAAGGGAGAGTATCGTTATATGGTAGGTAATGCTAATATAGCTTCTGTACTTAATATCCCTAGTGAAAATATTTTATTAAAACAAAATGGTGATTTAGTTCAAATTGTCGATAAAAATCTGCAAGATAAATTTGAACATATTGATGTCGATGATATCTTTATTGATGGTAATAGTACTGATGATATTGGTGATTTAGTTATTAAAGATAGAGAAATATTATCAGAAAATGGTATTGTTTTAATTAGTGCTACGGTTTCTAAGAAAGATAAAGTTTTATTGGTGGGACCTGAAGTTACAACCCGGGGATTTATCTATGTTAAAGATTCAAAAGAAATGATTGAAGAAATTAAAAAAATATGTGAAGAAGTTATTAAGAATAATATTACGCCCAATTATATTGACTATAACTTAATAAAAAATCAAATAAGAGAAGAGTTAGGACGCTATTTATATAATGAAACAGAATGTAAACCTATGATAATCGCAGTAGTCCAAGAAGTATAGAAAATCCAAAATCATCCATAATAAAAATGGGTGATTTTTTATGGATATCCAAATTGTTAAAGATATATACCAAAATGCCAAAATGGGTGTAATTGGAATTGATGAAGTTATCTTTAAAATAAAAAATAAAAAACTATTAAAAGAAGTGGAACGTGAAAAAGATAAATATAATGAAATATGTGAAATGTGTAAACATTTTTTAGAACATAATAACGAAGAAGTCGTGGAACCGAATATGATGGCTAAAATGGGTTCTGAGTTTATGACGCAAATGAAATTATTTAAAGATGATAGTGATAAAATAATTATTGATATGATGATAAAAGGAACACAAAAAAGTCTAGATATTGTTAATAATAAAGAACAAGAGGCACAAAATTGTCATGTCAAAGTAAAAAAAATTATAAATAATATGTTAAATATATTAAACGATAGTCTTAAAAATTTGCAAAAAATATCTAAAATTTATTTTTTAGAAAATTAATTATCTTGAGGCCTTTACCTTTTTATGATATTATTAAAATAGGTGAGACTATGAGAAAAGTTAATGTAACAATTCTATTAGTAATCTCTATGGCACTTATTTCGATAGCGTGCCTTATTTTTGGTGTATCTTATTCTTATATTTTAAGTGGTGGTATATCGAATAATCAAACTATTACTACAGGCAATCTAAATGCTAATATAACTTTAAATGGTATTAACTACGATAATATGACTGTTACAAATGATACTGATGCTTTAAGTCAAAATAATACTGCAACAATATCAATCAAGAAAGAAAATGATTATTCTGTTTATTTTCAAATTAGACTTAAATATGATAAGAATAGTAATCAAGCAAAGAACTTAAATCAAGAAAACCTAATGCCTTTAGAAAACGTTAAAGTAGCTCTTTATGATAGTAAGGAAGCAGGTAAAAGTACTACTCCTATTGTAGGACCAATTGCGATAGCAGATCTTCCTATTGCTAATTTAACAGGCGAGGATCCTTTAAGTGCTGAATATGAACTTTATTCAGGAAAGTTTGAAAATTCTAAAAGTGAATATAAATATTATCTCAAGGCCTGGATTGATGAAAATACTGATCCAGATTTTGATGGTAAGATAGTTTCTCTAGATGCTAGTGTTATTCAAGAGCCTTGGCTTAGTAAAAATATTTATAATATAAATGCAAAAGTATTAAATGGCTCAGATGATCCTGCTTCAAGCAATCAGCCTGTTTCTAATGCCAAAATATATTTAAATGGTAGACTTATAAATGCAAATGGTGATTCTAATGGTACATATAATTTAACAAACATTGTTGAAGGTCGTTATTCAATGCGTGTTGAAGTAAATAATGAATCTTATGAAACAGCATTTGAATTACTTGGTGGCGAAGAAAAGAAAGTTCAAGAAAATGCTAGTAAATCAATCAATAAGAATACTATGATTCAAAAGACTGCTTATGAAAATAAAACTACGGTATATCAAATTATGAAACATAATAGATCTTTACAAAATTCTAATGTTTCTGCTCCATATGATTTTGAGGTGCCAACTTCTTATACTATTACGGGATTACAATCCTTAGGTGTTCAAGAATTTGGTGAAATATATATTAAACTTGGTACAAATGGGGGCATAAAACTAGAACTTAATGGAGGAGCAAATGGAGAATAAAAGTACAATATTTCTTACTGTAGTAGCTGTAGCCACCCTTTTAGTTATGGTTGCCGGAGCAACATTTGCTTTTTTTGCTTCCGTTAAAGATACTAATATGAATGCTACAGCTGATTATAATATGCCATCAAAAGCAGCATCATTTACCGCATCTGCTGACAAAAATATTAGTATTACCCTTAATAATTTTGAACAAGGAGCCTTTTCTAATGGGCAAAATTTATATTACACCGCTGATGAAGCAAATCTAAATGTTAAATTATTAGCAGCAGAAGAGGGCAAAGATTCGGTATGTAAATATGATGTTATTTTCACATGGACAAGTGAGCCCCAAGATTATATCGAGGCTTCAAATGATAGTCAAAGTAAATATTATATTAAAACGGCCACTATAAGTGGTAAAGAATTTACCATTGAAGCTGAAGCTACTACTAAAAATGCTGATGGTGAAGAAAATGTAATATTTACGGCTCCCGAAAAGAATATTGATGAATTTGAGCTATTTAGTAAAACCCTTAGTAATGGTAAAACAGAGGACTATTTTGTCCTAGTGGATGATGCTATGATAGCTAGTTCAAGTACAACTATTGAAACGGAAGTTGATTGGCTTGTCATAGCTAGATTTTATAATATAAATAAAGATCAAGCTTACTTATCAGGTCATAATTATAGTGGTATAGTAACTGTTGATTACTCAAGCATCAACTGCTAACTAAATTATGTAAAATCTTTATTTTTATTGCTATGTATTTTTAAAATATGATAATATTTATGGTAGGAGAGTGAAAGGGATGGGTAATCGTCAAACAGTAACATTAATCATTATTAGTGCGCTTACTATGTTAGTTACTTTAATCGGAGCATCCTTTGCTTTTTTTGCGTCATATGGTAAAACTAATGATACGATTAATCTTGGCGCTCAAAGCGAAAGTGGATCACCTTCATTTATATCTATGTCAAGTGACTCGTTAGATATATCTGTTGATGCTTTTTTGATGCAACAAGCTCAAGTCGATAACAATAATACTGTTGATGAATTAACTGATGAAGCATCACTTTCTATATATTTAAATTCTCCTAAAAATAATGAAATAAGTACCTGTAGTTATGATATCATTTTAGAAATGGATGAAAACTCAGATTTATATGTTAAAACCGAAGGCGCAGACAAAGAATTTACTATTTCGGGAAATGCGACTATTACAAATGGGAAAGATGCTGTTAAGGATGATGATTCTCGCAAATCGCAATATATTATAGATGTTAAAAATATTCCTGAAATTAATATTGATGAACTAGATTGGCAAGAGAAAACTATTGCTAACGATAAAAAAGTTCGCTATGCTATACTTGTAGATGATGCTAAAATATCTAGTTTATATTTCAACAAACCTACAACAGTTGAATGGAACTTTGAAGTTAAGTTTTATAATATAACTAAAATGCAAGATGAACTAAGAGGACAAAAATATAGTGGAGTTATAAAAGTTGATGAGAAAAGTATCAAGTGTTAAGAATGAATGCAAGGTGTCATAATGAATAGAAAAAATATAATTTGGTTAATACTAGCTATTATGATAATGGTTATATGTTTGTCATTAGCTACTTATGCTTACTATACTGCTAAGAATTTTTATTTGGGATCATTTGATGTCGATGTTAGTACTAAAGGAGTCGATATCTTTGCTTTTAATTCTAGTCAAGAAATAGTATTTGGCGCCAATCATGATAACTTTTCACCAGAAAATGGTCACGATGTGTTTGGGGAAGCTAATATAGATGTTGAGCTTAGTACGACTAAAAAAGATACTAAATATTGTTATGAAGTAAATTTTCAAATGCCTGATGAACAAGTTTTTCGTTATACAGTTTATGGAAGACCAGAATTAGTTCTGGATATTTACAAAAAAGAAGATGATAATGAATATGAAAAGGTAATTGATAACTTTGATATTACTACACAAACAGGGACATTACAAATCCCTACTGAAAAAGCTGGAAATGAGTATAAGAATGAAATATATACTTTAAAAAATGTTGATAAAATTGTTAGTTGGAAAGCCGTTGTTACATATAAATATTTTAGTGATGTTAATCAGTCCATAAATAATAATAAAATATATAAATCCGCTTTAAAAGTAAAAGTAGTAGATTGTTAAAAAATATAAGGGTGATAGGATGGGAATTGTTTTAACTTTAATAGCAGGTTTATCTTTCTTCGGAGGATATATTCTTTCAACAATAATAAAAAATCAAAAAAAATTAAGTGTTATTTCTATATCACTGGCTTTTGTTGTGCTATTAAATTTGCTTTTAATTGATATAATTCCTGAGATTATAGCATTTATAGAAGTAAACTTTAGTATTAAAAAGTTACTGATAGTTATAATGGGTATTATACTGGGAATAGTGGTCTTATTAATTCTTGATAATCTGATACCACATCACCATCATGATCATCATGATAAGAAAGATAATTTAAAAGAACATGGTGAGCATATTGAACATATTAGTAAAATATCTATTTTAGCCTTAGTTATCCATAATATTATTGAGTGTATGGCCTTATATCTTTTAAGCCAAGAATCTCTTTCTAAAGGGGTTTTAATGACCTTAACAATATGTCTTCATAATATTCCTTTAGGGCTTCAAATAGGCAGTGGACTACATAAAAATAAAACAATATATTTATGCCTTTTAAGTCTTTCTGGTTTATGTGGGGGACTATTATGTATGTTAATAGGTTCTATTTCCGAAATGATTGAATATTTAATATTAAGCTTTACTTTAGGAATGCTTTTATACTTGCTTATATTTGAACTTACTAAAGAGTTATATAATAATCGTAAAAATATTTATTCATTATATGGTATAATTACAGGAGTTATAGTAATTATTGTTATAAATTACATAGCAGTTAATTTGTAAGGAGTATCATGAAAAAAGTATTAATTACAGGAGCTTCCGGTAGCATAGGCTTACATACAATTAAATATCTTTTAGCAGAGGGTAAATATGAAATTACAGCCTTAGACTTAAAAAATCGTAAGTCATATAATAGATTAAAGAAATATCGTAAGAGAATAAATATCTATTATGGCGATGTGTTAGATAGAAGTTTAATAGAAAGTTTAGTAAAGGATCAAGATATTGTGATTCATTTAGCAACATGTCTTCCTCCTTTAGCAGAATATAAGCGTAATATTGCAGATATAATTGAATATAATGGAACAGAAAATATTATTAGAACTATGAGTTATTATAATCCTAAATGTTATTTAATTTATGCTTCAACAACTAGTTTATACACTAGTAATATTGCAAGTGTTCAAGATAAAATTCAAATAAATTCTGATGATTACTTTAATAATGCTAAATATAAAACCGAAAATTTAATTGCTAAAAAGATGAAGAATTATACCATTTTAAGACTTCCTTTAGTTTTAACCGATTTAAGAAAAGATAATTTTATATACAATATTAATAAAAATACGATGATAGAAACGATAACTAAAGAAGATGCGGCATATGCTTTTTGCCGCTGCATTGATGATAAAAATAAAGTTAATCGCAAGATTTTAAATATTGGGGGAGGCGAAAGCTGCCGAACTAATAGTAAAGTCTTATTAAATAAGCTTTTGAAATATCATGGATTAAGCTGTAATTATATTAATTCAAGTTTGTTCTTGACTAAGTCTTATCGTAGTCCTATTCTAAAAGATAGTGATGAATCTAATAAGCTATTAAATTATCGTAATGATACTTTACAAAGCTATTACATGAGGCAAAAAAGAAGAAGTAATAAAAGGGTAATAAGTAAATTCTTAGCTAAGATAGTTTTAGCTTTTAAAAAGAAGGAAAATAAATGAAAATAGGAATATCATTTGCGGGTGGTGGCGTAAAAGGTAGTTATCAAATCGGAGCTTATTATGCTTTTAAAAAATGTCACATTAAGCCAAATGGTGTCACGGGCACTTCTATAGGATCTTTTAATGCGGCAATGATCGCGGCTCATAAAGAAAAAGAATTGTTAAAATTTTGGCAAAATCCTGATGTAGCTAAAATATTTGGTATTGATAAAAAACTCGCAGATCAAATAAATCTTAAGAAGTTTGATAAAGAATTCTTTGAATTATCTTTTCGTGAATTAAAAAAGATTTTAAAAAATACGGGGTTACCTGTCGAAGGATTAAAAAACGTAGTAGAATACTTTGATATCGAAGATGATATTAGAAATAGTAATATTGAATTTGGCTTAAGCACTCTTCGTTTAAAGGATGCTAAACCATTGGATTTATTTATTGAAGATATGCCTAAAGGCTCACTTAATAATTATCTTTTATCAAGTTGTTATTTACCTATTTTTAAAAAAGAAAAACTAGAAAATGATAGTTATTATTTTGATGGTGGTATTTATAATAATGCTCCCTATAATATGCTTTTGAAAAAGGGCTATGACAAAGTATATTCAGTTGAATTAAATGGCGTAGGCTTAAAACAAGTCCCTGTTGATGTTAATAAAGTCATTATAATAAAACCATCAAGAAGATTATCAAGAATGTTAACGCTTAATAATGATGCTATCTTAAAGAATATAAATATTGGTTATTTTGATGCTCTTAAAGTTTTAAAAAATTATGATGGTTATAAATATGTGTTTAAGAAGAAAAAGATGGGTTATTATAAAAGACTTAACGCAAGTGTAGATAATGATACATATAATCTTGTTAAAGGCTTTATAGGAGCTAAAAATGATAAAGAAATGGTTATTAAAGCAGTAGAGTATTTAATGGTTAAAGAAAAAGCTACTTATTTTAAAATTTATAATGTATCACAGATGATCAAAAAATATCGTAATACAAAGAGTAAATCAATTATAAATAAATATTTAAAAGAACTTAAAATAACAATTTTTTAAGTTTTTTTGTATAAAAATTTGCGAAAATACTAACTATATTTTATAATATTTTTAGTGGTGTATATGAGTTACGGAGTTTTACCGGCAGATCGCTATAAAGTGGTAAATAAGACAATACTTTCTGAAGTAGATAAAGAAAATCTACTATATTTTTATGCTCCTGTAATTGGACCTTTAGCCGTATATTTATACTTGTTATTATGGCAAGATTTACAAAAGAATAATGAAAGTGAATTTTTTCTCCATCATAAGCTCATGAATATATTAAAATGTAATGCTAAAACTTTAAAAGAAGCTAGAGAAGCTCTTGAAGCAGTAGGGCTTATAAAAACTTATGTTAGGGAAGAAAATGTTTTAATATATATTTATGAACTTTATTCTCCGTTATCAGCTTCCGAGTTTTTATCTCATCCAATATTAAATACCGTTTTATATAATGCTCTAGGCGATGAAGAATATAAGGCCTTAGAAAAAAAATATGTAAAAAAGAAATATAATTATGAAGGTTTTATAGAAATAACTAAGAAAATGGATGAAGTATTTAAGGTAGAAAATACTATTGTTTCCGCAAATATCAAAGAAAAAGCAACGGGACAAATAAGATTAACTAGTTCAATTGATTATGATTTAATTATAAATAGTATTCCTAAAAGTGCTTTATCAGAAAAAGCCTTTAATAAAAAGACCCGTGAACTTATTGATAATTTATCATTTATCTATAATTTAGATACCTTAAAAATGGTTGAACTTATCCGTAAGAGTTTAAATGAATTTGGGATGATTGATAAAGATGAGCTTAGAGTTTCTGCCCAAAAGTATTATGAGTTATCCTCAGGTTCACTCCCTACGATTGTTTATCGTACTCAACCAGAGTATTTAAAGAAAGCTACAGGAGATAATACTTTACGTAGTAAAATAATTGGTATGTTTGAAAATATATCACCATATGATTTTTTAAAAGCTAAAAATAAAGGAGCATCACCAGCGAATAAAGATTTAAGATTAGTAGAACATCTTTTAGTAGATTTAAAACTAACTCCCGCGGTAGTTAATGTCTTACTTGATTATTGTTTGCGTAAGAATAATAATAAATTAACTAATTCCTATGTTGAAACAATAGCTGCCCAATGGAAAAGAGCTGATTTAAAGACGGCAGAAGAGGCTATGCAATTCGCTGAAAAAGAACATAAAAAAAGCCTTAAGAAAATGAATTTAAGTGACAAAAAGCAAGCTATTAAACCGGCTTGGTTTGATAAAGATATTAAAGAAGAGGAAGCCTCTAGTGAAGAGCAAGAGGAGCTTAATAACCTTTTAAAGGAGTTTAAATAATTATGAAAATAGATGAAAAAGTAAAGAAAAATGCTAAATTATCTGTTGATAAAAACTTTGCTGTAGAGCATATGAACTCCAAACTTGCTAATTTAATTAAAAAAGTAGATCTTACTGAGGAAGAAGCTAAACAAAATTTATCTTCTTTACAAGATACGTTAAAAGAACTTGATAATTGTTCTAAATGTCCAGGGCTTAGTAAGTGCTCTAATCATATCAAAGGATATGTATACTATCCTAAAAAAGATGAAAGCTTTGTTACCTTTAGTTATATAGCTTGTAAAAAATTAAAAGAATATGAAAATGATATTGAACAAAAAGATGCTAATCATGAAATAGCAAGTGCCAGGATGAAGGATATTGATGTAACAGAAAAGAAAAGAATTAATTTAATTAAATGGCTTAAATCTTTCTATGATAAGTATGACATAACTATTCCTAGTAAGGGACTATATCTTCATGGTAACTTTGGCAGTGGTAAGACTTTCTTAATTGCAGCTTTATTAAATGAACTTAAAATAGAAAAAAATGCCCAAATTGCTATAGTATATTTTCCAGATTTATTAAGAGAATTAAAAGATAATTTTGATTTCTTAGAATCTAAGGTAAGATATTTATGCAATATAGATATATTACTCATAGATGACATAGGAGCAGAAAAAGTAACAGAATGGTCAAGAGATGAAATATTAGGTACAATACTTCAAGCAAGAATGAATAGTAAATTAACAACATTTTTTACTAGCAACCTAAATATTGATGAATTAGAGGCTCATTTGGCAATTTCTAAAGATAGTACTGATCTTGTTAAAGCTAGAAGAATTATTGAAAGAATAAAGCAATTAACAGAAGATATGGAACTCGTAAGTGTTAATCGGCGAAAGTAAGATAAAATCTTACTTTTTTCTTTGGCATAATAAAACTACATTTTTAATGTAAATTGTTGAGTTTTTCATTTATTTTTGAGATAATTAAGAAGATAAAATATAGGATAATACATGGAGGCTAAGAATAAAGATGCAAATAGAAAAAACTAAAAATAAAAAGTTATTATTAATAGTAATTGGAACTTTTGTCCTTGTTTTTTCTGTGACCTTAATAATTGTTAATAATTCTTTTGGCTTTAAGGTGAGTAATAATGGTAGTGATTCCAACACTTTCCCAGATGGCTACTACTTGTCTAATAGTTTATGTGTAGATGCTGAGAATAATGTAGTATCAAATGTTTCAATCTCGGGAGGAAATACTGTAACAATTGATCTTGGCCAAACAGTGATGTGTAACTTATCATTTGATAAACCATTCTCTTCAATGATAACTTATGATCCTAGTGAAAGTCATGCTCAAGATGCAAATGGAAATACTTGCAACAATATTCAATGTGCCTTAGATGGATTATATGAACTATACAAAGAGGACAACAAATGAAAAGTGCTTATAAGCTAATAATAGGAATAATAATTGGTGTAATCATATCTAGTACATGCATAGCCGTGGCTAAATCAATGTATAGTAGTGAGAATGTTACTTATTCTAATGGCCAAGGTTCCAGTGATGTCAAAAGTAGTTTAGATGAACTATATGAAAGAGCTGGTTATACAAAAGATGAATATAAAGAAACTCTATTAAATGGAGCTGATCCTGTTTTAGGCAACGGTATGATACCTGTTTATATTGATGGCGATGGAACAGTATATTATGCCAATAAACATACAGCCTGGTATTCATATGAAGCCAAAAGATGGGCTAATGCCGTAATCCTAGTTGATAAAGCTAAAAACACTTATAAGCCTGGTGACGAAATCAAAGAGGAAGATATAGAAAGTTATTTTGTCTGGATACCAAGATATGCATATAAAATATGGAATTTAGCAAAAACTGATGGTGTAATTTCAGGAAGTACTCTTACTGATACAAGTTATGCAAATTCTACTTCCTTGGCGACGAACAATGCCAGAATAATTGATATTAAATTTGGCAGTACAAAAAATCTTAAAGAAGATAATAATAGTATAAAAAAACTAACATGGAATTCAAGTGATGGAACATTTAGTGAACCTGACGGGATAAAAGAGGGAGACTACTTAATCCATCCAGGTTTTACCTTAGGTGGCACGGAATTAAATGGTCTATGGGTTGGTAAATTTGAAACGGGAGGAAATGCAGATGGTATTGTCATACAGCCTGATGTAGATTCGTGGCGTAGCACAAATATCAAAACATTTTTTCAAACCTCATTAAATTATAAAAATAACTTAAATAGTCACATGATGAAAAATACAGAATGGGGAGCAGCAGCATACCTTTCTCATTCAGCTTATGGTAAAGGAAGCCAGGTAAATATAAATAATGCCTGGGATTATAAGACAGGTTATTCTGCAGCTCCAGATACTGACCAAAGCTCTTATAAAGGAACACTTGGGAAATCAACAGATAATACCAAAACTTTGCTGTGGAACACGGCTACAGGTTATCTTGCTTCGACAACAGGAAATATAACAGGTGTCTATGATATGAGCGGTGGTGCTTATGAAATGGTAGCCGCGACTATGATAAATAATGGCTCAAAAATAACTGGTGATAAAAGTGGATTTGAAGCATCCCAGATTACTACATATATGCAACAAGGTTATATAGATGCCTATCCCAATGATAGCAATGAAACTTCTTATAGTAAAAGAATATTAGGAGATGCCACAGGAGAAATGGGACCATTTTATAGTTATAAAGATAAAGATGATGCTACTAGATATCACAATAGCTGGTATGCCGACGGTTCGAGTTTCGTTAACGCGACTTACCCGTGGTTCACTCGAGGAAACAATTTCGAGGCTGGGGTGCAAGCCGGTCAGTTCACCTTCGCTAGATACACTGGTGATACGGGTGGCGGCATGGGCTTTCGACTTGTTTTAGCTGTTATTTAATAAAAAATAAACTAATTTAATCAGAAAGGAGGCGTATGTTATGAGGCATAATTATAAAATATTGATAGGTATAATAATTGGCGTAATCATATCTAGTACATGTATAGCCGTGGCTAAATCAATGTATAGTAGTGAAAATGTTACTTATTCAAATACGAGTAGTGAAGGTTCATATAATGATGTTAAAAATAGTTTAGATGAACTATATCAAAGGGCGGGCTACACAAAAGATGAATATAAAGAAGATATTTTAAATGGCGCTGACCCGGTTTTAGGAAATGGTATGATACCTGTTTATATAGATGGCGATGGCACAGCATATTATGCCAATAAACATACAGCCTGGTATTCATATGAAGCAAAAAGATGGGCTAATGCTGTAATCCTAGTTGATAGTGCAAAAGATACTTATAAACCTGGTGATGAAATCAAAGAGGAAGATATAGAAAGCTATTTTGTCTGGATACCAAGATACGCATATAAGATATGGAATTTAGCACAAACTGATGGTGCAATTTCCGGAAGTACTCTTACTGATACAGGTTATGCAAATTCTACTTCCTTGGCGACGAATAATGCTAGAATAATAGATGTAGTGTTTGGTACAAAAGAATATCTTAATTCCAAAAAATATAAATATTTAACTTGGAGCTCTGAAACAGGTGAGTTTAAAGAACCTAGTGATATAGCAGTAGGAGATTATCTTATTCATCCCGGGTTTACGTTAGGTGGCACCGAATTAAATGGACTATGGTTTGGTAAATTTGAAACAGGAGGAAGTGCAGATAGTATTCAAATAAAGCCAAGTATATCTACATGGCGTAATGTAAATCTTAAAACAATTTTTGAAGCTTATTTAAAGTATAAAGAAAACTTAAAAAGTCATATGATCAAAAATACAGAATGGGGAGCAGTAGCATATCTTTCTCATTCAGCTTATGGCAAAGGTAGCGAAATAAATATAAATAATAATTCGGAGTTTAAAACAGGCTATTCGGCTGCACCAAATACTAATCAAAGCTCTTCTGGAGGGGAAGCAGGGACTTCATCGCAAGCAGATAAAACCCAACCTTGGAATACAGCTACAGGATACCTTGCATCAACAACAGGAAATATAACTGGTGTATATGATATGTCGGGAGGAACTTGGGAATATGCGGCTGCGACAATGATAGATAATAGAACGAAAGATTATAGCGGCTTTTCTAAAGAAGAGGTAACAAAATATATGCAACTAGGCTATATAGATGCCTATTCCAAAGATAGCAATATGACTTCTTATAGTAAAAGAATTTTAGGCGATGCCACAGGAGAAATGGGACCATTTTATACTTATAAAGATAAAGATAACAGCGGTAGATATCACAATAGTTGGTATGCCGACTTTTCGTACTTTATTCTTCCTGCTTATCCATGGTTTGATCGTGGTGGCGTTACAACTGATGGTGTGCTTGCTGGCCAATTCTTATTCCGTAGGTACCCAGGTAATGCAGATCCTGCGCAAGGATCTCGTCTTGTTCTAGCTATAATCGAATAAATAATAAATTAATTTAATCAGGAAGGAGGTGTGTAATGAAGCATAATTATAAAATACTTATAGGTGTGTTAATAGGTATAATACTATCTGTTAGCTTCACGGCAGTTGCGGATACTTTAATTCAAAGTAAAGATGTAAACTATTCTAATTCCGAAAGTGGAGGAACGTATGCTGATGTTCAAGATGCCATTGATGAGTTATATAAAAGAGCGGGCTATACAAATGAAGTATATAAAGAAGACATACTAAATGGCGCTGATCCAGTATTAGGAGATGGCATGATACCTGTCTACATCGCGGATAATGGCGATGTATATTATGCTGATTCACACACCAAATGGTATTCCTATAACGAAAAAAGATGGGCTAATGCTGTAATTCTTTCTGGCAGTGCTAAAAAAACATATAAGTCTGGCGACAAGATTGAGGAAAGCGATATTGAAAGCTATTTTGTTTGGATACCAAGATATGCATATAAAATCTGGAACTTAGGCGAATATGATAGCGTACCTGATGGAGGTACACTTACAGATAAAAGTTATGAAACATCAATATCAAAAGCATCAAATAACGCAAGAATAATAGATGTAGTATTTGGTACAAATGATTATTTAAATAATAATCTTCAAAAGTGTAAAAGCTTAACTTGGAGCCCTGAGATAGGTGAGTTTAGTGAACCTCAGGGAATAGCTGTAGGTGATTATTTAATCCATCCTGGTTTTACTTTAGGCGACACTGAATTAAATGGTCTATGGGTTGGTAAATTTGAAACAAGTGGTGGTGCAAATAATATTCAAATAAAGCCAAATAAATCTACATGGCGTTATGCAACTCTAAAAACCTTTTTTGACGCTTATTTAGAATATAAAGAAAATTTAAAAAGTCATATGATAAAAAATACAGAATGGGGAGCTGTAGCGTATCTTTCTCATTCAGCATATGGTAAAGGTAGTGAAGTAAATATAAATAATGCTTCGGATTGTAAAACAGGATATTCTGCAGCTCCAGATACTGACCAAAGTACTTTCTACGGAACATCTGGTACATCATCACAGTCAAGTATAACGCAACCTTGGAATACTGCAACAGGCTATCTTGCTTCAACAACAGGTAACATAACGGGCGTCTATGATATGGCAGGAGGAACGTGGGAATATATTGCTGCGACAATGATTAATAATGCAAATGAAGATAAAAGTGGGTTTACTCAAGAAGAGGTAACAAAATATATGAAACAAGGCTATATAGACGCTTATTCAGTAGATAGCAATATAACTTCTTATAGCAAAAGAATATTAGGTGATGCCACTGGCGAAATGGGACCATTTTATAATTATCATGATTTAAATTCGAAAAGTTATCATAACAGTTGGTATGCCGACCTTTCAAACTTTATTCTTCCTGGTTATTCATGGTTCAATCGTGGTGGCGGTTACAGGGATGGAGTGATTGCTGGCCAGTTCTTCTTTGTTAGGAACGATGGTTCTGCAGATACTGGCCGTGGCTCACGTCTTGTTCTTGTTACAAGTTAATTACCAATAACTTTGTAGATTTTATAATTATTTTTTAAAAAATGAAGAAACTAATCTATATGATGCTAATTTCTTTTTTACCCTTGACTATATATATATATATATATATAATACAATTATAAGAGAATAGGCTTGGAAGTAAGGAATATAGGAAATGAAAAAAGTAAAAAATAAGGGCTTCACACTCATGGAGCTAATCGCTGTAATAGTGATACTAGGAATAATTTCTACATTAGCAATGGTATCAGTATCAACAGTCAGAAGTAGAGTAAATGAAAGAGAATATGAATCATTAGCAAGCAAGATTGAAGTTGCTGCTGAAAATTATGCTGAAGAAACTGGCGTAAATAAGATGTTTGTGCAAACACTTATTGATAAAGGATTAATCGAAGCCGATGATGAAACAAAACAAATATATGATCCCCGAAATGAAGAATCAATTAATTGCCAAGTTATAAACTTTAGTAATGGTAAAGCAAACCTTGAGCAAGATGAAAATCCTCTTTGTGATGTAACAGTTCTAAATGATGAAGCCATTAAAATCCAATATAGACTAAATAATGATACTAGTAATAAAAAGCAAGATTTAAAAGGAGATAAATGGTTTAATCAAGGAGTAACTCTATCTGTAGATACAACCGGATTAGTAAGTGTTGATTTAGAAAATGCTAGCTATAGTTGGTCTTCACCATTAGCACCTGATAAAGTCGAAACTGGAAAAGAACTTGTAATAGATGATAAATATGTAAACGATACATTCCAAGTAACAGTAAAAGTAGGAAATAATAAATATACAGCATATGGAAGTGTAAAAATAGATAGAGAACCACCAAAAGTATATAATTTAGTTGACGAAAACCCTGAAAACTGGTCAACTAAGAAGAATATATCATTTGAACTAAGTGATGCGGAATCAGGAATATATGGTTATCAAATAACTTATGATACTAAAGAGCCAAGTACTTGGACAAAGGTTAATCCTTCAGGAAAAACAAGTGAGAAAGTAAAAGTAACCAAAGATCTAAAAAGCTTAAAAGAAGGCGACTACATCTATGTATGGGTTAAGGATGTTGTAGGAAACATAAACAAAAGTGAAGTAACTCCACAAGGAGTAGCATCACTACAAATAAATAACATGGATGTAGGGTTTGATAGCGTAACTTTAACAGGAACTCCAGATAATAATACATACTCTCAATCTGTAACTTTAAAAGGAACAGTTGAAGATAAAAAGTCAGGTGTAGTAGCTTGGATGTGTACAAAAACAAATAAAACACCATCATTAACTGATACAGGTTGGACAACTATGGCAAGAACAAATAATAAAACTACTGTAACTTGTCCAACAGCCGCGACAGAAAACGTTGAATACTATCTATATGCTAAAGATAATGTAGGAAATATAGGAAAAGCAAGCTATAAAGTAGAAAATGTTGATAGAACTATCGACTCTGTAAAAATATCAGATACGAAATCTGGATATAGAAAATCAACTGTGTTAAGAGGAACTGCCCTAGATACTAAAGCTGGCATTGTAGGATATGCTTTTACAACAAGTAAAAGTAAACCATCCACATTTACTAATATAACTAAAACAAATAGTCAAGTAACTTTTGAATATACAGCAGATGAAAACAGAACATATTATTTCCATGTAATAGATGCAGCAGGAAATTGGAGTTATAATTCTGTAATAGTCAAAGATATCGTTATTGAAAAAACATATCAAGGGAGTTTATCTAGTTATTCATCATCATCAATTAGTAACGAATTTAAATTAGATAATCCTGTTGAAATAACTAGTTATACAACAAATCAAGGATATATTAGTGCTAGTTTATCAGGTTCATATGCTTATGTTAATGTGTATGGTGGTCAAAATAATCCCCAACCATATACAGGTACATGCAGTAGTCAATATTATTTAAGTACATATAGTGCTTCCCTTGAATGTTCAGGCAGTTATTATTGTCCAAGTGGTGGACATTCAAGTTGGGGAATATGCGTAGCAGATCGAGGGCCTGCATATACGATTGTTTCTGATCCTCCGGCAGAGCAAACATACAAGTGTTATGATGGAATTTGGGGCAAATCTTCAGGTGGCTGGCCTTTGACTCCATGTGCTTCAGGATATAGTCTTGTCGCTGGCAGCCAAAGAGATTGTACTCATCCAGTAGGATCATGTTCTGCTGGCCAATCATGGTCTGGATCCGTAGTATGTGCAGGCACATGCTCTTGGAATGGTAATTATTCAGCTTCATGCTCAGGAAGGGAATATTATGCTTGCTCATCTGGTGATTATTTAATTGGTAGCACCTGTTACTCTTGTTCAATAGGGTCATACAGTAGTGGCACATGTTATTATTCTTGCATTCAATATCGTGATTATTGGGAATATAACATAACTATTAATTATTATGTTATTAAGTAATAATTTTATATTACATTTAAAAAAGAAAACTATGATGGTTTTCTTTTTTTGGCTTGACTATATATATAATACAATTATAAGAGAATAGGCTTGGAAGTAAGGAATATAGGAAATGAAGAAAGTAAAAAATAAAGGTTTCACGCTCATGGAGCTAATTGCTGTAATAGTGATATTAGGAATAATCGCCGTACTAGCAATGGTATCAGTATCAACAGTCAGAAGTAGAGTAAATGAAAGAGAATACGAATCACTAGCCAGTAAGATAGAAGTTGCTGCAGAAAATTATGCTGAAGAAACTGGCGTAAATAAGATGTTTGTGCAAACACTTATTGATAAAGGCTTAGTCGAAGCTGATGATGAAACAAAACAAATATATGATCCCCGAAGTGAAGAATCAATTAATTGCCAAGTTATAAATTATAGCAATGGTAAAGCAAATCTTGAACAAGATGAAAATCCTCTTTGTGATGTAACCGTATTAAATGATGAAGCCATTAAAATCCAATATAGATTAAATAATGATACAAGTAATAAAAAGCAAGATTTAAAAGGCGATAAATGGTTTAATCAAGGAGTAACCTTATCCGTAGATACAACGGGATTAGTAAGTGTTGATTTAGCTAGTGCAACCTATAGTTGGTCTTCACCTTTAGCACCAGATAAAGTCGAAACCGGAAAAGAACTTGTAATAGATGATAAATATGTAAATGATACATTCCAAGTAACAGTAAGAGTAGGCAATAATAAATATACAGCATATGGAAGTGTAAAAATAGATAGAGAGCCACCAAAAGTATATAACTTAATTGATGAAAATCCCGAGAATTGGTCAACGAAAAAGAATTTATCATTTGAATTAAGTGATGCTGAATCAGGAATATATGGATATCAAATAACTTATGATACTAAAGAACCTACTACATGGACAAAGGTTAATCCTTCAGGAAAAACAAGTGAAAAAGTAAAAGTAACCAAAGATTTAAAAAGCTTAAAAGAAGGCGACTACATCTATGTATGGGTAAAAGATGTTGTTGGCAATATAAATAAGAGTGAAGTAACTCCACAAGGAGTAGCATCACTACAAATAAATAATATGGATGTAGGGTTTGATAGTGTAACCTTAACAGGAACACCAGATAATAATACCTATTCACAATCTGTAACTTTAACAGGAACAGTTGAAGATCAAAAATCAGGTGTAGTAGCTTGGATGTGTACAAGCTCAAACAAAACACCATCAGCAAGTGATACAGGTTGGAAAAAGATAACAAGAACAAATAGTAAAACTGCTGTAACCTGTCCAACTAGTGCAACAGAAAATGGAGAATATTATTTATATGCTAAAGATAATGTAGGAAATATAGGAAAAGCAAGCTATAAAGTAGAAAATGTTGATAGAACTATTGATTCTGTAAATGTATCAGATACGAAGTCTGGATACAGAAAATCAACTGTGTTAAGAGGAACTGCCCTAGATACTAAAGCTGGCATAGTAGGATATGCCTTTACAACAAGTAAAAGCAAACCATCCACATTTACTAATATAACTAAAACAAATAGCCAAGTCACATTTGAATATACAGCAGATGAAAACATAACTTATTATTTTCATGTAATAGATGCAGCTGGCAATTGGAACTATGATTCCATAACCGTCAAAGATATCGTTATTGAAAAAACATATTATGGTAGTTTATCTAGTTATTCATCTTCTTCAATTAGCAATGAATTTAAATTAGATAATCCTGTTGAAATAGCTAGTTATACAACAGATCAAGGCTATATCAATGCTAGTCTATCAGGTTCATATGCTTATGTTAATGTCTATGGTGGTCAAAATAATCCCCAACCATATATAGGCACATGTAGTAGTACATATTATTTAAGCTCGTATACTGCTTCCCTTACATGTTCTACCGGTTATTACTGTCCAAGAGGTGGATCTCCTACCAGTGACGGGTTGTGTAC
>CANQFJ010000019.1 GCA_947598485.1 uncultured Bacilli bacterium | reverse complement strand
TGCCAAATTTCAAAAAGAATTAGCTAGTTTATAAATGCCACCTAAAAAGGGTGACTTTTTAGTTACCTGTGTTATAATATGTCCCATGGGGTGAAAGTATGCATCTAGATAAAAAGCAAATGAAAGAAATTGGCAAAAAGCTTAGAAATCATCTTTTAAAAAACAGTAAAGATTTCAAAAGATTTTAAAACTTTTTGTTATCTCAATACCTTTTTATATATCATCATTCTTATTATTGCTATTTGGCGCAGGCCCAGGAACTCTAGGTACGATTATTGAATTTTTAAGTGGCTACTGTTTGGGTACGGGCATTGTTAGCGTCTTTTCTATGGCGACCTGTTATATTAAAGCCACAATGAAAGCCAAAAACACTATATCTCGTCTTGCTAAAGAATATGATAATTATGATGAATTTATAAACGCTATAAATAATCAGTTAGATAGGAGTGAAGCTATGTATAATTCTAAGAGTACTTACCGAGTAATTGACGCTGATTTTAAGGAATTGCCAAAAAAAGAGAAAATAGATTATTCAGTTTATAAAGTTCCAGAGCCAAGAATAATAGATGCTCATTATACTCCTGTGGAAGAAGATCATTTACTTCAAAATACTATTTATTTAAAAGAGTATGTAAGTGAAGTTGCTTATGAGGGCTATGAAAGTGACTTAGATATGCTAGATGCAATGCTTGCATATGCTCGCGTAAGTATAAATGATGAACTAGCGCTTTCTTCAATTGAAAACACTCTTCATATATTAACGGAAACTATTTTTCAAAAAGCTTGTGCTAAATATGATTTACCTTATGAAAGAAAAAGAATTAATGAAGTGAATTAAGATATTTCTTCGTATAAATAAAGTTAAGAAAGACAACCACTATTATATTAAGTATTTCTGCTAAAAGTAAGGAATATATGCCAATTTTTAAGAAAGAAAATATAAATATTCCTAGTAATTTAATAATACTTCCTATAATAGTGATTTTTAATGTAACATTATTTTTATTAATTGCTTGCATGAATGAAGAGAATATTGCTTCCAAATAGAAAAGAATAAAAAAGGGAGATAAATATTTAATGTAGTTAGCGCTAGATACGTCATTATATAAAAAAGAAAGCAATGGGTAACGGAAAAAATAGATTACACTGGTAAAGCCAATGCCAATAATAAAGGCAAAAATAAAAGCTTCTTTTAATCTTTTTTTCACTATTTTATAGTTTTTCTTAGCTAAATATTTAGATATCTCAGGTATTAAAGCCATTGATATGGCAGCAATAAAAAACGAAGGAATAGTAAGCGTCGAAACTGCAAAAGCATTGTATGAGCCATATTCTAAAAGAATATAGTCGGATTTATAACCCACATATAAAAGAGTATTAGTAAGAATAATTGGCTCGAAAAAATAACATATATTTCCTACGATACGACTTGCTACCATGGGGACTGACAAGCCAAAAATATCTTTAGCATCCATTTTATTATAATTAATTTTGGTAATGTCTATTAGATCTTTTTTATTCATACAAATTAAAAATACATTAATTGAAGTAAGCTCGGTAAAAAAAGAAGTAAAAATAAGACCACATGCGGCATAAATATAGCTTTTTTTAGCTAGTATTGGCATTATTGTAATAACTAAGATAAGTCTAACAATTTGCTCGGCGGTATTTGATATGGCATGTGGGGCCATTTTTTGTTTGCCATAGAAATATCCTTTTAAAATGCATGCAATGGAGGCAAAAGGAAAGGTATAACTCATAGCGATAAGTAACGGATAGCAATTAGGTTCTTTTAAAAGCGTTGTAGCAATAAAAGGGGCTGTTAAGTGAATAAGAATAATAATTAAAATGTTTAAAAGAATAATTATGATACTTGCCGTATTAATGACCTTAACATCTTCTTTTTCGGATATCAGTTTAGATATGGTTGTAGGCATTGCAAAAGAAGATATTGTTAAAAATAACGAGTAAGTAGGCATTACTATTGTATATAAACTTATTGCTTTAGTACCAACAATTCTGGTAAAGATAATTTTAATAATCATCCCCAAAAGTTTCGTTGACATACCACTTATAATAAGAATTAATGTTGAAGTTAGAAATTTATTTTTAAGCATTTTCATTATTAAATTTATATTATAAAAATGATCAAAGTATGCTTGATATTAGCGATAAATAAATAATTTAAAAATGATGACTTAATAAGTTATTTAAAGTATAATATACTTATGAATAAAGAAATTAAATTTAAATCATTAAATGAATTATATAAAAGGTTATATCCTGCACTGAACACTAGAAAAAGTGAACTTGTTTCTATGGGTATTGATGTAACAGAATTAGATATTTGGAACTATTTAAAAGAAAGCATATGGGATAATAATGATGAACTTAATTTATGTGATATGGTTAGTAACATTCTTACTTTAAAGGATAATGACATTATTAATTATTTACGAAAAAAGAAGGTGTAATTTTGAATATAAATGATTTCTTATTAAAAATAAAAGATCCTGATGAAATACCCGTAATTAAAAAAGCTTATGAGTATGCTGAAAAACATTTAAATAATAAAAAAAGAATGAATGGTGACTTGCAGATTAACCATGCTTTAGCAGTTGCGGATATTTTGGTAGGCTTAAATGTTGATACAACAACTATTGTAGCTGGGCTTTTGCATGAAATAATTGACATTGATGATGGTCTTACGGAAGAAATTAAAGCTCTCTTTGGTGAAGATGTTCTCAATATAATTAAATCTGTTTCAAGAATTAATAAACTAGAAATGGTAGATGAATCTGATAGTAGTGCTTTATATTTACGTAAAGTTATGGTAGGTCTTTGTGATGATGTTAGAGTATTATTTATTAAACTAGCAGACAGGCTTCATAATATGCGAACAATGGACTGCTTTACTGTCGAACATCAAAAAAAGGTTGCTAGTGAAACTTTAAGAGTTTTAGTACCAATTGCCCATAGACTTGGTATGTATTCTATTAAAGGGGAATTAGAAAATCTTTGCTTATATTATCAAAAACCTAATGTTTATAATGATATATTAGAAAAGCTAAATAATACAGCCATTGAACTTGATGATTACTTAAAAGAAATGAAAGAAAGCATTTCCTCCATTTTAACCGAAAATGGCATTAAATTTGAAATAAAAGGTCGTGTTAAAAGCGTTTATAGTATATATAATAAATTACAAAACGGAAAAAAATGGGAAGATATTTATGATATCTTAGCTTTAAGGGTTTTTGTGGAAAAAGAAAGTGAATGCTATGCGGTTGTCGGTTTAATTCACTCTAAATACCGCCCTGTTCCTAATCGTTTTAAAGATTATATTGCTGTTCCTAAAGAAAATATGTATCAATCATTACACACTACCGTAATTGGCCCAGGAGGTAAAAGCTATGAAGTCCAAATAAGAACTTATGAGATGGATGAAATAGCCGAAAAAGGTATTGCTTCACACTGGTCATATAAAGAAAAGGGAACTAAAAAGATTCAATCAATGATGGAGCAAAAATTAGAACTGTATCGTTCTATGATTGAAGGCAATGAACAAAGCGAAGATAAAGAATTTACTAACATAATTGATAATAATATTCTATCTGATTTAATATATGTATTTACTCCTAAGGGAGATGTTGTAGAGCTTCCTCAAGGATCAACTCCTATTGATTTTGCTTATCGTATTCATACAGAAGTTGGCGATAAAATGGTGGGAGCGATTGTAAATGACCAAATGGTTCCTATTACTAGTTCACTTCATGATAACGATGTAATTAAAATTATGACTAGCCCTAATGGTAAGCCTAATAAAGATTGGTTAAACGCTGTTAAAACATCGCAAGCCAAAGATAAAATTAAATCTTATTTTTCTAAAAAAGATCGGGAAGATTATATTGCTCGAGGTAAATCTTTATTTGAAAAAGAAGCACGAAAAAGAAAGCTATCTCTTAATGAACTTTTAAGTGAAAGTAATATTAATAAGGTATGCTCTTTTACTAAATTAAAGGATTTAGATGATATTTATCTTGCTCTTGGCTCTTTTAGATATACTGCTTACTATATCATTAGTATTATTCTTGGTAATAACCTTGAAGATAGTATGGTAGTAAAATCAAGAGTCTTTAAACGTAATACGAATGATTTTGCTATTTTAATTGATGGTCAAAAAGCCATTCAAACACATATCGCTAAATGCTGTCTTCCGGTTAAGGGCGATAATATTAAGGGCATTATTACTAAAAATGATGGCATAGCAGTTCACCGGGATAATTGTCCTAATTTAAGCGGTTATGAAAATAGAGAAGTAAATGTCTTGTGGAATCCTGATGCAAATAGCAGTTATAGTTCATATATTGTTTTTAATGCTAATCCAGAAAAGATAGATGAAATTACATTAGCTTTGACCTCAGCAGGGGTAAAAGTTTTAGGTGTTAACGAAAAAACGAAGGGAACTTTTGAAGTTAATATTTCTGTAGCGGATAAAGATGAACTTGACAAAATAATTTTAAATCTTTCTAAGATTCGCTATGTAAAAGGAGCTAAACGAAAATGAGAGTTCTAATTCAAAAAAGCCAAAAGAGTAGTGTTATAGTCGATAATAAAGTAGTAGGTAAAATAGCTCATGGTTTAGTAGTATTTTCTTGCTTTGAAGAAAATGATGGGCCAAAACAAATTGAGTATTTAGCCAAAAAAATTTGTAATTTAAGAATATTTGAAGATGAGAGTAGAGTTATGAATTTATCTTTATTAGATACCCAGGGAGATATTTTATCAGTGTCGCAATTTACTTTATATGCTGACTGCACTAAAGGTAACAGGCCAAGTTATATAAGAGCATTAAGTGGGGATAAAGCTATTGTTTTATATAATTTATTTAATGAAGAACTAAAGAAATATGCTCACGTTGAAACTGGCATTTTTGGTGCTGATATGCTTGTAAATATTGAAAATGATGGCCCGACGACTATTATTTTAGATTCGAAAGAATAAGATGCTATCTATTGGCATAATTTAATCTTGAAAGATTATAAGTTATAATTGACTTTTATCTATATTTTTGTTAATATTAAATCGCTTTAAGTCATTTCATCCACTCTAAAAAGGTTATAAATGTATTTGCTACTACCTTAAAGGTGTGACTTATAAATAAAGGAGGTTAGAGAAATGAAAGCAATTTTTCAAACAGGCGGAAAACAATATTATGTAGCTGAAGGCGATCGCGTTTATATTGAAAAACTTGATGCTGAAGCTGGTAGTAAAGTTACTTTTGAAGAAGTACTATTCGCTGGTGGTAAAGCTGGTAATCCTTACGTAAAAGGTGCTAGCATTGAGGCTGAAGTTATTAAAAATGGTCGTGCTAAAAAAATAAAAGTATTTAAATATCGTCCTAAAAAGAAATATCGTAAGACTCAAGGACATAGACAACCATATACTTTAGTGGAAATTAAGAAAATTAATGGTTAATAATGATAAAAATTATCAAAGATAATGATTTAATTACGGTAAGTGGCCATTCTGGGATGGCTGAATATGGCAAAGATATTGTTTGTGCCAGTGTATCAAGTATTATATATACAACACTTAATGCCATAGCAAGTTTTAATTCAACATATATTGATGTTAAAGATGATGGCAGTACAATGACAATTAAAATTAAAGAAAAAGATGAAATAGTTTTAAAATTAATTGCTAATATGTTAGAAATGTTAAAATCCGTAGCTAAAGATTATCCTAAAAATCTAAGTGTAAAGGAGAATGCGTAATGTTATTTATATTTAATATTCAACGTTTTGCCCATGTTAAGGCTCAAGGTTCTACTAAAAATAATCGTGATTCTGCAGGTCGTAGACTTGGCGCTAAGTTATCTGATGGTGAGCAATGCACTGCAGGTAGTATAATTTATCGTCAAAGAGGAACTAAAATTTATCCTGGTGCTAATGTAGGCATGGGAAAAGATCATACTTTATTTGCTAAAATTGATGGCGTAGTAAAGTTTGAAAGAATGGGTAGAGATAAGAAAAAAGTCAGTGTATATGCTGAATAATAGAGAGTAAGTGCATGCTTACTTTTTTTTATTGATTTTTTATGATATATTAAGTTGGGTGATTGACATGTTTGTTGATGAAGTTAAATTAAAGGTTATCGCAGGAGACGGAGGTATGGGATGTACCTCTTTTAGACGCGAGAAGTTTGTTCCTATGGGCGGTCCTGATGGTGGTAATGGTGGACGTGGTTCAGATATCATATTCGTGGCTGATAAATCTTTAAAAACACTTGTTGATCTGCGTTATAACAAAATTATTAAAGGCCAAAAAGGCGAAAATGGTAAAGGCCAAAACAAATATGGCAAGAATAGTGATGATATAATTATTAAAGTTCCCCTTGGAACTACAATATACGACGATGATACAAATTTAGTTATTAAAGATATTATTAATGAAGATGATCAAGTTGTTGTAGCAAAAGGAGGACGAGGCGGCAGAGGCAATAAAGCCTTTGCTACTCATGAAAATCCTGCTCCTAAGTTTTCGGAAAAAGGTGAAGCTGGCCAAATAAGATATCTAAGATGTGAGCTAAAAATGCTGGCGGATGTTGGTATTATTGGTCTTCCAAGTGTGGGTAAAAGTACTTTTTTATCTGTTATTAGTAGCGCAAAGCCTAAAATTGCTGCCTATCACTTTACTACTTTGTCGCCTAATCTAGGAGTTGTAAAGCTCAAGGATGGTTCATCGTTTGTTGTTGCGGATCTTCCTGGACTTATTGAAGGAGCAAGTGAAGGCGTTGGCCTTGGTTTTCAGTTTTTAAAGCATGCTATGCGCTGTCATGTGTTACTTCATATGGTAGATATGTCAAGTGCTTCTGCTATTGAAGATTACAAAATTGTGCGTAATGAAGTTAGCAAATATTCTAAAAAATTAGCTAGTAAAAAAGAAATTATTGCAGCTTCTAAAATGGATATGCCTGAAGCCAAAGAAAATTTAGCTAAATTTAAAAAAGCTTATCCTGATAAAGAAATTTATGAGATAAGTTCCATTTTAGGAACGGGTATTGATGTTTTATTAGAAAGTTTATATAAAGCCCAAAGTGAAGATGATACTCTTTTATATAGTGACGATGAAATAGAAGATTCTGTATATATCAAATTTCAAGAAGAAAAACCATATACAATAACCAAAGAAGACAATATTTGGGTTATAAGAGGCGAAAAAATAGAGCGCTTATTTAATATGACAAAATTTGAAGAGGAAGAGGGCGTACTTCGCTTTGCGCGGATATTAAGAGCTATGGGTGTTGAAGATGAACTTGCAGCATTAGGTGCCGAACCTGGTGATGATGTTTGTATTAATGACTATTTATTCACTTATAAAGGTTAGATAATCACCAACTTTTAAATTCTTACTAGCATTTTGAGGTAGTTCTAAAATGCTAGTTTTTTTATGCTTTTTTTGGGCAATATATATATGATTTTTTTGCATATTTTGTCTAATATCGACAATATAATTATCTTTATCAAGAACTATAACATCGATATTTTCTTTCATAAAAAAAGTATGAATACTACCTATATTTTTAAATAGCATGCCATAGTTTATATTTTTCTGTCCCATTAAGCCCATGAATTTTTGCCAAAAAGACTTAGCATTTACAATATTATAAGTATGGTTATTTATCGTAAGTTTCATCATTAAGACTCCTATAAATGAATTATACTATATTTTTACAAAAGAAAAAATATGGTAATAAATATTGACTAAAATCTTAAAAAATTATATCATTTAATTAAGATAATTATAATACAGGAGGCCTGTTTGTATGAGTAAAAATGATATCCAAGATAGTGATAATTTAAATAAAGATGGTAATGTTATATTACTTATTGTTATCGCTATTGCTACGATGATAATTGTTGTTGTAGGAGCTACTTTTGCGTATTTAGAAACGGTAATTGAACAAGAAGACTCTGCTAATATAACAGGAACTACTGAAGGTGGCGGCGATATGTTTTTACTTGATGCTGGCGATGACATAAATATCGATGTAACTTATGATAATTTTGGGATTCAAAGTGGTAATGTGACCGATGAAACTATTGCCAGCATTATGATGTCTGCCGGTGAAAATGATTCTAGTCATAAATATAAAATGTATTTAAAAGTCGAGGATAATGACTTTGAATATACTTCCGGAAGCTGTTATAGCAATGTTTTAGATGAGATAAGTGGTATAACTTCTAGAGAAGAATGCACAGAAAACGGCAATCTATGGGCTAGATTACCGGGAGAAGATTACTATAGCTGCTATTCTAAGGCCAATACAGAAAAAATTGAAAATGATCTTTATAATCAAAATGAGGTAACTTGTAGTGTTTATGGTAATTCAGCTTGGGTGCAAGAAGCAGTTCCTGAATTAGTACTTGATATTTACAAAAATACTGGTTCAACTGATGAAACTGCTTGCCTTGAAAATGATGGTAAATCTGTTGGAGTATGCGTTAAACCTGATGGAACTATTATTGATGATATAACAGATGAAGAAGATTGTACCGATGGTAATAATTGGGTTAATAATGAATTTAAAGAAAATAAATGCTTTAAATATTTAAAAAGTGTTGATATAACTGAAGCTAGCAAAGATGAAGTTTTAGAAATAATTGATAGTGCTGAGGTTAAGGCAGAAGCAGGTCAATCAACAGCGGACTTTTACATTGGAAGAATTAAAATGATTAATTTGGAACATAACCAAGTAGTAAATAATCGTAAAATGTTTAACGGCAAATTAACGCTTAAGATTGATGACTTAACTGCAGAATAAGTAAACCAAATGAAAAAGTGATGTAATGTCACTTTTTTTATGCTATACTTACTATATACTAATAATAGTATTTTTACTGTTTAATTTAATCATAAACGATTTATATTAATTAATAGAAAGGATGATCCATATGAAAAAAGCTAGAGTAGCAATTTTAACAATATTAGGTATTCTGATAGCTATATGTACTTTTCTTTCTATAGCATATGGATTTTATTCTGTAACTGCTAATATAAAGACTGATTTAGATGTTGCCACATCTTTACCTAGTTGTATTGGTTTAACGCTTGAAGATGAAGCGAAGACTTTAAGCATCTCTGGAGATTACGCTGTACCTTTAAGAGATGAACAAGTACTAAATAGTCCTGAAGAGCAGTTAAAAAATTTTAAATATACATTTTCAGTCAAAAATGACTGTACCGAAGAAAAGAAATTTACAATAGGATTAGTTCCCTTTGAGGGGTCTACGATGGTTATGGAAG
Organism: uncultured Bacilli bacterium; assembly: GCA_947598485.1. GTDB lineage: Bacteria > Bacillota_I > Bacilli_A > RF39 > UBA660 > UBA6448. The sequence continues at coordinate 20,437 of CANQFJ010000019.1, read as the reverse complement.
ACCTGAAGTACGTAGTAGTTGAAAACAAAGAAACTGAAACAGGAACTGGAACCGAGTTAACTGGGCAAACAGCCAAAAATGTTACTACTACTAAAGTTGCCGTACCTGAAAATATAAAAAGTTATCTTGAACTAAAGTATAATAAAAGCTTGAAAAACGATAATGAATCTTATAGTTTGGAAAGTCAAACTCTAGAGGCTAATGCGACTAAAAAATATGATTTATATGTTTGGATAGGTTATGATGCCAATGGAAATAATAATGAAACAATGGATAAAAATCTTAACGCTACAGTAGTTGTGTATGAAACTGCTGAGGCAAACATGGAAAGTTTAGACTAGTAAATTATGTTATTTGTGCTACAATAATGGCAATTGGAGGGAGTTATGTTTAAAGAATTTAAAAAATTTATATCAAGAGGAAATGTGCTTGATATGGCAGTCGGTGTCATTATAGGTGGTGCTTTTGGTAATATTGTTACTTCTCTTGTTAATGATGTTATTACACCCGTAATTGGTATTATTGTTGGTAAATCGGATATTGATTTTTCTAACTTAGCTTTTAAGGGTATTCATTATGGCGCTTTTATTCAAGCCGTGCTTAACTTTTTAATAATTGCTTTCTGCATATTCTTAATGATTAAACTATTTAACAAACTATCTGATTTTTTAAAAAAGGAACAAGAAAAAATATTTAAGAAAGAGCAAAAAGAGGAAGAGAAAAAGGAAGAAGAAAAAGTCAGCGAAGAAATACTATTATTAAGAGAAATAAATAATGAATTAAAAAAAGCTAATAAAAAAAGCAAAGCTAAATAAATATCCCCATAGGGATTTTTATTTTACAAAAATAACGTCCAATGATAGAATTAATATGAGGTAAAAATTATGACAGGAGTTTGCTCAAGGCCTGAAATAATGGAAGTAATGTATGTATTTAATCAAATATTGCTTGCACTTAAAATATTAGCTCCTATTATTTTAATTATTACAGGTATGTATTCTTTCTTTAAAGCCTCTATGGCAAGTGATGATAATACTAAAGAGCTTATTAGTACTTTTTTAAATAAAATAATCGTAGGAGCCTTTATTTTCTTTATCCCTACGATAGTTAATAGCGTAATGCTTTTAGTTGATAAAGATTCAAATTATATCAAGTGTTTTTCTAATGCTACGAAAGAAAATATTGCTAAAACTTATCAGTTATATGCTGCTGATGCTGTAGAAAGAGCAGAGGACACAAAGAAGAAAAATGATTATGAAGATGCTAAGTTTTATGTATCTAAATTAAATAATGGTACTTTAAAAAACAACTATGAGAAAAGGCTAGAAAGTGTTGATAAAGCTATAAAAGATGCTATAAAAAATACCAAGCCTACTGAAGCTGCCAAATTAAATGTCTATGGGTATTCGACGGGAGGTTCTGCTACTGCTAGCCCTGGGCAAGTACTTACTAGTGAACCAGATCCATCAGCCGCTTTAAATTATTGGCAATCCCGGGGACTTGTAAATACTTCTAACTTTATTTTTCCAAAGGATTCAGCAACCGGTTTGCCTTTAGGAGCCTGGCCAAAGAATTATGCTAGCATTCCTACAAGACTAACTAATTATGTGACTTATGGTAATGGTACCTTTATTTTCCCTGTTACACCTGCAAATGGTAAATATTCTGGCTCATACGTTCATACTTCAATTGATATTATGTCTGTGTTTGGTACCCCAATTTATAGTCCTGTTGATGGCACATTAATGTATTCCGAATGGGGCCATACCGTCAATAAGGGTAGTGATGAAACTGCATATACTGTATCTATTAGATTAAGTAACCCTACAGTAGTTGGTGGTAAAAGAATTAACATTATGTTTTTAACCCATATGTCTGGCATTATTTATCGTTGTTCTTCGGGTAAATGCAATAGGCATATTTCTAAAGGTGACTTAATTGGCTTTGTAGGAACCGCCTCAGGTAGTGCAACAAGTGTGGGCTGGGCACCTCATTTACATATGACTTTTTATGATACCAGTTATTCTAATGCTTTATATACTCCTGCGGTTGAAAGCTTATATGGAATATCCGCGGGAACGTATAAGGTAGCAGGTGGATAATGAATAAGAAAATAATAATTTTAGTAATTATATTAATAATAGGGATAATAAGTATTGTTTTTTATAATCGAAACAAAGAAGATTATTATTTAAATTTTGCTAATAAGATTATTGATTTGTATGCCGGAAAAAACGATACAGATGGCATTCGAAAAGATGATTTAAAAGCCTATCAAGATTTTTATAATGAACTCAAACATGTCAATGAGAAAGTCGACATAACAAATTATTTTACTTTTACTGATGAATATAAAATAAGTGGTAATCCTGCATTAAAAGCCACATATTACAATCATAAATGCTATGTTAATTATGATGATTTGACCCTTTGGAATAATTATGATAAAGCTGAAGAAGGAGAAGAAATCTTTCAAAGAGTAAGTTGTAATGGTTATGAAACAATTCTTTATGAAACGATGTTTCTTCCTCCCTATAATATAATTATTAATGATCCAAAGTATAATTATGTTATCACTTCTTATTCAGAAAGCTTATCAGGATATACTTTTAAATGTAAATCAACCTATAATAATAGTTCTCTTACTTTAAAACTGATCTTGGAAGATAAACAAATAATTGAAGTTGAAGCTATTTACGATTAATTTCATCAAGCTCAGCTTCAATTTTTTTTATGGCTTTTAATATATAATCAAGATCATGAGATTGATTATTATTGTTGTTACTTTGTCTACTTGTAATAAGCTGTTTTTGAGCTGCATAAGTAAGAAAGTATTGACCTAAAAGTTCGAACCAGTTACCAATCGAGTTTAACTCTTGAGCATTAAATTCATCAGAAACAATTGCTCCAATAATGGCTGCAGTAAAAGCAAAAATATTAGGATCGGTATTAGGTGGAAATTTATTTGTCATTATTTTAATTTTATGCATAACGGAAAACGAAAAAACAACATCTCAGTTAGTTATTTTAAGTAAGTTGCAATTTTTTCCTTATTAATATATAATTTACTTGGTGATACACATGGAAATTATATCAGTTGATGAACCTGTTATCGCAGTGAGAGTTAGTCAATATCCCGATGAAGATCGGGCTGAATTTTTACTAGTAGGAAGATCAAATGTTGGTAAAAGCAGCTTTATTAATTCTTTGATTGAAAGGAAAAATTTTGCTAGAGCTTCTTCCAAACCCGGTAAAACTCAAACGTTAAATTTTTATTTAGTTAATAAGAATTTTTATTTAGTAGATGTTCCTGGTTATGGGTATGCTGCTGTTAATAAAGATAAACAAAAGAAATTTGGGTTAATGATTGAAGAATATCTTAAAACAAGACAAAACCTTAAAAGAGTCTTTATGCTAATAGATTATCGTCATAAACCTACAGAAGATGACAAATTAATGTATGACTTTTTAAAATACTATAATCTTGACATTACTATCGTTGCTACTAAATATGATAAAGTTACTAAAAATAATCGAATTAAACAAGATAAATTAATTAATGATACTTTAGGACTTACTGATGATAATCCTTTTATTCCTTTTTCTATTATGACTAAAAAGGGAAGAGAGGAAGTCTTAAATATTATTAATTCATATTTATAGGAGGGAAAATGAATAAAAGGGGATTTACTTTAGTTGAATTATTATGTGTCATTGTTATATTAGCAGTTGTTATTTTAATTGGGTCATCAAGTATCGTGGCTGTAAGAAGAGCCTTAAATAAAAATATGTTTGAAACTAAACTAGACTTAATTATATCTTCGGCTAAAAAATATGGTGAAAGAAATAAAGAATTGTTTCTCACAGACACTGGTGTAGCATCTAAAGTAGTTTATAAAAAAGTTAGAGAATTAATTAGTACTGATGATTTACAAACTGATGAATATGAACAAAAAAGTTTAGTTACTAATTGTGTAAAAGAAACTAAAGGTTCTGATGGTGTTACAAGATGCGCTGTTGTTACTAATCCTGTTGAGGATACTATTGTTAATGAATTAACTATAAAAATTTATATGGAACACAATAGAGTGTATGCTTGTATTCCTATTAGTAAAGATAATAATAAAAAAATTTTAAATGAAACAAGTTGTGTTAAATCAAAATGTACTGGAGACTCTTGTACTTGGACTAATTGTGAATATAGTGAAACTAATAATTATTGTGTTACTGATTAAGGGGGATGTATGCAAACAGTTTGTTTAATAGGAAAACCAAATGTTGGGAAAAGTACCATATTTAATCGCCTCATAAAAGAAAAAAAGGCGATTATTTTAGATACGCCCGGAGTTACAAGAGATCGTATTTATGGAACAGTAACTTATAAAGGTAAAGCTTTTAGATTAATTGATACGGGAGGTATTACCCTAGAAAATGGTACATTTGCTAAAGATATTTTAATGCAAGCTACTTTAGCAATTGATGAAGCTGATATTATTTTATTTGTTACTGATGGCCTTAAAGAAATTGACAATGAAGATAAAATGATTCAAAGCATGTTGCATAAAGCTAATAAAAAGGTTTTTTTGGTAGTTAATAAATTAGATAATGAAAAAAGACAAGAAAATATTTATGCTTTTTATGAATTAGGCTTTGAAAATGTAATTTCTTTATCGGCTGAACATGGTATAGGTATTAATAAACTTTTAGATATGATATGTGAAAACTTACCGGAAGAAGAACTTAGTGATGATAAATCGCTAAAGTTTTGTTTTTTAGGACGACCTAATGTTGGCAAAAGCAGTTTAATTAATGCTTTATTAAATGAAGAGCGTTTAATTGTATCTGACGTATCAGGTACTACTTTAGATGCTATTGATACTAAATTTAAATATAATGGTGAAGAGTATACTTTAATTGATACTGCCGGTATGCGCAAAAAAGGACGTATTTATGAAGATGTTGAAAAATATAGTTTTTTACGGAGTTTGAAAGCTATTGATCGAAGCGATGTTTGTGTTCTTGTTATTGATGCAGGCACGGGGATTTTAGAGCATGATAAACATATATTATCCTATGCTTTAGAATCTGGCAAAGCAGTGGTTATCGCAGTTAATAAATGGGATTTAATAGATAATCCTAATGAAGAAATTAAAAATTGGCAAAAAGAAATGGAAAATAATTTCCAATTTGCCCGTTTTGCCAAAGTTGTTTATGTTTCTGCTAAAACACATAAACGGCTAAAAGATTTAATGGATGCGATAATAAAAGCCTATGATAATACCATTCAAATGCTGCCAACATCACTTTTAAATGATGTTATCTTGGAAGCACAAGCAATGCACATGCCACCATCATATAAAGGCAAAAGACTTAAAATATATTTTGCTCATCAAACTGGTTATATGCCTCCGAAGATTACTTTTGAAGTTAATAATAAAAAGCTAGTTCACTTTTCTTACGAAAGATATTTGGAAAATGAGATAAGAAAAAATTTCGATTTGGAAGGTACACCAATTATATTACAGTTTAAAAATAAGAATGATGATGAATAAAATAATTAATAATTTTAACAATATCTAAAATGAAAAGGCATGCTAATTTAAGGGAGATTTAGCTATCTTCTTTTTTTATGATTTTAATTAGTAAAATTTTGTCAAATTTATTTACTTATCTTTAAATAAAAATTATAATAATTCTTAAATTTGGAGGGACGCTTATGAACCATATACCCGTATTTATCTTAAATGAACTTGTAATCCTTCCTAGTCAAGAAATTAAAATCGATCTTAGTAATGACATGAGTAAAAAAATTATTAAGTCAGCGAGTAAAAATAATGATAATAGGGTATTAGTTATTGCTCCCAAAAATCCTTTGGAATCCGATCCTTCTTTTGAGGATCTACCCTCTATTGGGGTAATTGCTAAAATTAAAAGCAAAATTGAATTATCTTCGGGTAATTTAAGAATAATTTTAAAAGGTATCCAACGGGTAAAAATTGAAAAGTATTTTCAAAATTATTCGACAGGTATACTAAAATGTTCGTGTGTGGAGGTTGAACTTCCTAAATTTGATGCTGTAAGAAAAACCGCAGTCCAAAGAAAATTAATATCTTCTTTGAAGGAATATATTGATACAAATAAAAGCATATCAAATAGTATTTTAAATGGTATAGATGAAACAAGTGATTTAGACACTATTACTGATATGATTACGACATTCATGCCAAATACCTTTGCTAAAAAGCTTGAATATATGGAGTGTATTAATCCTTTAACTAGAGCTACGATGTTAATCGAAGATTTGCAAGGAGAGATAAGCTTTGCAATGCTTGATAAAGAGCTTGAAGAAAAACTTCAAGAAAATTTAGAAAATGGTCAAAGGGAATATTTATTAAAAGAAAAATTAAAAGAAATAAATAAAGCTTTAGGAAACACCAAAGAAGAAGAGATAGAGTCATTAGAAAATGATATTAATAGTCTAAATTTTGATGATAAAACTAAAGAAAAGTTATTAAATGAAGTAAAAAAATATGCTAATTCTTCAGAATATAGCCCTGAAAGCTCCGTTATTAAGAATTATTTAGATACGGTTTTATCTTTACCATGGCGGAAATTTTCTAAGGAAAATCTAGACACTAAGAAGATTGAGGAAGTATTAAATTCTACTCACTATGGCTTAAAAGAAGTCAAAGATCGTATCATTGAATATGCTCATTTAAAAAGTATTAATCCATCGCTTAAAGCACCTGTAATATGCCTTTTAGGTCCTCCAGGAGTGGGTAAAACTTCTATTGCGATGTCGATTGCTAAAGCTTTAAATCGTGAGTTTTTTAAGATAAGCGTAGGCGGTTTAAATGATTCTACGGAGCTTATAGGATCTCGTCGTACTTATCTTGGTGCTGCTCCTGGAAAAATAATTCAAGCTATTATAAAGTGTAAGGCCAATAATCCTGTTTTACTTATTGATGAAGTTGATAAGATGGTTAAGGATTATAAAGGTGATCCAGCTTCTACTATGCTTGAAATCTTGGATGAAACGCAAAATAAATTTTTCGTTGATAATTATATTGAGGAAGCATTTGATTTATCACATGTTATGTTTATCTTGACTGCTAATGATATAAATACTATTCCTGCGACTTTATTAGATAGACTTGAAGTTATTACTCTAGGTAGTTATACAGTCTATGAGAAAATTGATATTGCCCGTAATTATATTTTAAAGAATATTTTAGATGAATATAAAAGTGATTTAAAAGTAAATAAAGATGTTATTGAATATATTGTTCATAACTATACAAAAGAGGCGGGCGTTAGAGAGCTTAAACGTGTACTCGAAAAACTAGTGCGAAAAGTATGTGTTTATGAAAAAGACTATAAGAGCATTACTACTAATTTAGCAGCTAAATATTTAGGTAAACCTTTGGATGAATATTTACCAAAAATTAGAGATTATGGCATTACTAATACTTTAGCATATACTACTGTAGGTGGGCTAATCTCCCATGTAGAAGTATCCAAACATAAAGGAACGGGCAAAATAACCATCACAGGTAGTGCAGGAGATATATTACAAGAAAGTGCTAAGGTAGCCCAAGGTTATATTGGTTCAACCTATGATGTTAATGTTAATGATTATGACATTAATATCCACTTCATATCTAATGCTCAAAAAAAGGATGGACCATCGGCCGGAGTATCTATTACCGTTGCAATGTTGTCCTGCTTTTTAAACCGTGTCATTGATGGTAATATTGGCTTTACGGGAGAAATAACCTTAAAAGGAGATATTTTACCAATTGGAGGTTTAAAAGAAAAGTTAATTGAAGCCTCTTTAAAAGGAATAAAGACGGTGTATATTCCAAGAGCTAATGAACTAGATCTTGCCGATGTACCTATGAATGTCTTTAATGATATTGACATAAAGCTGGTAAGTAGCTTTAGCGAAATATATGATGTTCTTTTTAGATAAATATGGTATAATTTCTTTGAAAGTTAAAACGGAAGTGAAACTTATGAATATAAAAGATATTAATTATTTAGATTATGGGACTAATATCGAAGGTGTCATTGTCTTACTTCATGGTTGGGGCCAAAACGTTGAAATGATGGATATGTTAGGTAGGCCTTTTGCAGGCAGATTTAGAATTATTAATATTGATTTGCCTGGCTTCGGTAAAACCCCAGAGCCTCCAGAGCCATGGACGGTTGAGGATTATGCTAAAAAAGTTAATGATTTATTAAAAAGTTTAAATATTAAAGAGCCTATTTTAATTGGACATTCTTTTGGAGGACGTATTGCTATATGTTATGCTGCGAAATATGGAGCAAGTAAAGTAGTCCTTCTTTCTTCACCATTTAGACCTGGTAAAAGAAAGGCTAGTATTAAAGTTAGAATTTATAAGTTTATTAAAAAATTTAAATTATTTAGATCTTTTGCCAGTTATTTAAGAAACAAATGGGGGTCATCTGATTATAAAAATGCAAGTGAGATAACAAGGGGAACGCTTGTTAAAGTGGTTAATGAAGATTTAAGTAATTATGCTAAAGCGATTACGGCTCCTGTGCTTCTTATCTATGGCAAAGAAGATAAAGATGTACCAATAGAAGAAGCTAGGTGTCTTGAAAATCTCATTGCCGATTGTGGTCTTATTGAATATGAAAATGCCCATCATTACGCTTATCTTGAAAAGCTAAATGATACTATAGCAATTCTTAATAATTTTTGGGAATAGGAAGGTGATAGTGTGAACTTGGTAATAGTTATTCTTCTTTCTAATATTTTGCTTTTTGTATCATCTCTGTATTACATTTTAATGCTTCAACAAAATAGTTATAATGAAAATAGAAAATATTTTCATTTTATTAATGATGATGTTTTATACAAGTATGCTAGCATATATATTTTTATGTTAGTCTTTTCTTTTTTACTAATTATTTATGAAAGTTTTCCTTTATATATTTTGCTTTTTTACATTTTAGCCATGCTAATACTTATCTTCTCATTTTTTAGAATATATAAATCTCATAGTAAGAAGTTACCTCTTAAAATAACATCAAGAGTTAAAAGAATAATGGCTATAGATTATTTACTATATATTATCTATGAGTTAGTTATGTACTATCTTATTAAAGAAACCATTTCATACACGGGAGCAGTTTTAATGTATATAGCATTTAATCCATATATTTTAATTTTAGTTATTTGGCTTCTAAGCCCTGTGGAAAAACTTATTTTTAATCATTATAAAAAAGAAGCTTTAATAAAGCTTAATAAAATGCCTAATTTAAATGTTATAGGTATAACAGGATCATTTGGTAAAACTAGTACCAAAATGATTTTAAACACTATATTAAATACTACGTACAAAGGCTTTTATACACCTGCATCTTTTAATACCCCAAATGGATTATTACTAACTATTAATAGGGAAAAAACTATTTTCAATGATTACTTTATCAGTGAGATGGGGGCTAAAAAAGTTGGTGAAATCAAAGAACTATGTGATTTGGTACATCCTAAATATGGTATTTTAACTTCGATTGGGCCTGCTCATTTAGAAACCTTTAAAAGTCTTGAAAATATTCAAAAAACTAAGTTTGAGTTAATTGAATCTTTACCAAAAGATGGTATAGCAGTTCTCAATAAAGATGATATATATCAAACTAGTTATAATTTAAAAAATCAAGTTAAAGTTATATGGATAGGCATTAAAAATGATGCTGATGTTATGGCTAAAGACATTAAGGTAACCTCTAAGGGGACATCTTTTAAAGTATTCTTTAAAAAGGAAAAGAAAGCTATTGAAGTAGAAACCATATTGTTAGGTAATAAAAATATATATAATATATTAGCCGCGTGTGCTTTAGCAAAGGCCTTGAATGTTGATGATAAAGCTTTAATAAAAGGGGTAAAAGAAATTAAGCCGATATCCCATCGTTTGGAAATAAAGAATCTTGGTAATATGACTATTATAGATGATTCATTTAATGCGAATCCTGAAGGGGCTAAAAATGCTCTTGAAGTTCTGAGTCTTATGGAAAACAAAAAAATTATTATTACGCCAGGCATGATTGAAATGGGTAAAAGCCAAGAAGCCCTTAATAAAAATTTTGGCAAACAAATAGCTAAAGTTGCTGATGAGGTTTATCTTATTGGCCCTAAACAAACAAAACCAATATATGATGGTTTAATTGAAGAAAAGTACAATAAAGAGAATATAAAGGTAAAAAATTCCTTTACTGAAGCTTTTGATGAAGTAAAGAAAAATAATGTTAATAAAAGTATAACCGTTTTATTTGAAAACGATTTACCAGATAGTTATATGGAGGAGAAATAATTATGAAATTAAATATTGGGGTAATCTTCGGAGGAAATTCTACTGAGCATGAGATAAGTATTATATCTGCTGTGCAAGCTATAAATAATATGGATAAAGACAAATATAATGTTATTCCTATATATTTATCTAAAGATAGTAAATTATATTATAGTGAGGACTACAAGAAAGTAGAGAATTTTAAAAATCTAAGTAGTGCTATGAAAATGGGTACGGAAGTGTTACTTACTAAGAAAAATGGTGAACTAGTATTAATTAAAGATTCATTTCCTTTTAAGGTTATAAAAAATATTGATGTTATCTTTCCTATTTTACATGGTTATAATACGGAAGATGGTACAATTGCCGGTTATTTAGAAATGCTAGGCGTACCATATTGTGAAAGCGATATTTATGCTTCGGCAATTGGACAAGATAAAATACTACAAAAAATGGTTTTAAAAGAATCAGGCGTTAGAGTTTGTGAATATCGTTACTTTTATGAAAGTGATTATTTAAAAGATCAAGAAAAAGTATTAGCTAATGTTATGGAATTGCCTTTTCCTTTAATTATTAAACCTGCTCGTCAAGGAAGTAGTGTTGGTATAGGTGTAGCTCATAATAAAGAAGAATTGATAGCTAAGATAGAAGAAGCTTTAGAATACGATGAAAAAATATTAGTTGAAGAAGTAGTTGTTGACTTAAAAGAGCTAAATATTTCTGTTTTAGGAGATAACTCTTCCTATGAACTATCAGATATTGAGGAAGTTTATGGTAAAGATGAAATCCTTTCTTATCAAGACAAATATATGAGTGGAGCTAAAGGAGCAAGCAAAGGCATGGCATCTACAGGTCGTAAAATTCCTGCCGATATCGATAAAAACATTCAAAAAGAAATGGAAGATATGGCTTTAAAAGCTGCAAAAGCTTTAAATATTTCGGGTGTAGTACGTATTGATTTTATGCTTGATAAAAAAAGTAATAAACTATATTTAAATGAACTTAATATCATTCCAGGTTCTTTAGCCTTTTATTTATGGAAAAGTAAAAATGTAGAATATAAGGAATTATTAGATAGAGTGATAAATATTGGTATAAAAAAATTCCAAAATAAGAATAAAAAACTTTCATCTTTTGAAACTAACGTTTTAGAAAGCTTTAACGGAACCAAAGGCGTTAAAAAATAATTGACTTTAGAATAAATATTTGATATGATTTTTCTCCTGTAAAGGAGGTAGATGTTTATGAATTATTTCCTTGTTCTTGAAAAAAGGCCTAAGGACTTTATGCCTATTAATATTAATATAATAGCACGTGATAATAGTCATATTTATTCCTCATTACAAAATATTGATGAGTTTACTCGTAAATATACGTCTGATGAAATAAAAGATATGATTAAAGAAAATAATTTAGTAACCGATGATTATCTTGAAGGAAATCTATGTGTTATTAACGAAAATAAATATCGCTATAAATTATTTACAAAAGATGTAAATATGAGCATGGATACTTTTTTACTAGATAATATTAAGAACAAACAGATTATGAATAAATTTGTAAATATCTATTTAAAGTATACAAACGATAATATTAATGAATTAAAAGAGGCTATTAAAAATGGCCATATAAATATCATTTTGCAAATCTTATTTAATTTAGATTATGAAACAATTAGAAACATCTATTTTTATTTATATGAAAACTGTAAGTAAAATAGATGTTTTTTATTTTTGTCTTTCTTGAATATAATTTAAATAATATATATAATGTTGGTAGAGGATTTTAGGTGATGAAATGAAAAAGACCCAAGAAGTTGATAAAAGAAGTTTAAATGAATTAATTCATTTATCTAAAAATATTTTAAGAGTATTTTATATTATGCTAATTATTTCAATCGTTTTAGTTGTATTCTTAATTTGTAAACAAGCCAGTTTATTTCCTGCGATTGAAGGTATTCTTGGTGTTATATCACCATTATTTATTGGTTTTATAATTGCTTGGCTTTTTTATCCCTTGCACAAAAAACTAGTCAATAAAAGATTTAATAAAGTTGTAAGTGCTATTTTAATTTTTATTATAATTATTGTTGTGTTAGCTTTCTTCTTTTATTTCTTTGTTCCAATATTATATGAACAAGTTAGTGAATTTGCTGAATATATTACTAAAGTAATCCCTGATATTACTAAATGGGCTACCAATTTAATAAATAAAATTGATATTAAGGGTGTTGATGTAACTTCCATTAAAGATGGCCTAGTAAGCTCTATTAAAGATTTTACTTTAAGTATTGCTAATAATTTACCTGGTCATATAATTGATATTGTTAAAGGCTTGGTATCGGCCGTTGGTGTTATTGTTATGAGCTTAATTATTGGTCTTTATATGCTTATTGATTTTGATAACATAACTAAAAGTTTCTATAAAATATTACCTAAGAAGAATCACGATGATTATGTTCATTTATTCCAAAGAATTGGATCTGAAGCTCGAAAAGTAATTAATGGTACTTTATTTGTTGCTTTTATTGTATTTGTGTTTGATACGATTGGTTTCATGGTTATTGGTCTTAATAGTTCCGTATTATTTGGTTTGTTCTGTGGTATTACAGATTTAATACCATATATTGGCCCATATATAGGTGGAGCAGCAGCAACTATCGTAGGATTTACGCAAGGACCAATTATTGGTGTTGGTACTTTAATTATCGCGGCGATTGTTCAATTTATTGAAAGTTATGTTTTACAACCTTTAGTTATGAGTAAAGCTATGCAATTGAATCCGGTTGTTATAATCGTTGGTTTATTAGTATTTGCACACTTCTTTGGTATTTTGGGTATGGTAATAGCAACACCTTGTATAGCTATAATTAAAGAAATTATATTATTTATAAGCAGAAAAAATGTTAATACTAAAAATACTAAAAAAATAGCCACTGAAGAGTAATTAGAATAATTTATTTAAAGCAGAAGGTTAATTTAATACCTTTTGTTTTTTTATGAAATATTCTACTTAAAATATTAAAAATGTAAATATTTAATATTTTTATAATTATGTATTTTTAATTTGCTATAATATTTATAAAGATAATATTAATATGGAGATAACATGAAAAAAATAATATTAATCTCAATGATATTTATTTTAATGATAATAATGTCTTTAATATTATTTATGTCAAAACAAAATAAAACTATAAATAGTCTTAGCACTAAGAAAATTGCTTATTTATTTGAAACGGAAAATGGCAATATAAAGGGAACTTTTGATGATTGGTTGAGTGAGGATTATAGGGATTATGTTTTAGATATAAATAATAGCTCTTGTAATAATAACAATGACTTTGACCATTTATATTGGGATGATAATGCAAAAGAGGTTATTTTAACTGACAAGCAGGAGAGTAATTGTACATTACTTTTTAGAATACCAACTCTTTTAGATGTATGCCCTAAAGATGGTAATTTGCTGAATTGTATACAAAATTTAGGCGAAAAAAGCAAAAAAGATGTTGGCGATGGTGAACTTTTAAGACATAGTGATGAACTTGAAAGTGGCGCTAAAGATGGTGGATATAGATATTCTGGCAATATGCCTGATAATTATATTTGTTTTGGCGCAGGTAGTGAAGAGTATAATCAGGGATTAAGCAAGGTTTGCCCTACGGGGAATAAATATCGTATTATTGGCTTAGTGCCTGTTCAATTAACAGATGGTACGCAAAAATTTTTAGTTAAAGTAATAAAGGCAGAGTATTTAACTTCTGATGAATTAAAAGTTGCATCCGAAAGCAAGGGGTTTAATAATAGCTATAAAAATCTAGTAAGGGTTGAGGATTCTCCAGAGAAAATAGATAGCTTTAAATGGAACGAAAATTTAGATAATACATGGGAAAATAGTACAATATATAAAGCTTTAAACAATAAGTTTTTAAATAGCAACTTAAAAAACTCATGGAGTGATATGATTGAAGAAGTATTATGGAATGTTGGAGGAGGAACTGATAGCACTTACTCGGGTTTAATGTCAACTTCTCAAAATGCTTATCAAATGGAGATGACAGGTAGTGGTAAAAATACCCAAGTTAGGGCTAAAATTGGCCTAATGTATGTCCATGATTACGGGTTTGCATCAAGCAATGAAAATTGGCCTAATAAATTACATTGCCAGTCTAATGATGATAATACTTGCTATTGGGGCCAAATAAACCGTGAAAATAATTGGTTATATAATGCTATAAATGAATGGACTATATCTCGTAATTCTGGTAATACTTCTAATATCGCTTTTTATGTTGAAAGCACAGGCCGAATAACTGGTTATCCTGTTAATAACCTTGCCAATGGTATTCGTCCGGTTTTTTATCTTAATGAAAATGTAAAGATAATTGGTGGAGAAGGTACAAAGGCAAAACCTTATAAAGTAGAAAGCTAAAAGTAATCTTTTAATTTTTATATTAATATAATTAAGTATGAATATGTATTTATCAGAACTACAAGATAAAGATATTATATCAATGAAAACTGGTCTAAATTACGGCCATGTTATTGATATTGAGATTGGAGATAATGGGCAGATTATCTCTTTTGTAGTTGAAAATAGAAAACTATTTCAAAGAAGTTTTAAGAAAGAAGAAATTACTTTTAAATATACTGATATTGAAAAAATTGGTAAGGATGTTATACTTGTTAGAGTCTAAAAAGTATTATATAATTATGTAGTATGAATAATGTAAAAAAAATATGGTCTAAATTAGATATGAAGAAGAAAGTAGCACTTTTTACAATGCTATTTTTAATAGTGGATCAAACAAGTAAAATTATCATAGATAAAGTTTTGCCACTTAATACCACTTATATGATTGCAGACCGGTTTATTTACATAACCAAAAGCTATAATACTGGGGTGGCATGGTCTATGCTTTCTGATAAACCGGCATTAGTAATTATAATATCAATAGTTATTTTTCTTTTTTTACTATTTTATATGCGTAAATTTAAATATGATAAAAAAAATACTTTAGCTTTTTCTTTAATATTCGGAGGATTATTTGGCAACTTAATAGATAGGATAATATATGGTCATGTTATTGACTTTATTGATATTATGATTTTTAATTATGATTATCCCATTTTTAATATTGCTGATAGTTTTGTTTTTATTGGAGTACTCTTATTAATGTGGAGTATTTATTTAGGGGAAGATAATGAAAATAGTAGTAAAAGAAAATAGTGATGAACGGTTAGATAAATATTTAAGTTTGAATACCGAATTTTCACGAGCACTTATTACCAAAATGCTTGATAATGGTTTTATTCTTGTCAATGATGAAATTAAAAAAGGTAGTTATAAACCAAGAGCTAATGATGAAATTGACTTAGATGAAAGCTTTAATATTGATACTGATATAATTCCCGAAAAGATGGATATTGATATTGTTTATGAAGATAAAGACTTAATGATTATTAATAAGCCTTCCGGCTTAGTGGTGCATCCTGGAAGTGGTAATTATTCTCATACTCTAGTAAATGGACTAATGGCTTATACTAATGAATTAAGTGATGTTAATGGTCTTGCAAGGGTCGGCATTGTCCATCGCCTTGATAAAGATACTTCGGGTCTGATGGTAGTAGCCAAAAACAATAAAGCTCATGAAGCTCTAGCAGATATGTTTAAAATGCATACTATTAAAAGAACATATATAGCTCTTTTAGTTGGTGAACTTCCATATGATAACGCTACAATCGATGCTCCCATTAAAAGAGATAGCACTAATTTTAATAAGATGGGAGTCTTTGAGGGTGGTAAAAAAGCTATAACCCATCTTAAAGTTTTAAAAAGATATAAGGGCTATACTTTAGTTAGTCTTAACTTAGAAACAGGTAGAACCCATCAAATAAGAGTTCATATGAAATATATTGGTTATCCAGTTTATAATGACCCTGTTTATGCTGATAAAAAAGCTAGTGAATTTGGCCAATTTCTTCATTCTTCAAGAATTGAATTTACGCATCCAATTACGCATCAAAAACTAGATTTTACTGCACAGATGCCAAAAGAAATGGCGGAGTTTATCGCTTCACTATAGGTTATAATTTTATGTTTTATAACTTAGGGTTGTATGTTATAATAACAAAGGAAGGAAAACGTTTATGAATTTACGCAAAGAAGATCAAATTCTTATGAGTTTAGTACATTATTTTATTACTAAAGAGAATTATTCGCCGATTTTTGTCCAAGGAGTACGAGATGAAATATGGCTAGAAAAACTTGATGGCCCATATCGTGTAATTCGCATTAATAGTAATCGTATTTTTAATAATGAACAATTTAAGTTTGATCAATTTCGTATCAAAGGAATATTAAGACAAATTAAAAGAAAGACTATGTCTTTGTCTATTAATGCTTTAAATATTAACTTAAATGAAGAACCTGATATAAATGAAGAAGGGCTTAAAAACGTTGATAATTTAACAGTAAAAGATTTAAAAGATGTTGAGAACAATAAAGACTTATTAGAGGTTTTTCCTAATCTTCGTAATAATATATATACTACTGAAGATGGTTTAGAACTTCTTTATAATGTTACAAATGACATTAATGCTAGAACCGAAAAGGAAAATGAAAAATATAAACGGATTTTTAGTGGTAAGAAGTGTTGGTTTACATATTTTGTAATCATAGCTTGCCTTATAATGTTTGTTGCTGAGTTTGTTTTGTTAAAAGGTAACTTTAGTGGCAGCAAGACAGTCGAAGTTTTAGGCATGTTAGGAGCCAATAGTGGTTTATATTTGCAAAATGGCTTAAACAATATAGTTTATAGTTTATCCCAATCGTGGCGTTTAATTTCTTATGCTTTCTTACACGGTGGATGGATGCACATTATTATGAATATGTACTCACTATTTATAATTGGCCCTCAGACAGAAGCAAGATATGGTACTGGCCGTTTTGCTTTCATTTACTTAGTTAGCGCTATATGCGGAGGCTTATTAAGTGCTGGACTTAATCCTCAAAACATGTCAGTAGGGGCTTCAGGTGCTATTTTTGGTATATTAGGAGCTTTAGTATATTTCGGTATGAAATTTAGATTATATTTTAGGGATAGTTTATTAACTAGACTTATGCCTGTTATAGTTGTTAACCTTATTATGAGCTTTTTACCAGGTATTGATGCATCATGCCATATTGGAGGTCTTATCGGCGGTTATTTAGCGGCCATGGCAGTAGGAATTCCTGAAGTAACTAATAAACAAGACAATTTAAATGGTTCAATTATCTTGGGTATATTTGTCTTATTTTTGCTATATTTAGCATTTATTGGATTTTAATTGCATTTTTAAAATAAATGTAATATAATTATAAAGATGTTTTTACTTAGTTTGGACTTTCTCCGAAATCCTTACTCAGTTAAAACGGATAATAGAAAAAAGGAGGACTTATAAAATGGCTTTAACTAAAGATGTTAAATCTAAAATTATTAAAGAATATGGTAAAAATGAAAAAGATTGTGGCTCTGTAGAAGTCCAAGTAGCAATTTTAACTCATGAAATTAATGAACTTACTGAACATTTAAATACCCATATTCATGATTTTCACTCTAAGCGTGGTCTTTTAATGAAAGTAGGAAGAAGAAAAAAACTACTTGAATATCTTAAAGATAATGATGTTAAGAGTTATAGAGAATTAATTAAAAAACTAAATTTAAGAAAATAGGCACTAACTTTTTAGTGTCTTTTTATTTTATGAAAGGATAAGTATGAAAAGAGAATTTAAATTAAACTTTTTAGGAAGAGACTTAGTAATTGAAACTGGTGAGCTTGCTAAACAAGCTAATGGTAGCGTCCTTGTAAGATATGGTGATACAGTTGTACTATCAGTGTGTGTTATGGGTAAAACTCCTGTATCTCAAGATTTCTTCCCACTTCAAGTTTTATATCAAGAAAAATTATACTCAGTAGGTAAAATACCTGGCGGTTTTGTTAAAAGAGAGGGAAGACCTACTGATGCGGCTACTTTAGCGGCTAGACTTATAGATAGACCTATAAGACCTATGTTTGATGAAAGAATAAGAAACGAAATTCAAGTAGTTAATACAGTTTTATCAGTTGATCAAGATAATAGCCCCGAAATGGCAGCATTATTTGGCACATCTTTATGTTTAGGTATATCTGATATTCCTTTTGATACACCAGTATCTGGCGTTATGGTAGGGATGAACGAAGATGGTAAATTTATTATCAATCCTACGACTAAAGAAGCTGAAAAATCACCTCTTGCTTTAACTGTTGCAGGAACAGAAGAAGCTATTTGTATGGTTGAAGCTGGGGCTAAAGAATTATCAGAAAAGCAAATGCTTGAAGCTTTAATGTTTGCTCATGAAAATGTTAAAGAATTATGTAAATTCCAAGCTAAAATTATTCGCGAAATAGGTAAAGAAAAACAAGTATTAGAGCCTGCGATACTCGATGAAGAAGTTGTTAAAGCTGTTGAAGAGTTCGCGCAAAAAGATATGCTTGATGCTATTCAAATTAAAGACAAAATTCAAAAATATGATCGTATTGATGAAATTAAAGCTAATACAATTAAATATTTTAGTGAAATATATGCTGATCGAGATAACTTCGATAAATTAATGCAAGATGTTGATAAGACCCTTCTTAATATCGAAGCTGGTGAAGTAAGAAGACTTATTATTGAAAAACACATTCGTCCTGATGGCCGAAAGATGGATGAAATAAGACCTTTATTTGCTGATGTAGATCTTTTACCTCGTACGCATGGGTCTGCGCTTTTTTCAAGAGGAGAAACTCAAGTACTTGCTACTACTACTTTAGGGCCTCTTTCTGATCATCAAATTCTTGATGGTTTAGGAATTGAAGATACCAAAAGGTTTATGCTTCATTATAATTTCCCTAATTTCTGTGTTGGCGAAATAGGAAGATATGGAAGCCCAGGAAGAAGAGAGATAGGTCATGGTGCCTTGGGCGAAAGAGCTTTACTTCAAGTAATTCCTTCAGAAGAAGAATTCCCATATACAATTCGAGTTGTATCTGAGGTTTTAGAAAGTAATGGTTCATCTAGTCAAGCTACTATCTGTAGTGGATGTTTATCTCTTATGGCTGCGGGCGTTCCAATCAAGGCGCCTGTTGCCGGCATAGCAATGGGATTAATCTCCAATGGTAAAAAATACACTATTTTAACTGATATTCAAGGCCTTGAAGATCATATGGGAGATATGGACTTTAAAGTTGCGGGTACTAAAGACGGAATTACGGCTTTACAAATGGATATTAAAATTAAAGGTGTTACAAAAGCCATCCTAAAAGAAGCTTTAGACGAAGCAAAAAAGGCTCGTTTAAAAATTCTTGATGTAATGACCGATCGTATTAAAGCTCCACGCGAAGAATTATCACCATATGCTCCAAAAGTTGTAACATTTAACATCGACCCTGAAAAGATTAAAGATGTCATAGGTAAGGGTGGAGATATGATAACTAAGATTATTCTTGAATCTTCAGGTGTTTCTTCTGTTAATGATAAGGACGCTGTTAAAATTGATATTGAAGATGATGGTCGAGTAATTCTTTATCATAGCGATATGAATATTATTAATAAAGCTCGGGCAATGATTGAAGACATTGTTAAAGAAGTAGTCGAGGGAGAAATATACACTGGTAAAGTTGTTAAAGTCGAGGACTTTGGTTGCTTCGTTGAATTATGGCCAGGTTGTGAAGGCTTAGTTCATGTATCACAACTTGATCATAAAAGAGTCGAAAAACCTAGTGATTTATTTAAAGTTGGCGATGAAATAGTTGTTAAATCTCTTGGCTATGATAACCGTGGACGTCTTAATTTATCTAGAAAAGATGCTTTACCTAAGCCAAAAGGTAAAGAAAAAGAAAAGGAAAAAGATACAGAAAAGAAAGTTAAAACATCTGTTAAAAAGACTAAAGAAACTAAGAAAGAAACTCGTAAAAGTGCTAAATAAGCGCTTTTTTCTTTGCCAAATATTAATAGCTTTATTATGAATTTTATGTTTGTTACATCAACCCAGTTAAATATATTTGGAAATTCATTAAATATTTTAAAATATTCCATTTCTAAATCTTCCAACA
>CANQFJ010000018.1 GCA_947598485.1 uncultured Bacilli bacterium | reverse complement strand
TCCTTTCTTATTTGATTATAACAAAATAAAAGTAGATCACTTTCTTTTTTTGTGTCTACTTTTACTTTACCATTTCAATTGCTCAGTGTAATTTACTTTTTTCTTTAATTTTTATTATTTTTTAATTTGCTTTTTGGTTCTAACTTATTAGTTTTTTTCTTTGGTAAATTGATAACAATTAGTGATGCTACAACTCCTACTACAATGGTAATAGCTACAATATTAATAAAGATTTTAATACCCTTGTCTTCATCATTTTTTCTATCTTTAAGAATATCTAAATTAACAACTGGATCTAAGTAGCCATCATCATAACACCTTTTTATTTCGGCTTTAATAGCTTTATCATAACTAGAGGTAAAACCATCAAATACCTCCTCACCTACAATAATGTAAGGTGTTCCACTATAATGAACAGTTTCATATCTAGATAGTTCCATAAGAATATCATAATAATCTTCATTAACAATGTTCCAACTTACATCATAAACTTCTAAAATGTTTAAACGAAATAAGTCGCCATATTCTTCATCAGTAGATAACTCAGCAAAGTATTCTTCTGCTTCTTCGCAGTGAGAACAGGCTTCTCGAGTAAACATATATACATTTACAGGTTCCTTAGCATTATTTTCCTCAGCAGCACTAACTGTTGGTATAAATATAATAAGCGTTAAAAAGCAAATCAAGTTTAAAATAAGTTTTTTCATTATAACCTCCTTAAAATTATCATGGTTAAAAATATCTATTTAACAAGACTTTTATATATTTTAACTAATCTAACGGTTACCGCATTTTCATCGAGCTTTATTTGATTTGTGGCAAGTAAAGTTGCAAGGCCATTTGAATATAACCACATGTGTAAAAACAATTCCTTAGCTTCTTCAAAAGTATATCCATGTTTATTTACCATATTAATTATGGTAGATTGATTCCATTTTTCATCAAATACATCTTCGATTTTTTGCCACTTTAAATTATTAGATAAAAATAAACTGCAAAACAAATTTTTATAGTTGTTAGCAAAATCAACATAAGAGATGCATAATGTAAGCAAAGCTTTTTTACTATCTATTTTGCTATTTATAAATTCATCATATTGACGATAGATTTCCGCGATTACATCAGCTTTAATCTCATCCATGTTTTTGTATATTCTGTATAATGGTTTAGTTGATATGCCAATTTTTTTAGCTAAGCTTCTAGCATTAAGCGCTAAGTATCCCTCTTCATTAATTAGTTTTACTGCACTTAAGACAATGTTCTCTTTAGTTAAAGCCAAAGCCTTAGCCATATTATCACCCTTCCCCTATACTGCGATAACTTATGTTTCTATTATATCATAAAGGGCTATTTTGTCAAAACTATTCAATTATTTCTAAAGCATTTTCTTTTATATGATTAATAAACTTATCTTTAAACTTTGTTAAATCTTCTTGAGTTAAAGTTTTCTCATTAGATCCTACATTAAATGAAATAGTGTACTTTTTATTTTTATCATCTTCATATACTCCTACTAAATGAGAAGAATTAATAAATTTATTTTTAAAGGAAGAGATAACTTCACTTATGTAAGAATATTTAGTATCTTTTTTAGCTACAATTGTATAATCTAAATTAACACAAGGATATTTACTTATTTCTTTTACTTTAATATCAGGAACTTCTAAATTAACATATTTATCAAAGTCAATATCAATCATAATAATGACTTTCTTTTTAGCAATTTTATTAGTACATGCTTTATTTAAAACATTTAGTGATCCTAAAGCTATATCATTTACCATAATCGTTTTACCTAAAGTATTAACATAATAATCTTTTTCTAAAGCACTATCTTTAAATACCACATTTAAATTTTTAAGGTTATTAAATATAGTTTTAATAGTGTTTTTAGCTTCATTATATACTCTTTCGATATTCTTTTCATCATCAGCATAAATAACCGCTAAATGGCGTTCATTTTGATTATTTACTATAGTAGTAGCTATTTCAAAAACCCTTAAAGCATTAAAGTTTTTTAAATTATTATTAATAATATTTAATAAAGAAAATGGTAGATCATCTCTTAATATATTATTTTGTTCTTTGCCTAATAGTTTAACTCCATCTTTTTGAACTCCTAGTTGTTTAAGCATATTAGTATCATACCAAATATAGCTATGTACTTCATTCATGTCATATTTATTAGCAAGAAGATACTTAACTTCATATTCTTCATTATAAACTTTATCTTGTTCTTTAGAACTAAGTTCCAAACAAAGAGGACTAGGTCCAAAGTTCTCAAGGCCATAGAATCTTGATACTTCTTCAATTAAGTCTTCTTCAATATTAACATCTTTACTATGTCTAAAAGTTGGAACTACTACTTCATATGTATCATCTTTTATTTCAACTTGGAAACCAATTCTTTCTAAGATATTTTTAACAACATTGTCCTCTAAAGTTTTACCCATATAAATAGCTAATTTTCTCTTAGTAAGAGATATATGTCCTTCTTCAAGTTTTGTAGGATATACATCTGTTAAATTAGAAGTAATCTTCATATCTTTATTTTCTTTATGAAGAAGATAAACAAATCTTTTAATAGCTAAATCAGCCATATTTGGATCAAGTGATTTTTCATATCTAGCACTAGCTTCCGTTCTAAGTCCTAAACTAATTGCGGTTTTCCTAATAGAGCCCGGATCAAAAGTGGCACTTTCCAAGAATAATGAATCGGTATCCGATAAAATTTCGCTATCAAGACCACCCATTACACCGGCGATAGCAAAGTATTTATCACCATTTTTAATCATTAAATTATCACCAGTAAGTTTTCTTTCTACACCATCTAAAGTGGTATAAGTATCCCCATCTTTAGCAAGACCTATTTCTAAAGATTTAACAACCCTTTTATCAAAAGCATGCATTGGTTGGCCAAGCTCTAACATTAAGTAATTAGTTAAGTCTACTAAAAGAGAAATAGAACGCATACCAGCATAATATAAGAATATTTGCATATCCATAGGAGTGGTATTATTTTTGATATTTTCCACGGTAAGTCCACAGTAACGATAACACAATTCAGGATTTTTTATAACAATATCCAAATCTTCTTTATCATTTTTAATTTCTTCAATTTCTAAAGGAAGAAGTTCATGTTCAGTTATAGCCGCTACTTCTCTAGCAATGCCATAATGTCCCCATAAATCAGGGCGATTAGTTAAAGACTTATTATCAATTTCGACAATTATATCATCAATTGGCCATAATTCTTTAATATCTTTACCTACTGGGTAATCATCTGGAAGTTCAAGGATACCTTCATGATTATCAGATATTCCAAGTTCTCTTCCACTACAACACATACCATTAGATACAACGCCTCTTAAAGGGCGAGGTTTGATTTCAATACCATCAATATGGCCTCCAACTTTAACAAAGCAAGTCTTTAATCCTTTACGAACATTAGGAGCGCCACATACAACTTGGATAGGTTCTTTTTCGCCATAATCAACCATTAAAACATGCATATGGTCACTATCGGGATGCTCTTTACAATCAACTATTTGGGCTACAACTACACCATCTATATTGTTACCAACAACTTTTACATCTTCAACTTCAGCAGTTCTTATCGTAAATTTATCCCATATTTTTAAGAAATCTATATCCTCACTATTTTTAATATGAGTTTTTAATTTATTACACGAAATTAACATTAATAATAACTCCTTTCCTATTTAATATTGAATTGTTCTAAGAAACGAACATCTCCACTATTTAAAAGTCTTATATCACTTATTTTATATTTCATCATCGCAAGTCTTGTTAAGCCAAAACCAAAAGCAAAGCCAGTGTATTCATTAGGATCTATACCTCCTGCTCTTAAGACATTAGGATGAACCATTCCCCCAGGAACAAGCTCTACCCAACCACTATTTTTACAAGTAGGACACCCTTTACCACCACAGATAGTACAACTTACATCCATTTCAAATGAGGGCTCCGTAAATGGGAAAAATCCTGGTCTAAGTCTTACCTCAACATCTTGTTTTAATATTTCTCTTACTAAACTTCTTACTGTATAAAGTAAGTTTTCAATGGATATATTCTTATCGATAACCATGCCTTCAAGTTGAAAGAATGTGGTTTCATGTCCGGCATCCATATCTTCGTTTCTAAAAGTCCTTCCTGGTGCACAAATTCTTAAAGGAGCTCCATATTTTTCCATAGCATGAATTTGGTTATCACTTGTTTGCGTTCTTAAAAGCATTCCATTGTCAAGATAATATGTATCTTGCATATCTCTTGCAGGGTGATTTTTAGGAACATTTAAAGCTTCAAAATTATAGTATTCCGTTTCCATTTCTGGACCACTTACAATAGTAAATCCCATTTTACGAAGCAAATCTGTTACTTCTTTTCCTACGATTGTCACAGGATGAAGTGATCCCTTTTTAACATCATAGTCAATAGTGTCATCAAATGTAATATTGCTCTTGCTTTCCAAACTTGCTAAATGATTAGTAACATACTCTTCTATTTCTTTTTTAGCATTATTTATTAAGCTTCCATATTTCTTTTTATCTTCGATAGGCATATCTTTTAGCGAAGATAGTAAAGCTGACATCTCACTTGATTTACCCAATAATTTTGATTTAACATTCATTAAATCGGCTTCTTTAGTTGTTTTCTCTATTTCTTCTTTAGCGGCTTTTAATATAGTTTCTATTTTATTTTCCATTATATATCCTTTCTCTAACAAAAAAACTCCATAACTTAAGGACGAGCAATGCCCGCGGTACCACCTTAATTTATGAAGCTTCATACACTCTTTTGTCTTAACGCGACTTATTCGTTTATACTCATTATTTGAACTTCATTTTAGTTTTGTGTAATAATTTCACCATCTTTATTACTCTCTATTAGTCTTCTAAAACTACTTTAATAAATCATCGTATATTAATAGTTAACAGCTTTAAGTTCCATAAAGCTTTCAGCATGTTTACAAACAGGACAAACCTTTAAAGCGTCCTTACCATAGTAAACATGGCCACAGTTACGGCAAATCCAAATTACTTCTTCATCCTTATGGAATACTTGATCTTTTTCAACATTGTCTAATAATTTTAAATATCTTTCTTCATGATGTTTTTCAATTTCACCAACTTTTTCAAATAAGAAAGCTATTTGATCAAAACCTTCTTCTCTAGCAGTTTCGGCAAACTCTTTGTACATTTCTGTCCATTCATAGTTTTCACCATGAGCTGCATCTTTTAGATTTTCTTCTGTTGAAGGAATTTCTCCTCCATTTAATTCTTTAAACCATAATTTTGCATGTTCTTTTTCATTATTAGCAGTTTCTTCGAAGATAGCTGCTATTTGTTCATAGCCATCTTTTCTAGCTTTTGATGCATAATATGTATATTTATTTCTTGCTTGACTTTCTCCTGCGAAAGCTGCCATTAAATTAGCTTCTGTTTTACTACCTTTTAATTCCATTACTTCCTCCTTAAATTTCATTTTAATATTAACACATTTAATATTCCTAGTCAATTTATTAATTTGCTTATTTAAAACAAAATTTGGGTAAATATCCTAATGCTTTGAATATATATAATATAGGTGATTATAATGAGATTTTTAAAAAGATGGGGACAAACTATATCGCTTATTTTAAGTATGGTAATTGGTGTTATCATAGGTCTTATATTTAAAGATAAAGCATCTTATCTAGCTCCTTTAGGAGATTTGTTTATTAATTTATTATCTGTAATAATAGTACCACTTATATTTGTAACTATAACGCTTGCTATTGCTAAAATAAGGCCTAAAAAAGCTTTTAAATTAATTAGTAAAATATTTATAGTTTTCCTTTTAATGACGATTGTATCTGTCGCCGTAGGAGTTATTGCAACATATGCTTATAACTTTGTTTCGTCTTCAGCATTAAGTTCAATGGATAATGGCATAACTAGTGAAAGTATGAACTATTTAGAAAAGTTTGTTTCAATGTTCAGTGTTTCCGATTTTCCTGACTTATTATCTAAAAATAATATTATAGCTTTAATTACCATTAGTATTATAACCGGTATTGCCATAAATGGTCTTCCAAATAAAAGTAATATTTTAAAAGTTTTTGAAACTGCTAATAGTATAATTATGAATATTATTAGAATAATCATGTATTATGCTCCTGTCGGAATATGTGCCTATTTTGCTGCCATGGTTGGATCTTTTGGAGCAAGTATAGCCACGAGCTACATAAAAGTATTTATATATTACACATTAATATCAATTGTTTTTGCTTTCGTAGTTTACTCCTTAATAGCCCTTTTATGTGGTAAAAGTGTTAAAACATTTTGGAAAGAAAGTTTACCTGTTATTTTATGTTCATTAGGAACGTGCTCCTCGGCTGCGACTTTGCCCGTTAATGTTAAGGCTATAAAAAATATGGGTGTGAATGAAGACGTTTGTAATACAACTTTATCTTTAGGAACAAGTTTTCATAAGGATGGTTCAGTAATTGATAGTGTATTTAAAATCATGTTTCTTGTTTATTTATTTGCTAGTCCTATCAGCATTTTCAAAGTATGTATAGTAGCCATAATTGCCAGTCTTCTTATAACAGCAGTTCCTGTAGGCGGAGGCACTATCTCAGAAATGTTAATATTAACTCTACTAGGCTTTCCAATATCAGCGCTTCCTATTCTAACTATTATTGCGACAATAACGGATGCTCCTGCAACCATGCTTAACTCTCTAGGTGATACTGCTGCCTCTATATGGATAGATAAATTCACTAAAAAAGATGCTATTTAGCACCCTTCGTTACATCATCGGCTAATTTTTTAGTAAGTTCAGTTATAACCTTTTCACTTGTTATTAGATCGACATATTGTTCATCTTCATCTTGTTCTACTCTAAAATAAACTATTCTTTCTTTATCTACTAAATCATCATCTTTTACAAAAGCGGCCATAAAATAGGTATCTCCATTAAGAGATATCTTTTTTAGTAAGGAATATCTTTCCTCATTATCAAGAATTATTAAATCGCCTTCAGTCATCTTCATCGTCCCTTTCATCATCGTCTATTATATCATCATTTTCATCATCGTCATAATCTTTTTTATCATTGTCTATAATCTTTTCTTTTTCTTTCTTAGAAACATTTTGAAGTTTACTTATTCTAATTAGTTTAACTACATCTTTAAAAATAATGTATACTGCTGGTAATATTACTATAACCAGCCAGCCAAATCTACTAGCAATAAAGGCTTGTACCCTTCCTAATTGAGGAATTCTAAGAACAGCTTTACCAATTACATTGTCATATGTAGCGGGAGCAGAATCTTGAATTGGATTATTATCTCCCTTGGTTGTATATTGATATTCTCCATTTACGACTTGAATATCTTTTACTCTATGAGTAACTGTCAAATTTTTAGAGATAGAACTTTGTGATATAAAGGTAATTATATCGCCTTCTTTAATATCTTTGGGATTATCGACCTTAATATTAATTACAACATCATAAATATCTATAGTCGGAATCATTGAACCACTTATAATTGTGTAAATTGATAATGGTTGACTTACTTTATCTCGATTTATTATTTTAATATTAATAAAATAAAACAGTAAAAATGCCGCGATAAGGACTAAATATATAAAAAGGGTCCATGAACATATCGTGGATAGATATTTAAAAATATATTTACGATTATATTTTGTTTTCATCCCTTTTTATCCTTTCTATTTAGTTTTTTGGTGTTATAATTAGCTTTCCATAAAATCTTTTGCCACTGTCAATATTTTGATTTTCACCAGTTTCACGCCATTCAATTTTTAAAATATATTTAACTGTAGATTTAGGTCTTATATATATTTCATCTTTTATTACTATATTTTGGTACGGAGTCCTCATTTCTCCTAAAAAAAGTCCCCCATTTTTTACTATTTCATAATTTAAATTATTTTCTTCTGTAAATTCATTAATGACATCTTGCCAGTCAATAGTATATGCCATAGCATATTCGGCATTATTAGTAACTTTTAAAACGTAAGTGTCTTTCCACCCAGGCTCAATATCATTAGCAGTTATATCAATCGGATTTAAGACATAAAATGTACCGCGATTATTTTGATCAATAACTAAATCTTTCGTTTTATCATTATCATCTATAAAATAATCATGATTATTATCAATATTATTTGTCTTATTATCACAGTTTATGTCGCATATACCATCATAATCCAAATCAACATTAGTATCTGGCCAACCATCTTTATCAGTATCACAGTTTGTAGTGCAGCTTTCAGAGTAATCGATTATAGTTTCAGGTCTATCAGTGCAGTTGAAATTACACGTTCCATCAAGTCTTGCAGAAAGATTGCTATCAGCTATATGATTACCATCAGTATCGATATTGAAATCAGCTAGGCCATCATTATTCGTATCAATATTAATGTCGGGAATATTATCTCCATCAATATCAATGTTTAAATCTGGATATAAATCATAATTTGTATCACAATTGACATCACATATACCATCAAAATCAATATCTAAATTTGAGTTATTAACTCCTATAACATTATTTTGTTTACCATCATAATCAATCAAATAATCCGCGATGCCATCATAATTAGTATCACAATTTTTATTACAAGTATGCGTACCCGGCTGTGTGATATTTAAATCGGGAATACCATCCCCATTTATATCAATATTAAAATCGGGGAACCCATTATTATCATAATCTTCATTTAAAATAATGGAATTACCATTATAAGTTGCTTTAGTATTTACCTTATTAGTTATATTATTTCCATTATCACTAGATAGATTGACATCAGGTATACCATCACCATTAACATCAATATTAAGGTATTCATTGTCCGCGGTCTTCTTATTCGTATCGCAACTAGGCAAAATACTTGAAATAAAACATTTCCAATCTGCTGTTTTACTACTATTATAATCTACAGAAGAATTTCCTGTTTGATATAACTGATTTAAAAGAGTTTCTCTATCAGATAATTTTATATTATAATCAGGCCAACCATCACCATCTATATCACAATTTAAATCACAATAAACGCCTGGAGTAACTTCTTTAACGGGGTTAAATATTGATCCATCAGGATTTTGAATATTAAACTCAGGTTTGCGATTACCTTTGTAATCAACATTATAACGCGGTTTATTATTGTTAAGGGAATCCGTTATATTTATATCAGGTATACCATCATTATTTGTATCAATATTAGTATCAGGTATTGTATCATGATTTAAATCACAATTTAAATCACATCTGTTACTATTAACATAGTCTTTAACAATATTAATATCTGCAATTTTATCCCCATTTAAATCAATATTATAGTCTGGCCAATTATCACCATTAGAATCACAATTTAATTTACAATAACCATTTTCATCATTTTGAGCTACAGGATTGAAAATATATGATTTATCACCAAATAGGTCAATATTAAAGGTTGCTTTTCGATTATTAAAATAATCAATATTGTAATCGGGAGCACAGGCTTTAGTTTCCGCAACATTAATATTTTTAAAATCATCACCATCAGTATTAATATTAACATTTAGACAAACATCATTACTAAAGAAATTATATTCTCGATATAAATCAACCGTTACATAAGCTGTAATTATAATTATAAATATCAAAAAAAATACACAGCCTATATGTATATAAAATTTTCTCAACTTTTTTTGAGCAACTTTTTCTTCATTTATTATTTCTCTTTGAGTCTCAAAATCAGGAGATTCATTAATTATAGCTTTTTCATTTTCTAGTTCACTCAATTTATACTCTCCTCATTATATATAAAATTATAGCATAATCGAATTTTTATAACAACAATTTAACTATTATAAATTTTTACTTGATATAAACTTTTACCTTGGTATTTACCATTTTCATCAAAGTCCTCAAGATCGTCATAAGAAAATACTGTCAAACTGATGGGTCCAGTTATCTCATCATAATTTTCTCCGGCAGTTAGCTTAATTGCATCCATTATAGTATTATCATTTATTTCATCATCAAGTAAATGAGAGTGCCATTGGCCAATAGAAACATTAACATCATCATAAAGATATACCTCAAGGTAATCATAATAAAATGCTGCATCACTAGGCTTTAAAATAGTTGAGGTTATATTTTCGCCATTTTTTAAATCAAAGCTTAAACTCCAGCCAATTTTATAGTTTACATCTTCATATTCTGAATCAAACTTAGGCCATAAATTTTGCATATAATCATATTCTGGGTGTTCTATATCCGTAGGCAGTGTAGCTAAAACAACTATGTCTTTTTTCTTCTCCCATTTAGTTACATATTTATCAATAACTTTATCTAAAGCTCCTGTTTCATTTTCTTTATAAATACTAACTATAACCGGATTATTATCTACATATTCATCACTAGTTTCTATAGGTGTGGTATCTATAGGCACATCAACTAAATTATTTTTTTCTTCTTTAAAACATCCAGTGGTTAATAAACTAAATATCATTATAATCATTATTTTTTTCATAACATTATTATATCTTTTTATTAAAGTTATTTAAATCCTTTTTATATAGAAAAAAGATAACTTTCGTTATCTTAATCTAATATCTTGAATAATAGGCTTGGCCAAATTTTGGCATAAACGGAGGCTCTATACTCTTGGATACAAAGGTATTAAAATCTGAATAGCAACCGTCACATTTTCCTCCTAAATAATATCCCATAGCGACAGCAAAATGCAAATGCCAACCAGTAGAGCAAGTATCCCATCCTCCATTTTGCCTTAAAGTAGCGCCACCGCCACCTACCGTACCAACAATAGTATCTTGGGTTACAGTGTCTCCTACATTAACATTAACGGAATATAAATGAGCATAATGAAGGGTATATTTTTGTCCTTGAACAATTGAATGGACAAAGACTTGATTACCACCGCACTCAGAACGATATATTATAGCAGCTACAGTACCATTAGATACAGAATATACAGGAGCTTGAGCCCCAGCATTAGCAACATCAACACCAGGGTGGAAGTCAGAATAAGGAGCACCATTTAAAATAAATGAACGCCAACCAAATCCTGAAGATATATAGCCTTGGGTTGTAGGTTTAAGCCAGCTATCAGTAGATTTTATTTTTACACATTCATCTAAATCTTGATCAAGCTCACAACCTATTTTTTCATAAAACGTAACTCTTTGTTTTAAGGCACTTATTTCATCATCAATGCCTACAGTAACCTCTACTAGAGAAGAAAGATTATTTTTAAGACTTTTTACACTTTCCTCAAATGTATCTATTTTCTCATTTAATTCTTTTTGCTTTTTTGCTAAATCAATTTGCATTTGTTCATTTTCTAAGATAAGGTCTTCAAGTCCTCTTAATTGCTTTTGGTTATAATCTAAAACTTGAGATATGGCCTCACCTCTCATGATTAAATCCGTTACACTTGAAGCTGAATCGATATAACTAGTTAAAGAGTTATCATTTATTGTTATTTCATAGAAAACTAAAAGACGACCAGTTTGATCTTTTAAAGATTCTATTTTAGTATTAGTACTTTCAATCTTTTCCTTAGCTAATTCAATCTCTGTTTCAGCCTTTTCAACGTCTTGATGAGCTTTTGTAATAGCAGCATTAGTAGAGTCGATTTCACTTTGAGTTTGATTTTTCTCGGCTTCATTGGCAGCCTTTTTATTAATTAAGCCTTGTAATTCATTCTTTAAATCTCTTAATGTATTATCGGCATAAACATTTTTTAAGTTAACAAAGCAAACGCTTAATAGCAAAAGTATTTTTACAAATTTTTTCACTATATCTTTAAATACCTCCTTACAGAGTGTCCACTACTTAACATACCAACAATAGCGCCTATTAAAATTAGAACGCCTGATACATAGAAGACAAAATTATATGGTTCGATTAATTTAAGAAGCTCAGTAAAGATATGACCATTCATAGCATTATTTAATATTACATAGCCATAAATAGTAATACAAACCGGAATAATTGATCCTATAATTCCAATAATTAATCCTTCGAATAAAAATGGTAATCTTATTGCCATATTGCTAGCACCAACTAAACGCATAATCTCAATTTCACTTCTTCTTGAGAAAATTGTTAATTTAATAGTATTACTTATTAAGAAAATTGTAACTAAAAGCATTGCAATAACAATTCCTAGCGTTATTTTTTCAACAACATCAAAGGCTCCTACAACTTCTTCTACGGTTTGTTCACCATATTTTACTGTTTCAACATTTGGAAGCTCTTTTAAATCATCGGCAGTATCACTCATCTTTTCAATATCATCAACATAGATAATAAATGAACTAAGAAGTGGGTTAACATCTAAGTAATCTAATAAAGTTTTAAATAATTCATCATATTCTTCCATAGATTGCTTTTGACTTTCTTTACTTATGTATTCAACTTTGCGAACATTTTTAGTATTTTTAATTTCTAATTCAAGATTTTCTTTATCTTCATCAGTTGCTTCATTTTTCATATAAACTATAATGTGCATTTCTTCTTCAATGGTCTTAGTAGATTCCTTTATATTACACGCCACAATAATGGCTACGGACATAATAATTAAAGTAATCGTTACGCAAAGAATGCTTGCCATTGATAAAGAAAAGTTTCTAATTACGCTTTTGAAAGCATCTCTAATGCTTCTTCCTAATATTCTAATTGCTTTCACTGGCTTTATAACTTCCTTTCTCGTAATCACCTACTAACATACCATTATTAATTACTAAAACTCTTTTTTTCATCCGGTTAACTATTTCTTTATCATGAGTAGCCATAATAACAGTTGTTCCTAAATCTTTATTTATAGATGAAATTACATCCATAATTTCTTTACTTGTCTTAGGGTCAAGATTTCCTGTAGGTTCATCACAAATTAGTAGTTTTGGCGAATTAACAATTGCTCTTGCTATACAAACCCTTTGTTGTTCTCCCCCTGATAATTCATCAGGGAAGCTTCTTACCTTATCCTTTAAGCCTACGCGCTCTAAAGCGTCTAAGACTTTAGGCCTGATATCTTTAGCTTTCATTCCTACACACTCTAAAGCGTATGCGACATTTTCATATACGTTAAGTTGCGGAAGCAATTTAAAATCTTGGAAAACAACACCAACTTTTCTTCTAAATTTATATACTTTTCTATTCTTTAGAGCACCAACGTTTACTCCTCCAACCATTACAGTACCTTTGGTAGGTTTTTCTTCTCGGTAAAGCATTTTTGCAAATGTAGATTTACCACTCGCGGTAAGCCCGATGACAAAAACAAACTCACCTTTATTTATTTCAACAGAAACATCAGCACAGGCTGTAATGCCGTTGCCATAAGTTTTTGTTACATCTTTAAATTCTATAAACTTCACTACTTCTAGACCTCCATTGTAAAATAATTATACCACAAAAAAAGGCACATTAAAACCCAGATATCTTATTTTATCAACTTAATATCAATATACCAATGATAATTAAAATCTTATGCTAGGTTTAAAAGCTATAAAAATGGAATATTGCTTTTACGCATTCCACCATTTACTTCATAACAATCGTTTATGACGAAAAAGGCCTCAGGATCTATATCTAAAATACGATTTTTTAATTGATAATATTTTCGGGTACTAACCGCTACCATAATTAATTCGCCATGCTTTTTTAAAAAAGAAGATTCTGTACTAAGAATAGTATACCCTGATGCAAATTCTTCATTAATCATTTTTTTAATTTCTTTAGCTTTTTCCGTTTTTAGGAAAAACACTTTACTATTAGAAATACCTACTAAAAGTTTATTAATAACAATATTACTAATAATTAAAATAATAACTGCATATATAAATGATGTCCAACCAAAAACGAAGCCACTTAGAAAGACTATTATCGCACTATATAAGGCATTTGCAGAAGCGGTTGGAACATTTAAATACTTGCTAAGAAGTTGCATTAATATGTCGCCACCACCGGTCGAAAATCCTACTTTATAAATCATACCATTAGATATACCATAAGAAATTGCCGCTAAAGCAACAATTAATAAATGCTCATCAATCGTTACATATCGTTCAATAAGAGATGCAATAGGAGCTGTAGTAGATACCATTATGGGATATAAAATTGACCCAATGACGGCATTAGAGGTTGATTGCTTACCTAATAATATATAACTTATAATTAATAAAACTATGGAAGATATCCAAATAAATAAAGTAGCAGAAAAGCCTGTTGTTTTCTCTAATATAAGGCCTACACCACTCATACTTCCCACAATTAAATTATATGGTTTAAAAAATAAGTTAAATGTTAAGCCCAGTAAAAAAGTTCCTAATACAAAAGTAAGCCCACGAAAGATTGTTTTAATTACTTCTTCCCTAGTCATAACCATCTCTCCTACTTTAATAAGTATATATTATTTGGACTAATTAATCAATTTATTTTTTTTATTTCATATAATAAACCAAGAGGTGTATTATGAACGGAAATTTTTATCAAAACCCCACATTTCCTGGCAATCAAATGAATAATAATGGTTATAATACTCCACCAGGAAACATAAGTTCTGTTAGCGAGCAAGAAGATTATAATGAACAAAGTTATATTGAAAATATTTTAAGACTTAATAAGGGGCGTAAAGTTAAAGCTTATGTATCTTTTCCTGATAGCACGGAATGGAAAAACAGCATCTTCACAGGTTTAATAGAAGAAGCAGGAAAAGATCATTTAATTATTAAAGATACTTTAAATGGCAATTGGTACTTAATAAGAATCTTATATCTTGATTACGTTGAGTTTATGGAACCAATAAATTACAATCATCTTTATTCTGAAAAGACATTTTAAAAATAGTAATTAAAATGTCTTTTTTCTTGACCTAAATTAGTAATTGGACCATGTCCTGGGTAAATAGTAATATCATCAGAATAAGTGCTAATCATTTTTAAAGAATTAATCATATCTAAAGGATTAGACTCTGGGAAATCAGTTCTACCAATACTGTCTTTAAAGATAAAATCTCCAGAAAACATAACCTTTTCTTTAGGGAAATAAAAAGTTAGAGAATCACTACTATGACCTGGGGTTTTTATAACCTCATAATTAAAGGTATTTTTAAAATTATTATGTTTTAAATGATAATAATTTTCTAAATCTAGTAAAGCTCCAATATGATCAAAATGATGGTGAGTTACTAATATTTCTACTACTTCATAGCCATTACAAGCCTCAATAATTTTATCCTTTTCTGATGCCGGATCAATTATAATAGCTTTATCTCCAGAGGTTAAAATATAGCAATTATTATTAATTGGTGGTAAAATGAGTGTTTCTATTTTCAGACTAATCACCTCTATCTATATAATATTCTAATAAGCTTGTCTTTAAAAGCCTTTTTGGCTTATAATAACAATAAGGAGTTGAAAAACTTGAAGAAAAATAGTTTTATGGAAGGAGCAATGATTGCTACTATTGCAATTATCTTTTCTAAGCTTTTGGGAGCTCTTTATGTTATACCATTTTATCGTATAATTGGTGAGCAAGGAGGAGCATTATATGGCTATGCCTATAATATATATAATATTTTTTTAATTATTTCATCCGCCGGAATTCCTTTAGCAATAAGTAAACTTACAAGCGAATATGAAGCCAAAGAAGAAAAAAACAAGAAAATGGCTATGTTCACTTTAGCTAAACACGTTATAATCATATTTTCAATTATATCTTTTCTAATCTGCTTTATAGGCGCTAAGCCCATTGCTATGTTAATTATTGGCAATCTCGAGGGTGGTAATACAGTTAATGATGTAGTTTTTGCTATCCGATGTGTGTCTGTAGCTCTATTGATTGTTCCCCTCCTAAGTATTTCAAGAGGATATTTACAAGGCCATAAGTTTATTAGCTCTTCTTCCTTTTCCCAAGTAATAGAGCAAATTGTTAGAATAATTATTGTGCTCGTAGGCAGTTTAATTGCCGTTAAAGTTTTAGGACTACCCATTAAATATGCA
This sequence comes from uncultured Bacilli bacterium, assembly GCA_947598485.1. Taxonomy (GTDB): domain Bacteria; phylum Bacillota_I; class Bacilli_A; order RF39; family UBA660; genus UBA6448. Next base: position 16,083 of record CANQFJ010000018.1, on the reverse strand, counting down.
GTTGGAATATCCGTTTTAGGAGCTTTTTTTGGAGCTTTGGCAGGATATTTTTATCTTTTAGTTAAAATGCGCAATGTTGAAACTATGGATATTAAAACTTATAAAAACATTACTAAAAAAGAGAAAAAAGAAATCTTTTTTAAAATCCTAAATTATAGCATTCCTTTTATTATTGTTAGCATCGCAAGTAGTTTATATAACACAACGGACATGATTTTAATGATGAGAACGCTTGATAATCTTGGCAATTTTACTGCCCAAGAAATTGAAACAATAAGTTCCGTATTTACGGTATGGGGCAACAAACTTGTGACAATCGTAACATCTGTAGCAACAGGATTAACTGTCAGTCTTATACCTTCTATTGTTTCAGCTTATGTTGTTAAAGATACTAAAAAAGTCAATAAATATTTTAACAAAGCCCTCCAAGTATTATTATTTATAATTACGCCTATTACTATTTTTATAAGTATTTTTGGTAACGAAGTATGGAATATTTTCTATACAACCAATGCCCATGGTCCTATTATTTTTAAATATTTAATTATAGTAGCCATTTTAGATAGTGCATATCTTATTATTTGTTCTACATTACAAGGATTATATAAAACTAAACTTGTTTATGTATCAGTTATATTAGGCTTAGGAATTAATTTATTACTAGATGTTCCTTTTATGTACTTATTTAATTACTTAGGTATTTATCCTTATTATGGAGCTATAACGGCAACAGTTATCGGTTATATTATTTCCTTAGGAATTCCTCTTATAGTACTTCATAAAACAGAAAATGTTGAATATAAAGACACTTTTAAAAAGATACCTAAACTTATAGTTTCTTTAATGTTATTTATAACTATCTGCTTATTATATAAAAACTTCATACCAAATTTTGGTAATGGATTTATTTTAAATTGTTTGTATCTTGCTATAATAGGCATAGTAAGTGTTGCTATATATATAATCATTAATTATAAACTTTTAAAAGATTTATTATTTACAAAAGAAAAGTAATTTATTTTGCAAAACAAGGGATAATAATATATAATTATAAAAGGTGATAATAAATGGGGCCATTATTAATTGGGTTCTTTATTCTAGTTATTATAATTGGCGTTTTATTAATACTATACTTTACCGCTTACAATAGACTATCAATTATCAAAATTAAAATGGATAATGCTAATAATATTATTGCGGATAATTTAGAAAAAAAACAAGCTTTAATGGAAAAGTTATATGAAAAAATCAGAAGTGTAGTTACTACAAAAGATTATTTAAAAGATTTTAAAAACCTTAAAAATAGAAACTTAAATAATTATGAACTGGATAAAGAACTAAATGAATATTTACAAACGATGATTAACCTTAAAGAAGATAATAAAAACTTAGATACTAAAGCAATTAATAAAACTTTTGCGGAAATAAAACAAATAGATCAAATCATTAGAGCCAATAAAGTATTTTTTAACAAAAATAATAATGATTTATTTAAGCAAATGAAAGGCTACACAAAAATTGCTGCTAAAATAGCTAAAATAAGTGTTAAAAACTCTTATGAAATAAAAGAACCTGTTGAAAGTTCTCTATAAAGACCAATCAATAGGTTCTTTTTTATTTTTAATTAAAAAATTATTAGTTCTAGAAAAGGGCTTACTACCAAAAAAACCATAACTTGCGGAAAAGGGACTTGGATGAGCAGACTCAATAACTAAATGTTTAGGATTTGTTATGTATTTCTTTTTACTTCTAGCAAAATTTCCCCATAAGATAAAAACAATTGGATCTTCTCTAGTATTAAGTAACTTAATAATATAATCCGTAAATAATTCCCAGCCAATTTTACTATGTGAAGCAGGTTTATCTTTTTCAACTGTTAACACACTGTTTAAAAGAAGTACGCCTTGTTTAGCCCAACCCGACAAATCGCCATCTTTTTTTGGTGGAACACCTAGGTCACTTTCGAGTTCTTTATATATGTTTTGAAGTGAAGGAGGTATTTTTATACCTTTTTGCACACTGAAGGAAAGACCATGAGCTTCACCTTCACCATGATAAGGATCTTGACCCATGATAACAACTTTAACATCATCATAATTTGTTAATTTTAAAGCATTAAAAATATTTTCTTTAGCAGGGTAAATAGTTTTTTTATCATATAAAGCTAAAACGCTATTATAAAATTTATTAAAATTCTTACTACTCCATATAACCTTTAAGGCATCATCCCAATTATTACCTATCATAGTGCTACTTCCTTACCTTCCTTATTTCGTAAATATAAACAGGTATAACATAGTATTAATTGAATAGTAACAAATGCTAAAGCAAAGCCAAAAATATATTTTATGCCATATGTTATACCAATACCACATATTAATACGCCCAAAGCTTTACCAGCGTATGATGTCATGTCTTTCAAATTACAATAAGCAAGTTGAAATTTGTCTTCATATCTATTTATATATGGAGCATCAATAATATGAGTATGACTTTCTGCCGTGAATGCAGGATATATTAATGCTATTACATAAAAAATATTTTTACTAAATACTAAGGCTAAAAAATATACAATAGCTCTACCTAAAAGTTTAATACTAATATTAACATAATTGTTTTTAAAAGTTAATTTCCATAAAACTATAAAACCAAAAACAGAGGCACTAATACCTAAAACTAAATATATCATAGACGCTATTTGGGAAGTAACTCCATATAAATTAACTAATAATGATATTTGCATACCAAGAACACAACTATATGATATTTGACCTACTAAAGATGATATTAAATACATAATGGAAATTTTGTCTTTTTTTATCTTACCTAGTAATTTAAACAATAAATTTCTTTCACTTTTATCTGCTTTGTTATATTTATCTAAATCAGTAAATAATAACACAAGTAATGATAATAAAGAAAGAATTGCTCCAATTAAAACATAAATATTATTATTTATTTTAAAACCACCTATCATTTTGCCTAATAATAAAGCTGAAAGAGCAACTCCTAAATAATAAACAAAACTATAAGTAAGTCCCCGAGCAGCATATATTTTATCACTTTTACTTATGAGGCTTATCATGGGATAAATACAAGCATATATTTCAACATCAAGAGCATAATCTACCATAATCAAAAATTTTATAATTACATTATAGCCTGAGTTATTTAATAAAAATAAGCTAAAAATTGTAAATGATTTTATAAACAAAAATATACAAGCAAATTTTTTGATTTTATTTTGTTTAATAATATTACTACACAGAAAAATAGATGATACGGTAATGAGGGCACAAAGGCTATAAACAATACTAATAGAACTTACTGATAAACCATTTTCGGCGAGCCATATTTCTTGGAAATTATAATAAATACCTCCCGATAAAGAAAAGAATATTAGTACTAAAAATAATTTAAATATTTCTTTATTTTTCATACTCCACCTATTTATGATAGCTTTCATTGTTGTTTATTTTAAATGCGCGATATAATTGTTCTAGCAAAACGAGCCTAAAAAGTCCATGAGGCAATGTTATATCGCCAAAACTTATTCTTTTGTTCACTAATTCTTTAATTTTATTAGTGACACCACTTGATCCTCCTATTATTATGTTTATATTAGCAAAAGTCATAAGTTTATCTGAAATAAGATGAGCTAGTTCCACGCTAGAAACTGGCTCACCTTTTATATCCATTAAAATATTAAACTCCTCTTTTTTAATATGTTTAAGAATTTGCTTTTCTTCCTTTAAAATATCAACATCATCTTTTAGTTCTATTATTTCTACTTTGTGATATTTATTAATTCTTTTTAAGTAATCATTAATACCATCCGCTAAGTATTTCTCTTTTATTTTACCTAAGGCTATAATTCTTATCATATATTAATTACATCTCCATGAGTATTAGGCTTACAACATTCAATCTTAATTTTAGATAAATCATTATCTCTTAAAGAATCTGTAACTGTAGCTAATGCTATTTGCTCCGTATTATTTTTTTCGCTAAGATGCATAAGCATTATATAGTTAGTATTATTATCTATTAATTTAGATAAATACATACCTGTAAATTTGTTTGATAAGTGGCCTAAATCGGATAATATTCTTTTTTGCAAATATATTGGATATGGTCCGTGTGTAAGCATTTCAATATCATGATTACATTCTATATAGTAAGCTGTCTTGCCTTTTAAAGAGTTAAAATATTTCCCATTCAAATAACCAGTATCAGTAATGTACACTAAAGAAGCTCCATTTTCTTCAATTACAAAAGCTCTAGTATCACCAGCATCGTGAGACATTTTATATGTTTTAATATTGAGGCCCTCTATAACGGGATTATCATCATAAACTAAAACATGCTCTATTTGATTGATATTTTTAAGTTGCTTATACATGTCTCTTGAAACTACTAATGTTGCTTTATGATCCTTTAAGAAAACGTTTAATGCTGATATATGGTCATCATGAGTATGGGTAAGAAAAACATAATCAATATCTTGATAATTAACACCAATTGATGCTAACTGTTCTACAAGATATTTTTTAGTTTTACCCAAATCAATTAATATTTGAAATTTTTCGGTTTTTATATATGTACTGTTTCCTGTTGATCCACTTGCTAAATTACAAATTTTCATACTTAACTCCAAAGTAATAATGGGTTTAATGTACCACCTGAGCGCCATGGTACACCATTGAACACGCCAAAGTGTAAGTGGCATCCGTCAGCATTTCCTGTAGCTCCCATTCGGCCAATTTGTTGACCTCTTTGAACTTGTTGACCATCAAAAACTAGTCTTGATCCTAACATCATATGCGCATATTCAGTATAATAACCATTTTCATGGCCAATAATTATACATTCGCCACCGCCGATACAAGCACTAGGCTCCCATCCAGATTGATATACAGTTCCGGTTTCAGCAGCATAAATTGGTGAACCACATCCAGTTCCTGATATATCTATACCATCATGAAAAGCACCCCAACGATAATCATAATAAGAAGTAATAACATATGGTGTATTGGTAGGCCATTGCCATTTAGTTCCTGTATCAACATACGCACCTGTTCCAGGTCCATAAGATCCAGAACCTCCATTATTAGGTCTACCCTTAACCGTTACTTGATTTATCTTTTTGGTAATTTCCTCACTAGCAACGATACGAGCTCCTGCTAAAGTTTCACCATTTAGAACCCTATATTTTGTAGTGGTTCTTGTAATACCGTTAACCCCTGCAGTAGTAATTACCTCATAAGATGAATCTTTCGTATAATCATATTCTACCTCTTCATCAAATGGATCTTTTTGATCAGCAACTTCATGAACATCATAACCATATGATAATACCGGTTTAATAAGAGTAATATTTACTTTATCACCTATTGCAAGCATACTTTCTTCAGACTTATATTGAGGGTTAGCTACTAAAAATTCTTTAGGATTAAGCTTATTTTCTTTAGAAATTGAAGCAATAGTATCGCCTGATTTAACTGTATAACTTTTAATATCTGCATTATCTCCAAATAACAAAAATTGACTTAAATCTTTAGAATCGGTAAATATTTTTTCATTAACACCAACATAATCTTTCTTAATAGTTATAGTTTCATTAAAAAACATTGCTTCTATAATTTTACCAGTTGTTTCAATTTCAGGTTGTTTATTTTCCATATAGGCATTATATTCATCTTCATCAATAAATGCCATAATAAAAGTATTTACGGCTTCATCAAAAACATTTTTATCTAAAACCTTAATGGTTATATCCTTATCTTCACCCTTAATATTGATACTATATCCCTCGATAGTAAAAGTACTTAATTCAGAGAGCTGGTTATATACTTTTTCAACTGGCTCTATTATAGCCGTATAAGAATTAGTTTTAATAATTTGAAAGTCACTAGGAGGATATACATTTTTCACATTAAATTCCTTTTTAATATCTTTTTGTTTGTTATTTATCATATCATAAAGTTCATCTTCATTAGATATGTATCCTATTACTTTTCCACCTAAATAAATTTCATAAACTTTATCAGCACCAATAATTATTTTATTAGTAACATAATTTATGCCAAATAAACTAAGTACTAGCACACACCACAAAGTACATATTATAATTTCTTTTACTTTCATTATTCATCCTTATTTAATTCTTTTAAAACACTTTTAAATGAGCCTATACTTAGCTCAAACATTAAATCAATCGTTCCTAAGCTACCTTTTCTATGCTTAGCAATAACAAGCTCTGCGGGTACAATTGTCTCTCTTTGGTCTTTCTTGGGTTCATAGTAGTCTTTACGATTAATAAATAATACCATATCGGCATCTTGTTCTAGAGAACCTGATTCACGTAAATCAGAAAGAATTGGTTGGTTACTTTCTCTTTTTTCAGCAGTTCTTGATAATTGAGATAAAGCTAGTACTGGAACGTTTAATTCTAAAGCCATCATCTTTAGTGATCTTGATATATCAGAAACCTCTACTTGTCTTGATTCGGATTTTTTATCTCCAGAATTAACTAATTGTAGATAATCTATTATAACAAAACCTAACCCATTTTCACTAGTAGCAAGCCTACGGCATTTAGCTCTAATGTCAGAAATGGTAGCAGCACTATCCGCCTCGATAAAAATGTTAGTTTTAGATAGACGATCCACTGCCTCATTATATCGTTGCCAATCTCTTTCTTGCATATTTCCCGTTTGCAATTTATAAAACTCAACCCTTCCCATTGAAGATATCATCCTATTAACTAACATATCTGAGCTCATCTCTAAATTAAATATTGCAATGGCTTTCTTTGTTGTGCTCGCAGCATATGTTGCCATGTTAAGAGCCAAGGCAGTTTTACCCATACCAGGACGAGCCGCCAAGATAATCATTTCACCGCCTTGGAACCCCGTAGTAATTTTATCTAAATCATAAAAACCTGTTTCTAAGCCCGTGACAAGTCTTTTATTTTTTGCAAGTTGCTCAAGCTTATCATGGGCCTCTTTAAGTGCTTCTTGAATAGATAGAAGATCTCCTATACGTCGATTACGTACCGCAAATAATATTTTTCTTTCAGCACTTTCTTGCAAAGTAGAAACATCTTTGTCTTCATAAGCTTCATTGATAATATCTTCCGAAGTTTCAATTAACACCCTTCTAGTATAGCTATCTAATAACATTTGAATGTAATAATCAATATTAGCACTTGTAACTACGGAATCAATTATATCAGATATATGTTCTAACTTAACTATAGAAAGTGTTTTATTCTTATCTAATTCATTTTTAATTGTAGCTACATCTATAGGGGTTCTACTTTCATATAAGGATTTTATAGCATTAAAAACATATCTGTTTCTTTCGTCATAAAACATGTCTTCAACAACAGATTCGCAAATTTTAGAAACCAAGTCTGGGGCAATGAAAGCCACACCCAAGACTGACATTTCTGCTTCAAGATTGCTTGGTTTTACTCTAGCCATAATTCTCCTATTTTACTAAATTGACATTTATATTAAATACCACTTTCTTATGTAACTTTAAAGTAACAATATGCGTACCAAGAGTATCTAACTCATGATCGAGTATAATACTTTGCTTAGGAACTTTAAACCCTAACTTACTTAACTCATCACTAATTTGTTTTGTTGATACTTTGCCGAAAACTTTATCTTGAGCACCTGTTTTAACTTTAAAGTTAATAGTTTTATTTTCAAGCTTTTGCTTAATTTCATTTAATGAGGCTACTAAAGCATCTTCTGTATCTTGCCGTACTTTAATTTGAGCATCTAAAACTTTCTTACTACCCAAAGTATAAGGTACTGCCAATTTATTCTTTATCAAATAATTATTTGCATACCCTGTAGAAACATCTATAATATCATCTTTTTTGCCTTGGCCTTTAACATCTGCAAGTAATATTACTCTCATAATAAGCCTCCTAAATCGGTATTATTATAACACATTATATTCGTTAAAAAAAGACAATAACTATTATGAAGTATTGTCTTCTTAAACTCTATTAGTCTTTAACATATGGTATTAAAGCCATAAATCTAGCATATTTAACTTGTTCAGCAATGTGTCTTTGATGTTTTGCACAAGCTCCTGTCATACGACGAGGTAAAATTTTTCCTTTTTCATTAATATATTTATTAATAATCATTGTGTCTTTATAGTCAACTGATTTTCCTGCACACATTTGACAAATTTTTTTCTTTTTATGATAAAATTCTGCCATAATATTATTCCTCCTTTTTAAAATGGTAAGTCATCACTACTAATATTAATTTCTTCGCCAAAATCCTTATAAGGGTCTTCAGATACGTCTGTAGTTTCAATATTATCATTATTTATGTCACTACCACCTGAAGGTTCATCAAATGAACTAGAAGTATTGCTATTACTACCATCCTTACTACCTAAGAATTCAAATTGATCAATTATTACATCAGTTGTGTATCTTTTGCTACCATCGGGAGCATCATAACTACTATTTTTTATTCTACCGGTTGCACTTATTTGTTGACCTTTATGGCAATATCTATTTATGGTAGATGCTGTTCTGCCAAAAGCAACACAATTAACAAATTCCGTATCTCTTTGACCATCACGATTAGTGAAGTCATTTTGACACGCTAAGGAGAATCGCGCAACTTCAGAGTTATTTGCACCCATTCTAGACTCAGGATCTCTAGTGAATCTTCCTATTAGTATAACTTTATTCATTTTTATTCTCCTTCATTTTTCTTAATAATTAAATGTCTTAAAATATTTTCATTAATAAGTACTTTACGATCAAATTCTTTAATTGTATCATGACTAGCTTCAACAGTCATAACATAATAAGTACCAGTCAATTCTTTCTTAATAGGATAAGCTAATTTTCTTTTACCCATTTCTTTGAATTCGATGATTTTTCCTTTATCGTTTGTTATTAAGTTTTGAAGATTTTCAGCTTCTTTAGCAACTTTTTCGTCTTCAATCGTATTTTTAATAATAAACATAATTTCGTATTTGTCCATCTTTTTTCACCTCCTTATGGTCTTTCGGCTTTCTTACAACAAGAAAGCAAGGAGTAATTAATTTACTCGCAAGTAGTATAACAAACCTAAGAAGATTTGTCCATACATTTTATGTGTTAAAAATTGCAAAATACACAATTTTTTGTTTATTTTAAAATAATAAAATGTTATTATACTCGAGTGCGTTTTGAAAGGAAAATAAAAATGGAAGCAATAGAAAACAAATTAAATAACGTTAATCCTCATTGGAGCAAAGACGTAATAATTAGATACGTTATAGTTGAACTTGCTCCTTACTTTCAAAGAGACTTGTTCTATTTTTTATCATCGCCTCAAAAACAATATAAACTTTTCTATGGAGGATATAGGCCCATTGTTCCTAATGTGTTTTGCATAACCATTTGTGAAGCTTATCAAAAGATATTAGCAAGATTTGATATCAGATCTAAAGTTATTCAAGCTAGTAAAACTGAAGAAGGTAAAGTGCCTTTATTTGCTTTAATAGTTGAAGGCGACAATGGCTGGTATTATATTAATCCTTTAAAAGACTTATGGAGCCATCAACTTGGTATTAATTCTGACGAATATGGTATAATCGGTTTTTCTAATCACGATTTTGTCTTAGAGTCTTATCCATATCTTGAAATGCTTACATCTGCTTATATAAGTGAACTTGATAGTGAACTTAAACTGCCAAATAATAATTCTTTTTTTGATCCTAATATTATTGGAGGTAAAGATTTAAATCACTATCGGAAGAAAAAAGGAATGGATCCTAAAGCTCCATATACAGAAACGGTTGTTGCCAAAATTGAAGATATTGGAAAATACTACTTAAATATTGGTGCAGTGCATGGTCCTATTGAAAGAAACTTAATGTATAAATATTTCTTTTTAACTGCTTTCACAAAGCCAGAAAAGTCTTTAGTAAAACTTTCTTTAGATCCAAATTGTAACTTTGCTATTACGATTGATGTTGATGCTGATGGAAAAACTATCACTTATCAAGAAGAAAAGGATGAAGACAATCACTACTCGCTTTTAAGGAAATAATTAGTCATAATAATAACTTTTTTTTCGTATATTAATAATATGAAATATAAAATTTTTTTTAAAAATGCATTAACTATATTCCTTCCTTTGCTACTTGGTGGTATCTATAGTATTTTGATTAAAACTAAAGAGTACCAATCATTTAATAAACCTCCTTTAAGTCCTCCAGGAATTGTTTTTCCAATAGTTTGGAGTATCTTATATATCTTAATGGGAATATCATTTTATCTTAGTAAGAAAAAAGAAGAAAACGATAAAATAAATTCAACATATTACTTAGGACTAGCAATTAACTTAATATGGCCTTTTATTTTCTTTAATTTTAACTTATATTTTATAGCAGCACTATGGATAGTATTAATTATAATCATGTTAATAAAATTAATGGTTTTATATTCTAAAGTAAATAAACTTTCTACTTATCTCCAAATACCTTATCTTCTATGGCTATGCTTTGCACTTTACTTAAATATTGGCGTATTTATTCTAAATTGATGCTAAAAAAAATAGCATCTTTTTTAATGCTATCTTAATCTCTTTCTTTTCATGGAAGAACCTTTTTTTCCAGGAGCACCAGGATATACCATTTCTAAAGGAGTTCCTATTCTTTCGGAAATCTTTTGTACTAATTTAGGTACTAAATCATCAAGGCCCTTTTCGGTATAATCATTTAAGGCAATTATAGGGTTATTTAAAGCTCTAAACTCGGCTGCTCTGTAACGTGAATGCTCCACATCAAGCTCACCATTTATTGGTTGTACTAAAATATTTACTACTGTGTAACTAGCAAAATCTTCAGGTACAAAATAACGGTGGGCAAAAAGGTCGGCAAAAACAATAATGTTTGTATCTTCAGGAAGCACCTCGGCCAAAGGAAGACCATATAAATCTTCTTCAAGTAATTGATCTGAATCTATGAAAGTAGCACCCTTAATCCGGCTAGCTAAGCTCTTACCAATCGTGGTTTTACCAGATTTTCCACATCCTGATATAAGAATTGCAACCCTAGGTTCAGGCTTCTGAGCTTCAGGCACTGTAGGTAGATCATCAAAATCTGATGCGCAAGGATTTGGAACTCCAAAAGGAACAACATTAGGTAATTTTTCAGGAATTAGCTCAGGATTGAAATAAGCCATTATTCTTTGAGCTACGTAATGAATAAAATCTTTATAATCTTGCACAGCATAAGCGGAAGTAAAATTAATATTTATCTTTTCAATGATATCATTTATTTCAGCCCTATTATTAGATACTACTTCCGGAACATAAACTCTGGGATAAACATATCCTAAAACGGGAGCCCCTTGACTTATAAAAAAATCATGCATTTTTTTAGACATCATAAAAGCCACCATCATTGGCATATCACAACCAGATTTTGATAATGTATTAAAGTTTCCAGGATTATATAAAATACACTTAATCTTTGTTTCATCATCAACTAAATTGGGAGGAATAATACTAAGTTCTTTATCTATATTAAATATATCAGGACGAGATAAAACTAATTCAACAACTTTTTTAGTTCTTGCTTCTGTGGGCAATTTCCATAAAACACCACTTTTATTATAAAAATTTAAATCAATATAACTTTGAATTCTTTTTAATGTTTGTTCTTCAGATTGCATAAACACTCCTTATTAATTTATGAATTATAGTACCACGTTTTAAATAAATCTGTAAATATATTTTATTCATTATAAACAAAAAATCAGTCATATTTAACTGACAATATTTAAAAGCTATACAAAGCTAATTTATTTTTATTCGTGGATCTTACTAACTAAACTAAACTTTAAATTTTTAATATTTTTTATTCTTATACAATTAAATTACTAAATTTTATCATAATGAGTCCACATTCTAATAATATGAATTTCTTTTTTTTCCTCATCTACTTCATAAACAATTCGATGTTGTCTATTAATTCTTCTAGAATATATACCTGACAATTCACCAGTTAATTTTTCATACGATGGTGGATAACAAAAAGGATTTTCAAGCATTAAGTTTAATATGTTTTTGCAAGTTTTATCAAGATTACAATTTTTTAGTTTCAATTTGTCTTTTTCGGCCTGTTTAGAAAACTTAATTGTATATACTTTTACCATTCTTCATCCTTTTCGTATTTTTTTGCTGATTCCCAATTTTCATTTTCTCTTATATTATTAATATTATCTACATATCCTGGAATACTCGATAAAAATAATGTCTCTTCAATGTTTTTCCATTCATCTTCAGATATTAATACAGCATTTTTACCTTTATTATTTACAATAGTAATGGGATTAAAGCCAACATTAACATCAGCTACCAATTGGTATAAGTTTGCTCTAGCATTGGTTATATTTATGGTACTCACTACTAATCACCTCATTTACATTGTAATGTACTTTTTTACGTACGTCAAGTATCTAAAATTATTATATGCAAAGATTATATAAAAATGTATCAAAAAGGAAGAGGATTAACCTCTCCCAAAAACTATATGAACAAACTAAAAGTTTGTTTAATTCTACATTGGTGGAGTAGACGAGATTTGAACTCGTGTCCAATATGTCCTATGATACAATGCCTACAAGTTTAGTACTATTTGAATGTCCTATTTAAATGGCTAGCACGAACCTAATAAATAGTAAGTTTAATAAAGTTCGAAATTAATGCTTAAACGATATTAATTTTATAATCTACTAAATATGAAACCCAGATTAAATCCGTAGATAAGACTTAAAGTGGATTCTCCTTGCTAACTATGGTTAAGCAAATACTGGAGTGAAGCCATAAACAGCTTCGTTATTATTTTTGTTATTTATTTTAAGTGCATTTATAGTTTGCCAACTACTTGCTATCATACCTAGTAACACATGTCGAAACCAATAAACTACCCCGAGATGTACTCTAATTATACCAAATGAAATGGTACTTGTCAAAGAAAGAGCCTTAATATTATGGCTCTAAATCACAGTGACTGCTTGGATTTAAAGATAAATCTTTAAACTCTTTTTTTAAATATAAAGGATATGCTGCAGCACCAATCATTGCCGCATTATCTGTACAATATAAAAGCCTTGGAATATACAATTTAGCCTCATGTTTATCACATAAAATTTTCATTTGCTCTTTTAAATAACTATTCGCAGAAACCCCTCCTGCGATAACGAGTCTTTTTATTCCCATTTCATTGAAGGCTTTTTCTACTTTTCTTAATAGTTCATCAACAGCAATATTTTGAAATGAGCAAGCTAAATCTTCTTTTCTTATGTCATTATTTCGCATTTTTTCCGTATTAACCAAATTAATAATTTGGCTCTTAAGTCCACTATAACTAAAGTTATATGTATCATCATCTACAGGTTTTGTTAATTTATAAGTATCTTTTCCCAAAGCGGCGGCTTTATCTATATGAGGACCTCCGGGATAAGGATATCCTAAGACTCTAGCAACTTTATCATAAGCTTCCCCTATAGCATCATCCATGGTTGATCCAAGCATTTCAAACTCATAATCGTTATGCATAATAGAAAGCTCTGTATGTCCTCCACTAACAACAAGGGCAATAACCGGAAATTCTAGATTATCTTCTAAGTTATTGGCATATATATGGCCAATTAAGTGATTAACTCCTATTAAAGGCTTTTTATAAACAAAACTAAGGGTTTTGGCAAATTCTACGCCTACGAGTAGAGAACCAAGTAAACCTGGCTTATAAGATACTGCAATAGCATCAACATCGCTTACTTCCATGTTGGCTTTCTTTAAAGTTTCCTCTAGAACCATCGTAATATTTTCCGCATGTCTTCTTGAAGCAATCTCGGGTACAACTCCTCCATATAAAGCATGTTCATCCATTTGGGTTAAAATAGTTAAAGCTACTACATCATGACCGTTTTTAACAATAGCTATACTAGTTTCATCACATGTAGTTTCAACCGCCAAAATATAAACATCTTTCATTTTAACACCTTCTTCATGACTAAGGCATCAATACCATTATAGTATCCTTGCCTTGTAGCAATTATTTGATATCCGCTTTTATTATATAAATTTAGAGCCACCTCGTTGTTTTTTGAAACTTCTAGGATAATTTCCTTGGCACCATCTTCAACACTTTGCAAAAGTGCTTTTCCTATCCCTTGATGACGATAATTTTCATCAACATATATAAGAAGAATTTCAACTGCTTCTTGCATAATAGTGCCTATTATAAATCCTGTAATTATTCCATCACTTTCATCAAGATTCATTACATAAATCTTATTATCAAGATATGCTTCAAGATTGTATTTGTCTTTAAATTTCGAATCATAATTATTGCCCAAATTGTAAATACATTCTAAATCCTTTTTAGCTATTTTTCTTAGCATACTCAACTCCAATAAGTTTAATATATATAGGATTTACGGCATGAGGATTTGTATAATCAATGGTTTTGACATAGTTTAAAACTTTATCCATATCTATGGAAACATCTGTATCTACATGATTATCATGATTAAATTCTTTAAATTCAGAATTATTAAGATAATAATATTCTTTTATTTTTTTATATTCTTTAAATTCGCCAACAAAAAAACCATTGCCATCTGACAAAGCAACTATATGATCATTACTATCTAAAGATAAATTCATCATATTTAAGTAATCAATAACTTTAATAGGCTTTTTTAAAGTATAAGCTAAAGTTTTAGCAATTGTTACACCCAGTCTTACTCCCGTAAAGGATCCAGGCCCATTCACGACTAAAATTTCATCATATTCTTGGTTTTCTAAAAGTTTAGCAAGCATGGGCATTATTAATGTACTATTTTGCTTTTCTCCCATTATTTCTTCTTTCTTATATAAAGTATTATCATTATATAAACGAAGATATACATCATTATAATGAGTGTCAATAAATAAAGTTTTCATTATAGCACAGAATCACAAAGTTCTTCGTATTCAGATCCATATGGAGTGATAACAAGAACTCTCGTATTTTCATCAATAATATTAAATTTGATTTCTAATCTATTTTCAGGTAACTTATCTTTAATAATATCCGCCCATTCAATGATAGTAACTCCTCCGTTTGTAAAATAGTCATTAAAGCCAATGGTATTATCATCAGGATCTAAACGATAAACATCCATATGATTAAGCGGAAGTTCTCCACTATTATATTCTTTTACAACATTAAAAGTGGGACTGGTTATTGTCTCTTCAATTCCTAAAGCCTTAGCAAAACCTTTAGTAAAAATAGTTTTGCCACTACCTAGCTCACCTTCTAAACAAATTACCATATTAGGGAATTTTTCTGATTCAAAATTTTGAGCCAAAGTCATTGTATCGTTCTCATTACGAGATGTATATTTATAGTTGTTCATAAAATCACCTATTTTTATTATAAAATACTTTCAATAATATACACAATATAAAATAAATTATTTGACTAAATATTACCAACTAGTATTTTTAAGCAAAAAAAAATATTGGCAACTACCTATCTTAGCATAAACTATTTTCGGCGTATTAGGTCTTAACTTCTCTGTTCGGGATGGGAAGAGGTGTACCACCTAAGCTATCGTCACCAATAAAAGGATTTTGTCCTTTAAAAACTCGATAATGTAAATATATCTCAAAACAATTAAATAAAAATTAAAGTTAAATCCTCGATCTATTAGTACTGGTCAACTCAACGTATCACTACGCTTCCATCTCCAGCCTATCAACCTTGTAGTCTACAAGGAATCTTACTTCACGAAGAATGGGAAAATTCATCTTGGAGGAGGCTTCCCGCTTAGATGCTTTCAGCGGTTATCCCGTCCATACATAGCTACTCTGCGCTGCAACTGGCGTTACAACAGATACACCAGAGGTATGTCCATTCCGGTCCTCTCGTACTAGGAACAGCTCTCCTCAATTTTCCTACGCCCACGACGGATAGAGACCGAACTGTCTCACGACGTTCTGAACCCAGCTCGCGTGCCACTTTAATGGGCGAACAGCCCAACCCTTGGAAGCG
>CANQFJ010000017.1 GCA_947598485.1 uncultured Bacilli bacterium | reverse complement strand
TAAAAGAAAATATATAAAAAAATATAGATAAATAAAGGAAAAAACAGGTAGTTTGTGTATAAACTATGCACACTACCATATAAAGAAGGAGATAAATTTATGGAAAGTTTGTCAGAAAGATTGGAACGATTAAACCCGGGAGGAATATCATTTGTAACACCAGAAGAAGATGACATGATGCTAATGAATACAATGAAGCTAGCCGCAAAAAGAGCTGGTGAACGAATGGGTATGAAAAAAGGTATTAAGAAAGGACTAAAAAAGGGAATAGAGCAAGGTATTGAACAGGGAATTGCGCAAGGCATTGAACAAGGCATTGAACAAGGCTTTGAGCGTGGAACAATGGAAAGTCAAAAACAAATAGTAGAGAATATGTTAAAAGTTGGAGTTCCCTTAGACGATATTGTTAAATATACTAATATAAATATAAACCTAATTAAAAATATAAAAAAGAAAATGAATATTTAATGAAATAGTTTTGAAAATAACTATATTTTTGGTATAATTGGGCATAGAGAAAAGGAAGTGAACGTATGGGAAGAGCATACGAAGTAAGAAAAGCAAGTATTCAAAAGACAGGTATGGCTAAAGCTAAACTTTATTCAACTTTTGCTAAAGAAATATATTTGGCTGCTAAAAAGGGCTTACCTGATCCAGATGCTAATATAACTTTAAAAAGAAAAATTGAAAAAGCTAAAAAAAGTCAAGTTCCAAGTGACATTATTGACAGAGCAATAGCTAAAGCAAAGGGAGCTGGGCAAGAGGAATATTCTGAAGTAACTTATGAAGGCTTTGGTCCAGGTCAATCTACTCTTATCATTAAATGCCTAACTGATAATGTTAATAGAACTGTAGGACTTGTTAGAGCGGCTTTTAATAAAATCCATAAGTCTTTAGGGGTTACGAATAGCGTTTCATATAATTATGATTATTTAGGAATTGTATCTTTCAAATGCGATAAGGAAGAGGCTATATTAGACAAATTAATTGAGACTGGTGTAGAACCAATAGATTTTGAAAGTGAAGATGGCGTTCTTACTATTTCTGTAAGTCCAAGTGATGAAAATAAATTAAAAGATGCTATTGAAAGCGTTATGCCTAATGTTGAGTTTGACTATGATGAAGTTGGCATGTTTGCTAAAGACAAAATCACTTTAGAAGGGGAAGATAAAGAAAATTTTGAACTTCTGATAAAATTATTAGATGATATTGAAGATGTTTCAAATATTTATCATAATGTAGAGCTATAGTATGGGACTATTTACAAAATTTAAAGAAAAGTTTCAAAAGAAACAAGAAACAAAAAATGAAGAGGTAGAAGTTTATGAGAAAGGTTTAGAAAAAACTCGCGAAGAGTTTGTGTCTAAACTTAGTTTGCTTGGTATTAAATATACTAAAGTTAGTGAAGAGTATTTTGAAGAACTAGAAAATCTTCTTATTATGGCTGATATTGGAGTTAAAACTGTTTTTGATTTTATGGATAGAATTAAAGACAGAGTAAAAAAAGAAAATATAGTTGATACAGCCTATTTAAATGAAGTAATAGTGGATGAATTATTCATTATATACGTTAATAATGAAAGCTTAACAGATAAAATAAATATGGCTCAAAGTGGGCCTACTGTTATTTTAGTTGTTGGCGTAAATGGTGTAGGTAAAACAACCAGCATAGCTAAACTAGCCTATAAATATAAAAATATGGGTAAGAAAGTTATGATGATTGCTGCGGATACTTTTAGAGCAGGAGCTGTTTCACAACTTGAGATATGGAGTCAAAAAGTCGAGTGTGATTTCTTTGGGAAAGAAAATGCAGATCCCGCGGGAGTTATTTTTGATGGATTAACAATGGCTAAAAGTTTAAATAGTGATATCGTATTAATTGATACTGCTGGAAGGCTTCATAATAAAGTGAATTTAATGGCTGAACTCGAAAAAATGAATCGTGTAATTGGTAAATTTATTCCGGATGCCCCTCATGAAACGCTACTTGTTATTGATGCTACAACTGGTCAAAACGGTATTATGCAAGCCCAAGCTTTTAAGGAAATAACTAATATCACGGGTATAGTTTTGACAAAACTTGATAGTACCGCCAGAGGTGGAATTGTGCTTGCTATTAAAGAAAGCGTTGGTATCCCCGTCAAATTTGTTGGCTTAGGCGAAAAGATGACGGATTTAGAAACTTTTGATATTGAAAATTATATATATGGTTTATTTAAGGATTTTATTAAATGAAAGAATTTATTTATTATTGTGAGCTTTACGACATTTATTCCTTTTTATTCACAGAAAAGCAAAAGGAAATATTTAGTTTATATTTTGAAGAAAATCTTTCGTTAAGTGAGATAGCCGAATATAAAAAAGTATCCAAAAGCTATGTAGGTAAAATAATTAATAATGCTAAGAATAAATTAGATTATTATGAAAGCAATTTAAAGCACTTAAAACTTTTAGAAAAACTAAGAAATTATGAAAGCAAAAGTGCAAACAAAAACTAAAGAAGTGTTCTGATTAAACACTTCTTTTACATTGAAATGTTAATTGACTTTATTTTGGAAGATAATCACATTATAAGGAGACTAGAGATGAAAAAGAAAATTTTATTTTTAATAGCATCAATGATGGTATTTGTAGGTGGGGTTAAGGCTGAGGAATTAACAGAATTTAACGTTAACGCGGTTAAACAGGATAATCCAACGGCTAATTCGAGAATAATTTCTAAATTAGATGATGAGAATGAATATTCAATATATAATTGTGATAATCTTTATACTACTTGTACAATAGAATATAAAGATGCAAAATATGAAAATGTTAAGATGAATTGGACAGTCCCTGATGAAAACATTAAAGCTAAGCTCGATGAGTTTGTAGAAGCTAATTTTAAAGAAAGAAAAGTTTTTGTATTAGATGATCTTGGCGTATTATATGCTAGTAAACATACTGGCTATGAAGAAAAATTCTTTCAAGAAGCGTTCCAAAGCGTATTTGATGGTCAAATTTTTGATGGTGAGGTTTTGATACGTGGTGGCGCAACTTCAGGAGTAAAATCAAGTACTTCAGATACTAACTTATTTATTTCTTATAATGGTGTAATATATCTAGAATTAGAAAAAATGGTATCATTTGATGATATTAATGTTATTTATGTACCAGATGATACAGAAGATACTTCCGAAGCCTTTTTAGCGGCTGCTAAAGAAAGATATAAAAAATATGCTAATGAAGAATTAGATTTAATACCAAAGGGAATTAAAGAAGAAGTTTTAGAGTATATGGACTTTTCTGAGTTTGGTGATGAATCTAAAATGAGTGATTATCTTTATGGCTATGAAGAAGGCGGCTTTCAATATTTCATTATTATGAAAGATAGTAGTAAAATATCAGAACCCGTATTTAGAGTTGGAAAAGATGATAAAACTAATGTAACTTTATCTTCATCAAGTGCTGAAGTTCCTGCGGATGTAAAACTTGAAGTTACTAAACTAGCTGAAGATAGTGAAGAATATAAAAACATTAACGCAGTATTAAAAGCTAATAATGCTGTAATGTTTGATTTAAAAGCTTATTCTGAAACTGAAGAAAAATATATTACTAAACTTAATAATGGTAAATTTATTGTTAGTATACCTGTTCCAGAAAATTTACAAGGAAAAGATTTAGCAGTTTATTATGTTGGTGATAATAATGCTATTGAGACTTATGATGTAGTAGTTAATAATAACATGGCTACATTTGAAACAAGTCATTTTAGTGTATACACCTTAGCGGAGGCGATGGCTGTTCAAACTGGAGTGCCAAGCGAACAAAACCCTAACACCCTTGATTCGATGCCTAAGAATTTAGCAGTTTTAGTAAGTAGTTTAGCGTTATTATCTATTGGTTTATTTGCCTTACTTAAAAATGCTAGAGACTAAAAAAGGATGACTTAAATCATCTTTTTTATTGAAAAAACCTATAAATTGTTTAAGATTTATAGGTTTTATTTTGTCTTATTTTCTGCTTCTTCTTTTGCTTTATCAACGGCGCTATTATACTCGTTAATGACTTTCTCTCGTTCTTCATCGGTTAATAAATCATTACGCATGAACAAGCGATATCCTAATTTAGAGTTTTCATATATTATGAAGTATTTATCTTGAACGTCAGCGCTATTATATAGTACATCAGTATTTTGAACTAATAAATGAGTAAAATTATATTTTTCAATAAATTCTTTAATAGAAATGTTACGATATTGTAAATTATAAATTTCTTTAAAAATGTCGTCCTTTTTGTTATTCTTTTTAAGGTATAATTCAGCTCTTGGATCTATATATGGTTTAAAACCATAAAATTCTACTAAACCACCATTGTTAAATGAAGAATACATAGTTACATCATTTGGGTTAAATTCTTTTTGCATAAAAATCATAATATCTTGAGCATCATGTTTAAGTTTGACAGTATCAGGAGCTTTTATCATAAGAAATAAAAATGCTCCAAAGCAACAACCAGAAAAAAGAATTAATAAGGCTTTTATAACATTTTTAATTTTTTGATCTAATTCTGAAAAATCATTTGGTAAAATATCTTTGAAGAAATACGCTAAAGGAAAAAAACTAACTAATATAAAATGACTAAAACCTTTAACGGACATAAATCCTAATAGTAAAGTGCCAGCGTATAAACACAAATATCTTAATCTTACGTGTCCTTCTCTGAAAAAGGCATAGCAAAATGCTATAGCTCCTGCAGTAATAAACATATGCTTACATAAATTGTTTTTAAAAGTAAATGGTAATAGCTCATTAATATATAAATGCATGTATTTGTCGCCATAACTAGTAAATATAAAAGTTATCATCTTGTAACCGTAAGGATTGATAAAACCTACTAAAAAGGCAATAGCTATGGCAATAAACAAAGGTCTCTTTTTAAAGCCTTGGGTTCTTAAAAGTTTAATATTAAATGAGTCTATTACATAAGGTAAAGTAAATAAGAAAATCATCCACCATAGTGAACCATGTAGGTTTGCTTCAAGCAGGGATAAGATAGGAAGCCAAATTAAGTATTTTTTATTTTCGGTTTTAACATATAATTCTAAAGCGTAAATAACACCCAAGAGAATAATAAAACTTATAACCTGAGGTCTTGACACAATATAATGGGAAGCTAAAGTAACATCACATAAGAACATAAGAAGCAACGATAATATATAATTTCTTTCACTTATTAGTAAACATATCTTATAAAGTAATAAACATATAAAGAAATTGCATATTAGAACTAAAAACAGTAATCCCATTTCTCCAAATAAATCATATATAATCCAAAATATACTAGCAGATAGCCAGTTTTGAACTACTACCTGTAGACCTTGATGCATTGATAAAGGATCTATATGATAAATACCATTTTGGACAATATATCTACCTTCGCTTAAAATATACCAAATATCATTGTCTAAACCTTTGAAGTATAAAAGAGAAAGGACCATAGGGAGAGCAAACATAACAATGAAAAGCCAAATTGTAGGTTTATACTCCTTTTTCTTTTTAATCAAGTTAATACCTTCTTTCTAAAACCATTATATCAAAATACTAAGATAGTAAGTAATTTATAATATATTTACGAATATATGTGTAAAAGCATAACACACATGTTGAAAAGAAAATGTAAATAGCATATACTTAAAATACCATGGTAAACACGTGGGAATGTTAAAGGGTTGACAGCACCAAATGCTTCTTCTTGATTTAACTTTGGAACTTAATTAATTTTAAGTTCCTTTTTTATTTTTGAATTCTAATTTAAAGGAAGAAACAATATTATTTACTATGAGGTGGATATGAAAAAAATAATATTTTTGTTAACAGTATTAATTATTCCTTTGAAAATTGTGAAAGCTGATACATTAAGCCTAAAAGCCAAAAGTGCTATTTTAATTGATCAAAATACAGGGGAAATTTTATATAAACAAAATGAAAATGAAAAAAGACCAATGGCCTCAATGACGAAAATAATGAGTCTACTTTTAATTATGGAAAAAATTGATACTGGCGCATTAAATTATGATGATGAGGTAGTGATATCTGACGTCGCATCATCAATGGGTGGAAGTCAAATTTTTTTACAAACCGGAGATAAATATACGGTTAATGAGCTTTTAAAGGCCGTTGCTATGTCTAGCGCTAATGACGCCATAACAGCCTTAGCAGAAAAAACATATGGGTCCAAAGAAGCTTTTATTGAAGCAATGAACAATAAAGCTAAAGAATTAAAATTAAAAAATACTAACTTTGTGAATGTTCATGGTCTTGATGATGAAAATCATTATTCTTCAGCTTATGATATGGCAATTATGGCTAAAGAATTATTAAAACATGAAGATATTTTGAAATACACATCGGTTTATGAAGAATATTTAAAAAGGCCAGATGGTTCTCAAATTTGGCTAGTTAATACAAATAAATTAGTTCGATTTTATGATGGTGTTGATGGTTTAAAAACGGGATATACATCTACTGCAGGTTATTGTTTAACATCTACTGCTAAAAAAAATAACTTGCGACTTATTGGCGTAGTCATGGGAGAAGAAACTATTGAAGATCGTAGTCAAGATACGGTTAAATTATTAAACTATGGTTTTAATATGTATAAAGTTAATCTAATTAAGAAAAAGGGCGAAATAATAGGAAGAATCAAGGTTGAAGGTGGCAAGAAAGATTATGAAGATATTATCTTAATGGAAGATGCTACTGAACTTTTAAAAATTAATGATAAAAGCTCAAATTATCGGTTTGAATTGTCTACTAATAAAATAAAAGCTCCCGTTAAAAAAGAGGAAGTAATAGGTAAAATTAAAATATTTAACGAACAAAATAAATTAGTTAACGAAGTAGGCGTAACTGTTAAAGAAAATGTTGAAAAAGCAAATATTTTAAACTTTTTTGTTAAAAATCTTAAAATAGCATTATCATTCATTTAATGATTCTGTTTCTTGACATATTTTAGATTATGATTATAATAGTTTAAGTCAAGAAGGGGGTTTTATGGCACAAGATTCTAAAATACTAGCAGACATGCAAAAAGAAATAGATAATTATCATGAACAAATTATTTTTGCTCAAGGTGATAAAAAGTATGATCTTTTACGAGAGATTTTTAGCTATTATAAACACGCATCTGCTGCATTAAACGATACGGGAGCTTATTTTCTTAAGTTACCTTTTATATCTCATCAAATTGAGTCAATTATAAAATTTATGCCTAATGAAAGTATTATAAATATAAAACCATATAATTTTAATGATGAAAAATGGCTTGAAAGAACTATGGATATTAATCAAATACTTGATGCTCTTGTTTATCAAGAAAGATGCCGATTATTTGCCCATGCTAAGAATTTAGGTTATCAAAGTTTTGAAGACTATGATGCATACTGTGATTGCCAGGAATCATCCTTATCAATTTATAAGATGGCTAGAACGATGGGCCTTGATGCTAAAATAAAAATTATTGAACCAGGATACTTATATAATTCTCCACTTTACGATGGAGGGTGTAAACACATTGTGGTTGTTATTAATTATAAAGCTAAAGCTTATTTAGTTGATGCAACTTATAAACAATTTTTTATGCAAAAAAGATGCTTACTTGAAAAACTGGGTACACCATATTTATCTAGCCCTAATCCAGGAACTTTTATGGTTATGAATGGTTCAAGGAAAAATACGGCTCAAGATTTATTAGATAATGGTTGGATTGAACTGACTAAAGAAAATATGAAAAATTATTTTGATGGTTTTACACTATTTTACCGTAATGGTTTATACTATGAAAAAACAGGGGATTTTTCTTATGAAACCCCATATAACATTTCGGACTATTACAATTTCCTTTCAGAACTTGATAATCAAGTTTTACATGAAGGATATGAAAATATAGGATATCAAAAAAGAAGTCTTAAAAATCCTAATATGAGTTTTACTAAGAGATAATCTAAGAGGTTATCTTTTTTATTTGAAATAGTGTAAACTTTACATACTTTACATAGTATATAAATTGCCTTTCTGTCGAAGTCTGTCGAAAGTATTTAATTACTATCATATTAATATTATAGTGTTGCTTGGAAAAGGTGATATATATGCTTAAAATGGACATGGAATACAGCAAAGGTATATTATTTGTCAGACTCGATGGTAAACTAAATCGCAAAACTACATATAAAATAAATAACTGTTTACTAACTATCTTATTGAAACATAAAATTAAATATTTAGTGTATAATTTATACAATCTAATTGATATAGATGAAGATGGCGTGGATGCTCTATTAAACACTAAGGCAGCGATTAAGCAAAATGGTGGTTTAATTTACGTTTGTGAAGTTAATAAAATGTTAAATAAAACAGTAAGTAAGCTTAAAATAAAAAAGATAGATAATGAACTTATTGCCTATAAAGTAATCGAGGTGTAGTCATGAACCTTGATATTTTGATTAAAGAAAATGAAGGATTAATATTTAAAATAGCTAGTGCATTTTATGGTGTGGAGAAAGAAGATTTATATCAAGCAGGAGTATTAGGAATAATTAAAGCTTATCAAAATTATGATAAAAATGAAAATACTAAATTTTCTTCTTATGCTTATAATTACATTTATGGTGAAATGTATATGCTTGCCCATAATAAGGCTATGAAAGTTAATAAAGATATTTTAAAATTGTATCGTGATATAGAAAAGACTAGATATGCTTTAGCCCAAAGGTATGGGAGGATTCCCTCGAACAGTGAAGTGGCTCACTTTCTAGAAATGAGTGAAAAAGATATTGAAGATGCAATTATGGCTGGAAGTGACATTATGTCTTTAGATTCAGGTGAAGAGGCTACTTTATACGACAGCTTAAGAAGTGAAGAAAAAGTTAGCTTGGATGATCAAATTTTACTCGAAGAAAGTATCGATGAACTAAATGATGAAGAAAAAAAGATTATTAAAGCAAGATATTTTGAAGATTTAACGCAAAGTGAAGTAGCTAAAAAATTATGTATGACTCAAGTAATGGTATCGCGTTATGAAAAACGTAGCTTAGACAAAATGTGTGCTTTTTTAACTAAATAGTATAACTTTACAATATTTTCCAATAATAATATTGGTGAAATAAAGTGAACAAAGAAGAATACAAAGTCCTTATTAGTCGTAAACTGCCCAAAGAAAAGAGAGGGTTAAATCTTTTCTTGGCTTTTTTATTTGGTGGAATTATGGGAATTATATCCGAAGGATTAATTAATTTATATATGATGATTTTTGGTTATTCAAGAGTTGATTCAATGAGTGTGGCTTGTCTTACCGTTATTTTGATAACTTCTATGTTAACTGCTTTTGGTGTCTTTGATAATTTAGTAGAGAAGGGGAAATGTGGGCTTATTATTCCTACTACAGGATTTGCCCATTCAATGGCATCAGCAACGATTGATTATAAAAAAGATGGTTTTATCAAGGGAATTGGTTCAAATGCCTTTAAGCTTGCGGGTAGTGCCATTCTTTATGGGGTAGTAGCTGCCTTTTTCTTCTGCATATTGGGGGTTGTTATAAATGGCTAGTGTAAAGTTTGATAATGTTTATTTAGATAGTCATTTTGTTATTGGTGGTCCTAAAGAAAAAAATGGTAAATTAGATAATTTTGATCTTACCATAGATGATTATTATTATGAATCCAAAACCGTTGAACAAGCAGAAGTAAATATGCAAAAAACTGTAATAAATAATCTCCTTTCTAAAAAAAACTATCAAGATACGGACATTGATTATTTAATTGGAGGAGATTTACTTAATCAAATTTGCGCAACTTCTTACAGTGCTCGTAATTTTGCCATTCCTTTTATTGGCGTTTATGCTGCCTGTGCAACTTTTCCTCTTAGCTTGTTTCACGGAGCAAATTTGATTGAAAGTGGTAATGCTCATAATATTATTTGCCTTACATCTTCCCATAGCTTGAGTGCTGAAAGACAATATCGCTATCCAATTGAGTATGGAAATACTAAGCCAAATACTGCTACTTGTACAGCAACGGGAGCAGTTGGTGTAATATTAACGAACCAAAAAACAAAAATTAAAATTAAATCTGCTACAGTTGGCAAGGTTATTGACATGGGAATAAAAGATGTAAATCACATGGGTGCAGTTATGGCTCCTGCTTGTGCAGATACAATATATAATCATTTAAAAAATATGAATAAAACGCCAAGTGAGTATGATGTTATTTTAAGTGGTGATCTTGGTAAAGTAGGAGTTTCTATATTGAAAGAATATTATGAAAAGGTTTATAATCAAAAACTTTTAAATGTTATTGATGCGGGTAGTAGCATTTATTTAGATAGTCAAAATATGTATGCTGGGGGAAGTGGCCCGGTTTGCCTACCTATGGTTCTTGTTTGCAAAATATTGCAAAATCCTAAATATCATAGAGTTCTTATTGTTGGAACAGGATCGCTTCATACTCCGGTTTTATTAAACCAAAGTGAAACAATTCCTTCCGTAGCGCATGCCGTAGAAATTGAGGTGCTTTCATGATTTATTTATATGCTTTTTTATTTTCGGGATTCGTTTGTATGTTAGGTCAAATAATTTTAGACAATACTAAACTTACTGCGGGACACATAACAACAGCTTTAACTATAATTGGAGCTTTTTTATCATTTATTGGCGTTTACCCTTGGCTTGTAAATCATGTAGGTGGAGGAGCTACTACTTTAATTATGAACTTTGGCCATCTTTTATATCAAGGAGCAGCAGAGGGTTATAAAAGTGCTGGGCTTATAGGAATTTTTTCCGGCATGCTTACTAAATCATCTATTGCTATTACTTCAGCAATTGTTTTCTCTTTTATCTTATCCTTGTTCTTTAATCCTAAAGATTAAAAATTATATTAAATTTATAAATTTAGGACTAGTCATATTCTTAATTTTATGCCATAATTATACTAAAGGTAGGATGATTTATGGAAGATGAAGAATTAGAAATGCCTGCATTAAAGGGCGAGTCAGTACCAAAAAATAATGCTAGTGAAGATGAAAAGCCTCTTCTTGAAGATAACGAAGAAGATGAAATTGCCTTTTCTGATGATGAGTCTTCAGATAGTGATAGTGATGAAGAAGAAACTGATATAAGATATCACGATGATGATTCTTACAATGATGATGACGAAGACGTTCATGAAAAGATAACTGAAGATGAGGAAATATCTCTTGAAGAAGAGGAAGAACAAGAAGAAATTTCTATAAATGATGAAGATCAAGAAGATGATTATCCTTATGAGAATTCTAAAAAGTCTCATACAGTTCAAGAAGATTATGATGATGAAATGAATGAGGAAGAAAAACCGGTTAAAAAGCCTGAAGAAAAAAAAGAATATACCCCAAAAGAAGAATCTGAGCCTAGTAAAGTTGCTCAAATTATTGGAACAGCGATTTTAATGGTTATT
The DNA here is from genome assembly GCA_947598485.1 of uncultured Bacilli bacterium. Lineage (GTDB taxonomy): Bacteria > Bacillota_I > Bacilli_A > RF39 > UBA660 > UBA6448. The sequence continues at coordinate 26,378 of CANQFJ010000017.1, read as the reverse complement.
ACTTTACTAATTGTTTGGCTGTTGCTTTCTCGCTATTGTGGTTTATAATATTTCTATAATTTGCTCAAATAATAAAGTGTGATGATAAAAATAGATTTTATGGTAAATGGAATCTATTTTTTTTATTTGATCTTCAAATCCAGTAATTGTTCCATTATTAAAATAGGAAACTTTTATAGATGAATTAGTATAAAAAGCTATTACAAGTTTTTGCTCTAAAATATTTTCTTGCTCTTCAGAAAGAATCGGTTTTTTGATTTTAGAACGCTCTTTTAAAAGTTCTTTTACTACTTTATTACCAGAAATAACACTATCAAAAGGGCGCCACTTTATGATACCACGTTGTTCATTCGGCATTATGACCACCAACTTTTTTATTTCGCTCAATAGCGGTAGAGTCCTTTAAAAGGGCCGAGGCTTTTAAAAGGCTATTTTTCCCATAGCGAGCCTTAATTGAATCGATAGCTTCACTTACATTTTCTTCTTTAACAATGTTTTCGCTTTTTTCAAAAAGATTTAATTGTACCCCAATCTTAGATACGATGCCTTGACAGGATATCGAAACTTTACGAATAGGCATAAATTCATAGAATCTTTCAAAAATAATATGACAAATATCGCGAATTTCTTTTTCATTATCTGTAGGATTTTCGAGCTTCGTACTATGATAAAAGCCTCCACCAATATTTTTAGAATAGCCTATACCAAAACCAATTCCAGTACATTGTTTATGATTTTTTCTAAGTCTTGCACATAAAACATCCACCATTTCATCAACAATTAGTAAAATATTACTTTCATCGTAATCTTTAAACAAAACTTGAGAGTGGGAGTATGATTGTTCTTTACTTATGCTTTTAAAGTCGGAAATAACGGAGTTATCTATGCCATTGGCATGAAGCCATAGTTCTTTTCCCATAATGCCAAATTTATCTTTTAATTTACCAGCATCATAGCTTGCTAAATCCTTGATAGAGTATATGCCCATGATATTTAAATTTCTTTCCATTCTTTTGCCGATGCCCCACATCTTACTAAGAGGCGTAATACTCCATAGTTTCGTTTCAACGTCATCATATGTCCACTTACTTATACAATTAGGCATATGTTTAGCTTCAATATCCATCGAAACTTTAGCCAAAAGCATATTAGGCCCAATCCCCGCGGTAGCTGTAAGTCCGGTCTTTTCCTTGACTTTGTTAAGAATATCTAAAGCTAGTTCATAATCTGTTTTATTATATAGTTTTAAATAGTGAGTTACATCTAAAAAACATTCATCAATGGAATAAATATGTAGATCCTCCGCAGCTACATAATCTAAATAAACATTTACAACATCTTTACTTTTAGCAGCATATAGATTCATATGGGGAGCTACAATGTTATACTTGATTTTTTTATCTATTTCAAATAGTCTTCCTCGCGAAGGTACTCCTTGCTCTTTTAAGAAAGGAGTAACGGCTAAAGTTATGGCACCTTGTCCTTGATTAGGATTAGCCACTACCAAGGGATATGAAAAAGGATCAACACCTAAACGTAAGCATTCACATGAAGCAAAAAAACTTTTAAGATCAATACATATAATATTTCGATTTATCCTTTCCATAAAGCCTCCATAAGCAAACAAACGTTCTAAAATAATTATAATAAATTCTTGCTAAAAAGCAATAACATCTTTTGAAAATTTGCTAATTTTAGCAAAATGTGATAGGATAAGTCCCTAGTTAAGGGGGTTGGAAAAATATGACATTTTGCAAAGATATCTATAATACATTGTCTAGAAAGTATCCTAATAGAAATATTTATCTAATTTCTGATCAACACTTTTACCATCAAAACATCCTTAGCTATGGTAGAGGAGGGTTTAGCAGCGTAGAACAAATGAATGAACATATAATACAAAAGCATAATGAGGTAGTAGGGCAAGATGATATAGTTATTTTCCTTGGTGACTTTTCTTTTAAAAAAGGTAAAATTAGTAATCTATTAAGCAGGTTAAATGGTCATAAATATTTAGTCATGGGTAATCATGATAAACATTCAATAGTTAATGCCTATCCTTCCTTGGGCTTGGAAGGGGTATTTACAATGCCTATTAGACTTGATAATGCCTATCTTTCTCATGAGCCTTTAATTCCTGGGCAAAATAACAACTCGACATTTAAACTTATTGAAACAGAGTTCAAGAAAACTATAGGAGCTCATAATTACCATGGGCATCTTCATGAGGAAACGCACTTTGATGATGATAGATATACTAATGTTACTTGTGAAGTGCTAGATTACAAACCCTACTTCTTAGGAAAAACTAAAAGTGAATTTGAACAGGGAATTCCTCTTTTTATCAACAGTCCTGCATTTGGTGAAAGTGTTAGCTTTATCAGTGACAAATATAATGTAAGTCCTATACTTTTATTAAAAGATTATTTATATACATTTGTTTTATCTTCTCTGGCAAACTATATGGATAATTATTTTGTTCAAGGTTCTGTAGGCCTTTATAAAAAATATGGATTTATATCAGACTTTTCCGATATAGATATATCTTTTCTATATAATCCTGATGTTTCTAAAGGAAAAAATAGTAATAAAATGAAACAGATGGTAGATCATGTTTACTATAGTATGATGCAGATAGATAATGCGAACCTGGAATTTTACAAAAGATATGGCTCACTTAGAATCTTTGAAATATTACTTACAACGGATAACCCTTATTGTGTTAAATGCTATATGGATTCTAATTTAATATTTTTAGATTCTTACAAAGATAGTGATTACTCTTTGCGTTCAGGTATAAGTTTATTAGAAAGACTTATGAAAAAAGACAAAAGTATAGATACTTCAGGATATGTTCTGCCTTCTTACGAGAGTAATTTTATTAACTTTTATGGTGATGTAGCTAATTTATTATTAGAGCTTTTGTTTGAAGATTTAAATCCTAATAAAAGAAAGATAATTATTCAAAAACTTAAATATATTTTAAAAAAGACTTCTATAGACTTTGATATTAAGACTTTTGAAGATGTTTTTACAAGATTCTTTTTAAGAAATATTGCCTTATTTAATACGTTAAACCGTAATGATGAAATACGAAGAATTCAAGATTTATATCCCAACTTTGCAGAATATTATAGTAGTATAAAAGACTTACCAATATCAAAACTAATGCCCACGATACCTTCAAGTGAAGCTTTTATGGATATCTATGGCCAAATAAGTAGCATTAATCCTAAAAATGCTTTAGAAAAATCTCAAGAGCTAATGGCGGAATATCGTCAAAGGTAATTGTTTCTTGCAAAAATTTTTAAATAATGCTACAATGAGGGCGTAAATCGTTTAAAGAAAGACCAGTAATAGAGGTTTATTTTGAAGAGAGCTAGTGTTTGGTGAAAACTAGTAAATAATAATCTATGAATCTACTTTCTAGAGGATCTAATAAATCCCGGGTATAAAACTCGTTAACATAATTAAGTTATCTAAAGGATGGCACCGCATTATTTGCTCCTTGCAATGTGTGGTGCTTTTTTATTTAAGGAAGGGTGATATTTATGATAGATATGAATTTAATTAGAGAAAACAGAGATTTAGTAAAAGAAAATATTAAAAAGAAATTTCAAGATGAGAAACTTCCTTTAGTTGATGAAGTATATGAAAAGGATATTAAGTATCGTGAAATTAAATCTGAAGTTGATGAACTACGCTCACAAAGAAATAAATTAAGTGATTCTATTGGGGCTTTGATGCGTGAAAAGAAAGTAGACGAAGCAAATGAAGTAAAAAAAGAGGTTAATGAAGTAAATACTAAGATTGCAGGTCTTGAAGTTGAAGAAGAAAGACTAGCTAAACAAATCAAAGATATTATGCTTGTTATTCCTAATATTATTGATGATAGTGTTCCGATTGGTAAAGATGATAGTGAAAATGTGGAAAATGAAAGATTTGGTGAACCAGTAGTACCTGACTATGAAATTCCATATCATGCTGATATCTTAAATGGGGTTGCCGGCCTTGATAAAGAAAGTGCTGGTAGAACTTCAGGCGAAGGTTTCTATTATTTAACTGGGGATATAGCTCGTCTTCATAGTGCAATGCTTACTTATGCTCGTGATTTTATGATTGATAAAGGATTTACATATTGTGTTCCACCATTTATGATTCATGCTTCAGTTGTTGAAGGCGTTATGTCATTTCCTGAAATGGAAGCTATGATGTATAAAATTGAGGGTGAAGACTTATACTTAATTGGTACAAGTGAGCACTCAATGATTGGTCGTTTCTTAGGCCAAATAATTGATGAAGATAAACTTCCTATTGCTTTAACTTCATACTCTCCATGCTTTAGAAAAGAAGGGGGAGCTCATGGCCTTGAAGAAAAGGGCGTATACCGTGTTCACCAATTTGAAAAACAAGAAATGATTGTATTATGTAAGCCTGAAGATTCCTTTACTTGGTATGAAAAGATGTGGAAAGCCACCGTTGAACTATTTAGAAGTCTAGATATACCTGTTCGTACTTTAGAGTGCTGCTCTGGTGACCTTGCCGATTTAAAAGTTAAATCTTGTGATGTTGAAGCTTGGAGTCCAAGACAAAAGAAATACTTTGAAGTAGGTTCTTGTTCAACTTTAGGAGATGCTCAAGCCAGAAGACTTTCTATTAGAACTAAGGGAGAAAAGGGTACATACTTTGTTCATACTTTAAATAATACTGTCCTTGCTAGTCCAAGAGCATTAATTGCCTTTGTTGAAAATAATTATAATGAAGATGGAAGCATTAATATTCCTGAAGCTTTAAGACCATATATGGGTGGCAAAGAAAAAATCGAAAAACAAATCAAAAAGATATAAGATAAAGGAGTTATTAATTTAGCTTCTTTTTAATTGCTAACATTAATATTACATATAAAAATTTCATTCCATAAAAGTGGCAAAAGTGGCAAAAAATTCAACGAAAATATTGTGAAGACATTAAAAAGATTATATAATCATATTGAAGAACATTATGAAAGAAATAAAATAGAGAGAATAGATGTTTTAAACGATCTTGTAAAAGAAATCGATTTTGTATGTAATTTAGGAAATAAAGGATATTATGTTCAGTCAGCATTAAATTTAGAAACAAGAGAAAAGACAATCCAAGAAGAAAAAACTTTAATGAATATTAATGATAATTTTAAGAAAATAATTGTAGTAAAAGATAATATTAAGCATTGATACACAGAAGAAGGCATACTAGTAATCGGGGTACAGGAATTTTTATTAAATCAAAATAGTTTAGATTTATAGTATAAATTATTTATGAATAATAGAGAGAAGGTATAAAAATGGTTAAATTAGATGATATAATTGAAGCTTTACAAGAAACAAGTCAAGAAATAGATTTTTATTATAATCCGGATAATAAAGAAATTTTTATGTCAAATATTGGAGATTATGAAGATTTAAACGAAGATGAACTTGATGAATTATTTGCAAAGTCTATTATGTTACCAACAAGATATGAGATAAATGAATATTCAATGATGGAAAGCTTTATAGAAACTATTGATGATAAAACTATTCATAATCAACTACTAATTGCTATAAATGGTCAAGGTGCATTTCGCAGGTTTAAAGACACTTGTCTAAATTTTGATATTATCGAAAAATGGTATAAATTTAGAGATGAAAAGTATAAAAAAATAGCCATTGATTGGTGTAATAAAAATAGTATAGATTATGAATAAAAATGTCAATTTAATTCTAATATTTTTTCCAATCTAACAAAAAAACTTCTGAAATAAAAAAGCTTTTCCAATTCAACAAAAAAACTTTTAATTTAAGCGGCTTTATTATATAATATTAATGAGGGGTGAAATAAGATGTTAAAAAGAAGCTTTTATTTGAATAAAATTAGAGATTTTTATTATGTGAACTCATTAATAAAAATTTTGTGTGGCCTAAGAAGAAGTGGAAAGTCAGTAATATTGCAACAAATAATAGAAGAAATTAAGGACGATGGAATCAAAGCCAATCATATAATATATATTAATTTCGAATCACTCGATTATGCTAATATAACAGATGCGATAGAATTAAATGATTATATTAAGTCTTTAGTAAAGGATAAAGATACTTACTATATATTTTTAGATGAAATTCAAAAGGTAAAAGATTTTGAAAAAGCGATTAATTCTTTAAGAATTACTGATCAATTTAGTATTTTTATTACTGGTTCAAACAGTAAGATGACTTTTTTAGAATTATCTACAGATTTATCAGGTCGATATGTAAGTTTTAGAATTAATCCCTTGTCCTTTAAAGAAGTTGTTGAATTAACTAACACTAAACCAGAGAATTATTCTAATTTATTATTGGATATTTTTGAATGGGGAACACTACCACAAAGGTTTATCTTTGAAAATAATAATTCAAGAGAAAATTATATTAGAGATGTTTACGATTCTATACTTCTTAAGGATGTGGTAGAAAGACTTGGAATATCAGATGTTACTTCGTTTAATAAAATACTTCAATATATTTTAGAAACTGAAACTAGAGAATTTTCTGCAACAAATGTGTTAGATTATTTAGTCCAAAGCGGTAATAAAGTAGCTACTGATACTTTGTATAAATATCTAGAGGCACTTTGTTCAACATTCATTATTAACAGGGTTTATAGATATGATATAAATGGGAAAGCAGTTTTAAAATCATTGAATAAATTTTATGCTACAGATTTAGGTGTAAAAAAAATTAAAACTAATAATAAAGAGATTAACTACTCTCAAGCTTTTGAAAATTTAATATATAATGAATTAATAAAGAAAGGGTATGAAGTTTATGTTGGCAAAACCAAAGATAGTGAAATCGATTTTATAGCATCTAAAAATAAAAATATTAAATATATTCAAGCTTGCTACGATTTAAAAAATGAAGAAACTAGGCTTAGAGAATTTAATGCCTTTAATAATATAAACGATAATCATCCTAAATATGTGATTTCTCCTAATAAAGAAGACTTTTCTCAAAATGGAATTAAGCATCTTAATGTTTTTGATTTCCTAATGGATGATAATTTTTAAAAATATAAGATAAAGGAGTTGGAGTTATTAATTTAACTTCTTTTTAATTGCTAAAGAAAAGAATATTTAATATAATTTAAGTAGATTGATGATGGGAGTAGTCTTATGAAATTTTGTGAACTTGAAGAAAATGAATATCGAAACTTTTTAGATAAATCACCTCAAAGAACTTTCATGCAAACTCCAGAAATGGGTAAAATAAGAGAAAAATCTGGCTGGAAGGTTGTTTATCTAGGTGTAAAAGAAGACGATAAAGTTGTGACTGCTTCCATGTTTACTTTTATTGCAAGATACTTTGGTAAGAAAGAGTATTATGCTCCCCGTGGTCTTTTAATGGATTACCAAAATAAAGAATTAGTTGATTTTTTTACGGATAATCTAAAAAAATATGTTAAAGAGCATGACGGTTATGTGTTTAGGATTGATCCTTATGTTATAAATGTTCAAAGAAATAGTGCAGGAGAAATAGTCGAGGGCGGTATTGATAACCGAGATATATCAAAGCATCTTCAATCATTAGGATATAAAACTATTACCCAAAAAGATATGAAGCAAGTGAAATGGATGTATGTTCTTGATGTTAAAGATAAAAGCGAAGAAGAACTATTAAAAAAAATGCGTTCATTTACTAGACGTAATATTCAAAAAAGTATTAGAAATAAGATTATTGTTCGTGAAGCTCAATATGATGAACTACCTCTTGTAAAAGAAATATTGGATTCCACCTGTGAAAGAAAAAGCTTTGCTAATCGTAATTTGGCTTATTTTCAAAATATGTATAACTTCTTTAATAAGGATGATGTTAAGTTTATTATTGCTGAAATTGATGTAAATTCTATGCTAGATGAGTTAAATAAACAAAAAGCCGAAATCGATGAGAATATTAGAATAATGATAGATCAAAAAGCTAAAGAGGAAAAAATTTCTAAAGCCAAAGAGGATTTAGAAAGAGTAGAAAAACAAATAATTGAGGTTCAAGAACTTAAAAATCAATACGGAGATATTATTCCAGCTTCCTCAGGAGTATTTATGACTTTTGGATATGAGGTAGTATACTTGTTCGGCGGAAATAAACAAGAGTTTATGCATTTTGGCACTGCATATGCTATTCAATGGCATATGATTAAGTATGCGATGACAAGAGGCTTTGAAAGATATAACTTTTATGGTATATCAGGTAACTTTGATAAAAATGATAAAGATTATGGAGTATATGATTTTAAAGTTGGCTTTAATGGGTATGTAGAAGAATTAATAGGTGAGTTTGTTTATCCTTTATCAGCATTTTATTATTTAATAGAGTTTATAAATAAGATTAAAAGGCACTAATTATTGAGAATATTTTGTAACATTTTGCTATATTTTGTCGAAAGTGTTGAACTTCTTTTTTTATTGTGTATAATGACTAATTGAAAGACGGGTTTTGGTATTTTTTTACCATTTTCATATCATTCGATCCAATTTTATTATCATTATTCTTTTTGTAATATTCCCATGTCATCCAAAACCCTCTTTCAAATTATATTTATGTTTGTTATAATACCTTTGGAAGTGGTCCTTTATGAAATTACCTAATTATAGTGAAGCTAAAAACAGGGAAAAAGTTGATATAAAATATTTGGATGTTAATAAAAATTATGATGAAATATATAAAGGTAAGAAATATTTTTTAAGAACTTATGGTTGTCAGATGAATGTTCATGATAGTGAACAAATAAAAAGATATATGACTATGCTTGGAATGGAAGCTACCGAGACTTTAGAAGATGCTGATGTTATTGTTTTAAATACTTGTGCTATTAGAGAAAATGCTCATGAAAAAGTAATGGGTTATCTTGGTAGATGTAAGCATTTAAAAAAGGATAAGAAAGATTTAATAATTGCGATAACTGGATGTATGGCATCTCAAGAAGATGTGGCTTTAGATATAATGAAAAATCATAAATATGTCGATATTTTGGTAGGCACCAATAACTTATATGATTTACCTAAATTATTAATTGAAAAAAAGACAGGCCAAAATATTGAAGTATATTCAAATAGTGATATCGTACCTGAGAATGTTAACTATGAAAGAGATTCTAAAATATGTGCTTGGGTAAATATCATGTATGGCTGTGATAAATTCTGCACTTATTGCATTGTTCCTTTTACAAGGGGAAGAGAAAGAAGCCGTAAGATGGAAAATATCTTAGAAGAGTGCTCTCATCTTGTGCAAAATGGCTATCGAGAAATAACTTTGCTTGGGCAAAATGTTAATGCGTATGGCAATGATTTAAAACTAGGTTATGATTTTGCCGATCTTTTAGAAAATGTAGCTAAGCTTGGGATTTCTCGTCTTCGCTTTGTGACATCTCATCCTTGGAATTTCACAGATAAAATGATAGATATTATAGCTAAATACGATAATATTATGCCGTATATTCATCTGCCTATTCAATCAGGTAGCGATGCTATATTAAAGAAGATGAATCGAAGATATACTATAGAAGAATATAAAAATTTATTTAATAAGATGAAAGATAGAATCCCGGGTGTTAGTATTACGACGGATATAATCGTAGGTTTTCCTGGGGAAACCGAAGAAGATTTCCAAAAAACTTTGGATATTGCCGAATACTGTAAATATGATGGTGCTTATACTTTTATTTATTCAGAAAGAAAGGGTACGGCATCTTCATTTATGAAAGATGATACACCTTTAAAAGAAAAAGAAGAAAGACTTCAAAGATTAAATGAAGTTATTAATAAATACTCTAGAATAAATAATGAAAAGTTATTAGGTAAAGTAGTACCTGTTTTAATACTTGGTGAAAGTGAAAAAGATAGCACAAAACTTTATGGCTATACTGACACCTATAAATTAGTAAATGTTATAGGAAGTAAAGATTTAATTGGGCAAATAGTAAATGTTAAAATAGAAGATGCCAAAAGCTTTAGCTTAGATGGCACAGCTTTATAGAATGAAAATGAAAAAAATATTAGCTATAATGCTTTTTTTGCTACTTGCTACAGGATGCAGTCTAAATAATAAAGAAGAGATTGATTATGGTATTAATGCTCAAAAAATTATTTCCACTAGTGATAAAAAAGTAAAAGTTTATGTTTTTGGCAAAAAAGATTGCCCTATATGTAGTAAAGCAAATGATTTTTTTACTTCTTTAGAAAATAATCCTAATTATAAAGACATGTTTGATTATAATTATGTGGAAATTTATGATGAAAAATGGCATGCTATAGATGATAAGACGGAGTTATTAATGCTTAACGTTGCTGCTTATTTTGATGATGAGGTTGATGGCACTCCTTATATCGTTGTTGGCGAAAAAGGTTTCGCGGGATATAAAGAAAATTGGCAGGAACTTTTTAAAAAAGAAATATTTAGATGCTTTAAGGCTGATGTTTGTATTGACGCTGTTAAAGCAATGTTTGAAAATAAACTTGAATACTAGCATTTGCTAGTTTTTTTATTCAAATAAAAAAGCCTTATGATAAAGGCTAATTTTTTTTATGGTATCCCCGGGTGGATTCGAACCACTGACCGACCGCTTAGAAGGCGGTTGCTCTATCCAACTGAGCTACGAGGACAGCACAACTAAATTATATATCAAGTCTTTTTAAATATCAAGCTTTAGTTAATGCTTATATCCACTTTATCAATGTCATAAGTATCTCTAATAGAAAGAGATAAAGTATACACTATTTGCTCATTAATATCTTTATCTGATAGCCCTGCAATAATCTCATTATCAAAAGATAGACTTATACTATTTTCAAGAATTTGATAGCTTTTAAGCTCATAAGAAGCATTTAAATAGCTTATTAAATTAGTTTCGTATATGGGTGTGGTTTTAAGTTCATTAACGATAATTTCTAATGGCTCAATTTTTTCATTAGTTATTTTACTTATAGGAATATAATAGTAATTATCATTATCTTTACCTATATAATACGTTGTTGTCATTTTTGTGTCTTTAATATCATAGATGTCATAGGACTTGTTAATTCCTAAATTTCTATCAAGAATTTTAGGAAGTCTTTTACCTGAATTTGGATAATGATCAAGTAAAGAATTTTCAACATATATCATGATACCCTTAACACCATCAAGTTCTACTAAAGAATAAGTAAGAGCTTCAATCATTTTTTCTTCGTTATATTCTCTAACATTTAAAAACTCTTTTGTAAAATTGATTTTTAAAATTTTGTCTTCAATAGTATAGTCGATAACTTTAGTATCAGGTGGAATTACTGCAGTAAAGTTATTAGGAAGCAAAAGAGATTTTTGACTATCTATCGTTAGCATATCAATTAAATATTTAATGTCATCTTCGTTTTTATCGTTTTTAATAACGGAGCTTCGAGCAACATATCCATTTTTTTGGGCGGCATAAATAGGAAGGAAAATTTCATCAACATAAATTACTTCTTCAGGAATGGAAAGCTCATCTGTTCTAGGAAATAGGTAAAATAAAAACATAATAACAAGTGCTAAAGATGCCACTATAATTCTTTTAATAGCACTTCTTTTAAGCATAACATCACCTATAAAAATATATGTTTAAATAAGGCGTTTATACCAAATAAAAAGCCAACTCTAGTTGACTTTATTTTAACGAAATTACTTCAAGCTTTAGAAGTTCAATGATAGCATTACATCTACCATTTACTCCTAACTTTTGCATAGTGTTTGATATATGGTTACGTACTGTTTTCTCGCTTATGCCTAAAGTAGAAGCAATTTCTTTAGTTGATTTATTCCTAACTAAAAGCTCAAAGATTTCTTTTTCTCTTTTAGTTAATAGTTTGTTACCCATATGCCTCACTTTCTTGTTCATTTTATTTTATGTTAAGATGATAAGAAAGTGTAGGGTTTAGCCTAATTATCCACTGAATTTAACCGTTATATACATATCTTCAGTATACAAGCTTTGCACTTCTTTTATAATATTATTGGCATAAGAAGTTCCCTTATCTTTATCTGAGATTGTAATATTTATTTTATTTCCTTCAATGGTTACACAGCTGTCTTTGGAGAATTTCTCTTTAATTCTTTTTTCAATTTCTTCTATTTTTCCTTTTTTTCGATTTAAATTTTGGAGTTTATCATATGCTTCATTTTTATCACTTACAGTAGAGCCAGAATCAAGTAAAACTTTTTGAGCTTCTTCCATTTCTGAGAGCATTTGTTCTTCTGCTTCAACTTTTAATGCGACAATCACATCATTTTCCATTATTTCTACAGCGGTGGAACTATTATCAGTATCCTTTAAAGCTAAAGCATCATCATTTGGCAATGAAATGTAATAAATTCCTAAGACTAAAACTAAAGAAAATAAAGTAATAAACCAGAGATTTTGCTTGTTAATCATTTAGAATTTCCTCCTTGTTAATTAAACTATATGAAAAAATTTTGAAAAAATGTATTAAAAAAAAAGGAAAACGGAAATGCATCGGGTATATATAAATATAGAAGGGAGAAAAAGACCTAGTGAAAAAAATAGTTATTGTAAGTCAACATGATGCTAAAGATTGTGGGGCTTGTTGTTTGCAGTCTATAATTCGTTATTATAAAGGATTTGTTTCTGTAGAAAAAATTCGCGAAGACACTTATACCACTAATAAGGGAACAAGTATATATCATTTAGCAGAAGCGGCAAAGAGTTACGGCTTTGATGCAATTGCTAAAAAGTGTACTTATAAAGACTTAAAAAATATTCAAACTCCAGCTATTGTTCATGTAAAATATCCAAATGGGTTACTGCATTTTATGGTTCTCTACGATTATGGCAAAAAGCTTTTATTAATGGATCCAGCTAAAGGCAAAGTGAGTATGAGTATAGAAGAATTTAGTAAAATATTTACTGGTGTTGTACTTGAACTAGCAGTCAATAAGCCAATAATTCTGTTAGAAAAAGAAACTAGCATTTACGAATTGTTTTTTAAAATTCTAGCTTCTAATAAAGCATTATGCTTAAGATTATTGACTTATACTTTTGTATTTATGATTTTGACTATTATCATGGGTTTATATTTTAAGGTTATATATGAAATGATTGTGGATGGCTATGATATAAATATAATCAAAGTTGCAATTTATCTTTTCAGTGTAATAGTTATTACAAAAATTGTTGTAAATTATATCAAAAGTTCATATGAAAATCATATTAATAAAAATATTGATGTAAGTGTACTAAGTAATTTTATTACGCATACATTTAAACTCCCTTTGAAAGTTATTGGCGAAAGATCAACAGGAGAAATTATTACGAGGGTAAATGAAATTACGAGTATCAAAGATTTATTTTCGGAAATATTTATTTCGTGTTTACTTAATTTGCTTCTGTCTATCGGTAGCCTAGTTTGTTTATTTTATATAGATGGGAAACTTTGTTTAATTCTTTGCTTGATAATTGTCATCTATATAATGTTATCTTTTACAACTAATTCGTATGTTTATAAAAGAATTAAACAAAATATCAACTTTCAAACAATCGTTAATGCTAAATTAATTGGACATTTAGATATGATTCATAGCATTAAAAATTTAGATAGAACTAATGAGGTTCTTGAAAATTTAGAAAAAGATTTAGTTAATCTATTATATGATAATTATAGCTTTTCTAAATTTATGGTAATTTTAAATTCACTCAAAAATAGTATTGATGAAATAGGTACTTTCGTAATTAATACTTTAGGACTATATTTTGTTTATACAGGTAAATTACAAATTATTAGTTTAATAACATTTAATACAATAATGATGTACTTTACTGATCCAATAAAGAATATAATGGCTATCTTACCGAAGTTTAATTTTTTACAAGCTTCTTTTCGGAAAATTAGCGAGTTTATAGATTTGGATGAGGAGGTAATGGGTGAAAATGAAAAATTTGTAAATGATGATATAACTTTTACAGGAGTAAGTTTTTCTTACAACAAAGATATCAATATCCTAAATAATTTATCAATAAAAATAAAAAGGGGTGAAAAGGTGATGTTAAAAGGTAAAAGTGGCAGTGGTAAGAGTACTATTTGCAACTTGCTCCAAAAAAATATAACTCCTGATGAGGGAGAAATATTAATCGGTAAGAAAAACTTAAAAGATTATTCGTTAAAAACTATTAAGAATAATATTTGCTATGTAGGGCAAAAAGAACGAATTTTTAGCGATACAATTAAAAATAACATTCTTTTTTATAAAAGTCCTAATGATCTTTTTGAAAAAGTATGTCAGGCTTGTGCTATTGAGGATATTGTTAAAAATAAACAATTTCGTTATGACAGTGGCATTGATAATGACAGCAACTTGTCAGGAGGAGAAAAGCAAAGAATTATTTTGGCTAGAGCTCTAATGAATGATTGTAATATTCTCGTTTTAGATGAAGCTTTAAGTGAGACGGATTATTATCTTGAAAAGCAAATTATTAATAATATTAAGAATTTGTTTCCAAATAAGACTTTAATTTATGTTTCTCACAAAAAATTGGATAATATGTTTGAAAGGGTAATAGACATTAATAATGAAGCAGAGCTATGTTAGTTTGTATCAAATACCTTATAAAAAACATATTTTAGCTATTTTCTTGATAATAATTTTTATAAGCAGCATGGTTATATCATTTAGATTAAAAGCTTATAGTTCATTTAAAACATATGGAGTTTTTATTGATAACCATCTTTATGTTGATATTCCCATAGATAACTCTGACGCAGTAAATAAAGGGACATATCTAAAAATTGATGATTATAAATATGACTTTAAAATTGAAGAAATATCAGATTTACAAGTTGAAGGTAGTATTAACTATCAAACTTATTCTTTAAAAATTATGAAAGAATATCAAAATAACCAAGTGGTTGAAATAACTTTCTATTATGATAAGCAAAGAATAATAAGAAAGATAATAGACATTATCTTTTAGAAAGGAGGAAGTAGTGGAAGTTTTAACAGCTGATGAAGCTAGAGAGTTTATAGGCGGTTTCAAAATAACTCTTGGCGCTGCCGTTATTGTTAGCGCATTAGTTAGCTTTGCTTTAGGTTTTGTTAATGCCTTTTTTAGCCCTACGTGTAAAAATTAATGAAATTGAGCAAAAATGAAGCACTTAAATGTGTTGGTGGAGCAGGTATTACAGCATCTTTTGTTGCGGCAATTACATCCCTAGTAAATGCCGTCTATGGTATAGGCCAAGATATTGGTTATACCTTTAAAAGACTATTTGGTAAGTGCTAATTAAAATTCTTGTCAAAGACTGGGGCAAGTGTTATAATATTCCTAGTTAATGAAGGGAGGGATATTGATGACAAAGGTTGTAGTTCAAAATGGTAATGTTGATCTTGCTCTAAAGAAATTTAAAGCAAAGTTTGCTCGCAGTGGCGTCCCTTCTGAGCTTAAGAAAAGAAAGTGTTATGAGAAACCTGGCGTAAAGAGAAGAAATGAGAAAAAAGAAAATATTAAAAACTCTAGACGTAGAAATCATAACTAAGAGGTCTTTAAATGATTAATAAAATTAATGAAGATATAAAAGAAGCAATGAAAACGCAAGATAAATTCACCTTATCAGTGCTAAGAATGCTAAAAAGTGAATTTATTAACGAAAGCCGCAAAGGTAGCATGCATGAACTTACTGATGATGAAGCTATTAAAGTTATTAAGCATCAAGTTAAAGTTCGTAAGGACTCAATCGAGGAATATACCAAATATGGTAAAAGTGATTTAGTTGCTGATCTTACTAGAGAAGTAGAAGTGCTAAATAAATACTTGCCTGCAGAAATGAGTGAAGAAGAAATCACTAAAGTAATTGATAGTGTGTTTGCAGAGCTTAATCCAACTTCAATGAAGGATATGGGCAAAGTTATGCGTGAAGTTAGCACAAAACTTACTAATGCCAATATGGCTATGGTTAGTAAAATGATAAAGGATAGATTAAATTAATCTATTCTTTTTTCATATAATTTATTGGTGATTATATGAATATCTTTAATTCATTAAGTAGTTTTTTGTATGATAAAAATTATTTTATTGCTCTATTTGAAAATGAAATATATGTTTATAACTATAAAGATATTATACTTTTAAAAGAAACGAAAGTTAGCCTTTCCGTTAGCAATTTTCAACTAAATATTTTAGGTCATGATTTATTTGTGAAACAACTTGATAAAAATGAAATATTAATTTCTGGCATCATCGATGAGGTAAGTAAAAAATATGAATAGTTATTTATTTATAAGGTTTGAAAACCAAGACAAATATAATATCATTATCAAACTACATAAAATAAACGTTAAGGTGTTTGCAGTCAAAGAAGAAAAAAATGCCATTATCATTAAAATACTTGCAAGCGATTATGATAAGATAGATAAATATCTTAAAACAATGAATGTTCAAAAAATAAAATATACTGGGCCTTTATATTTTAAAAAAGTTTTAAGAAAATATTGGCTAGTTTTATCTACTATAGTTTGTGCAGCTCTTTTGGTGTTTTTTTCTTCGCATTTTATTGTAGATATAACGGTGCTGCATAATAACGAAAAGCTTGTTGATTTAATTTTAGATGAACTTGAAACTTATGGAGTTAAGAAGTTTCATTTAGCCAAAAGTTTTGACGAATTACAAAATATAAAAGATAAAATTAGAGACAATAATTTAGATAAAATAGATTGGCTTGAAATTACTAAAGAAGGTATGAAGTATGTTGTTAGGGTTGAAGAGAGAATTATTAATTCTGAAGAAAATATAAAAGAATATTGTCATGTTTATTCTACAAAGGATGGCGTTATAAAAAGCATTAAATTAGAAGAGGGGGAAATGCAAGTTGATTTAGGAGACTATGTTAAAAAGGGCGATCTTTTAGTAAGTGGAGATATTCATTTAAATGATGAAGTTGTTGGCAATGTCTGTGCCAAGGCAAATATTTATGCTGAAGTATGGTACACTGTCAATGTTAAAGTTCCCCTTAATTATGTTGTAAAAGAAAAAACAGGGAAGATTAGAAATAATATATTAATAAACTATAATGGTGTAGATTATCAATTATTTAAAAATCGTTTGAATAATTTTTCCTCATCGAAAAAAGAATTATTTAATCTTTTAGGCGTTAAAGTATATTTGCAAAAAGACGAAGAAGTAACTAAAAATAAGAAAAAATATACAATAAAAGAGGCAGAAGATAAGGCGATAAAAGAGGCTCAAAGCAAAATAGAGTTAACCCTAGAAAATGACGAAAAAATCATATCACAAAATGTTTTGCAAAAAACTATAAATGATAGTACAATTGATATAGATATATTTATAGTAGCAGAAGAAAACATTGCAACACAAAAGGAGGCCATGCTAGATGGTGATAGAATCACTTAAACAAATAATTAATACTAGTATGTCTTCGCTTTGGCCATCTCTTGCAATTGTTTGTGTTGCTTTGATATGTGTTAGAATTGGTTATCTTAAAACTCATCGAGATCACTTTCATTTATATCAAGAATTCTGGCTTTTAGTAGGTATTATTTATTTATTACTACTTTATCAGCTAGTTACTAATGTGGATTTTAATAGCTCTCATGGAGGCTTTAATATTATTCCTTTTAAAGAAATAACTAGATATGAGCTTTCTAGTACTCAATTTTATATTAATGTTCTAGGAAATGTGATTTTATTTGTTCCTTTTGGTTATATAGTTTCTTCTTACATTAAACCTAAAAATATGTGGACAAATACTATTATTGCGGTAATTGTAAGTTGTACGATTGAGCTCGTTCAACTTCAAATTGGGCGTAGTTTTGATGTAGATGATATCTTATTAAATACCCTAGGATGTATAATAGGATTTTTAATATACGTGGCATGGCAAGCTATTGAAAGACACTTACCAGATTTTTTAAAAAGTGACTGGCTTAGAAATTTAGTTTGTATTATAATATTAGTGGTTTTGATTTTATCTGTTTTAGGAGCATGGGGATTGGTTTAAAATGAATAAATTTGAAATAATTGATGAATATGGTTATAAAGACTATAAAATATTAAATAAAGTATTTAAGTCCACTTTAAAAATGGAAAAAGTAAAAAATGCTTTTTTTAGTGTGGTACTTGTTGATGAACAAAAGATTCAAAACATTAATCGCGATTATCGGGGTAAAGATAAAGTTACTGATGTTATATCTTTCGCTTTTGAAGATAATGATAAAAGGGTGTATAATAATACTAGAATTTTGGGAGAAATATATATATGTATTCCTAGAATGAAACAGCAAGCTAAAGAATATGGACATACCGAAACAAGAGAACTAGCTTTTTTAGGAGTTCATGGGCTGCTACATTTACTTGGGTATGATCATATGAAAAAAGAAGACGAAGAAGTAATGTTTGCAAAACAGGAGTTGGTATTAAATGAATACAGTGAAACGAAACGAAGAAACTAGAAAAAAAGGTCCAATTAAGGATGTCTTAAATAAATTTAAATATTCATTTCAAGGGCTTGCGTATTGCTTTAAAAATGAAACAAGTTTTATATTTGAAACAATTGCGTTAGTCGCGGCTATAGGAGTTGGTATTTTCTTTCATATTACGGCTTTTGAATGGCTATTAACTTTAGGAAGCATTTTTTTGATTATGGTTATTGAATCATTAAATACCGCTCTTGAGTGTATAGTGGATATGGTATGTCCTGAATATAACCCCTTAGCAGGGGCAGCAAAAGACTGTGGCAGTGCAGCAACTTGTATTTCAACATTTTTAGCTGTTGCGGCCAATGCTGTAATATTTATACCTTATATAATAGAACTTTTTAAATAGAGGGGGAAGTATGACAAGCGGTTTTGTAAGTTTAATAGGTAGACCTAACGTTGGAAAAAGCACTTTATTAAATACCCTTATATTGAACAAAATTGCTATCACATCCGATAAAGCCGGCACAACCAGAAATATTATTCAAGGAATTTATAATGAAAAGGATTTACAAATTGTATTTGTAGATACCCCAGGAATTGCTAAGCCTTTAAATAAACTTGGCAGAGCCTTGAATAAGCAATCTTTAGAACAAATTAAAGATGTTGATTGTGTCTTATTGGTAGTAGATGGTAAAAAAGGGATAGGACCTGGAGATCGGTATATAATCGAAATGTTAAAAAAGGTAGAAACTCCAGTGGTTTTAGTAATCAATAAAATTGATCAAATGCGTGAAGAAGAAATAATGAAAACTATTCTTGATTATAAAGATTTATATTCTTTTAGTGACATTGTACCAGTATCGGCTCAAACTAGCGATAATACTGATGTTTTATTAAAGGTTATTAAAAAATACCTAAAAGATGATGTTAAGTATTTTGATGATGATTATATAACTACAAACTCTATGAGCTTTATGGTAGGAGAAATCGTCAGAGAAAAGCTTTTAAATGATACAATTGATGAGGTGCCTCACTCTATTGCTTGCACTTGCACGGGCTATGAAGAAAAAAAAGATATTGTTAATATATTGGTAGACATCATAGTAGACAGAGATTCAATAAAGAAAATAGTTATAGGTAAAAATGGTAATCGCCTTAAAAAAGTAGGCATTTTAGCTAGAGAAGAAATTGAAAAAATGGTAAATAAAAAAGTATATCTTGAACTTTATGTTAAAACAATAAAGAACTGGAAGGATAAAGAAAAATATTTATTAGAACTAGGTTACGTTAATAATGAATAAAATTTGTTTTCCTATCACATAATTATGTTGAAAGGAAAAATGATATGAATAAAAAAGAAGCTTGGGAAAAGTTTAAAGAAAGTGGCAAGATAGAGGATTATTTGGAATATAAAAAGAAAGACGATGAAGAATAGTCTTTCTTTTTTTGATTTATCTTAAAACAAAAATATACTATAAAATTTTAAAAGTGGGGTATTATAAACATCGAAAAAAACTAAATTTTGCAAATATAAATTAGTTTAAATAATAGTTACAACATTAAATAATATTGCTATAATTATAATTAGTAGTGGTGAATTATGAAAAGATTAAAACATTCTCAAAAAATAGATTCTTTGTTTATTTATTTTCTTGTTTTTTGCTATTTAGAAATTGTATTTAAAATAAATGCTCATAGTATCTTTTCATGGAACCTAGTAAATAATTTACTATATATTATTGCCTTGTCTTTGGCTTGCAAATTTTTAACATCTTTATTTTCTAGCAAGATTAATAAAATATTGATGTTTATATTTATAGGTATAATAAGTTTATTTTTTGCTATCCAAATATTAGTTCATAATATTTTTAATTTTTATTTTGATTTTTCTCTTCTGCGTACTATAGATCAGGTTTTAACTTTTTCGGGTGAAACCATAAAATTAATTATTCACAATTTTATTTACTTATTAATTGTTTTCTTGCCAATGGTTATAGTAGCATTTATAAATAAAAAAATTAGTACTAATTCTATTAAATTTACGAAAAATTTATTGCTTATTCCTTTAACACTTGCTGTATATGGATTATTTTTACTAAGTTTAAATATTAATAAAGATGATTATTATTCTGCCTATAATTTATTTTATAATACTCATAATGTTGAACTTAGTTTAAAAAGACTTGGGGTAGCTCATACAATGTTTATTGATTTAGTAAGATACTTTATTGGCTTTGACACAAATATAGACCCTACGGCATCAAATATTAATAATGGATTAAATAATGACAATAGCGATAAAAATTATAAATATAATAATTTAGATATTCAATTTGATGATTTGATTGCTAAAAGCAGTGGTACCATAAAAATGATGCATGAATACTTTAAAAATGATCCAGGAACATTACAAAATGAGTATACGGGCTTTTTTAAAAATAAAAATTTAATTTTATTTATGGCTGAAAGTTTTAATGAAATAGCTGTAGATAAAAAGTTAACCCCAACTTTATATAAATTGGTAAATAGTGGATTTGTATTTTCAAACTTTTATACACCTACTATCAGTAGTACAATAGGCGGAGAGTTTCAAGAATTAACGGGTTTGGTTGCATCATCAAGCTTTTTATCACCTTGGAGAAACGGAAAGAATGCTTTTCCATTTGGTATTGCTAATATGTTTAAAAATGGTGGTTATAATACTTTTGCTTACCATAATCATATTTATACGTTTCAAGATCGTAATCTATATTTATCCGCTTTAGGTTTTAATAATTATTTAGGCTGTGGTAATGGCCTAGAAAAGAGGATAAATTGTGATTCATGGCCTGAGAGTGATGTTGAACTAATCAATTCAACTTTTGATGATTACATAAATAGTGATAAACCTTTTTTTACATATTATGTTACTGTAAGTGGCCATGGTGGTTATTCTTGGAGTGGTAATGAGATAAGTCAAAAAAATAAAGAACTAGTTGATAATTTAAACTATTCTGAAAATGCAAAAGCTTATATAGCTAGTCAAATTGAACTCGATAGGGCATTGGAATCTTTGCTAAAAAAATTAGAAAAAAGTGGTAAATTAGATGATACTGTTATTGCCTTAGTAGGAGACCATTATCCTTATTTATTGTCCGAAGATGACATTAATAGCATAACTAAAAATACCAAAGATTTTGTGGTGGAAATAAATCATAGTAATTTTATTTTGTGGAATAATAAAATGGATAAAGTTAAGGTTGAAAAAGTTGGTAGTCAAATAGATGTTTTACCTACTATTTATAATGTATTTGGCTTAGAGTATGATTCTAGGCTTATTATAGGCAAGGATATTTTAAGCACAACTCCAGGTTTAGCTATATTTGGCAATAATTCTTGGGTAAGTGATTATGGAACATATTACTCTTCAACATCTAAATTTGTTCCTAAGGAAAATACGAAAATACCTAAAGATTATGTTAGCAATATGAATAACATAGTTAATAATAAAATTAATATGAGTAGATTAATTATGACAGAGAATTATTATAAATACATTGGATAGCATTTATTAAAAAGAGGATGGTATAATATTTGGCGGAGATATGGAGTATGATAATAGAAGTTGAAGGAATAGTATTAAGTGAATCACCATATGGTGAAACGAGTAAAATTATTAATATATTGAGTAAAGAAAAAGGACTTATTGGCATTATGTGCAAAGGCGCTAAAAGTATGAAATCTTCGCTTAGAGCGTCTACCCAAATTCTTACATATGGGATATTTTCGATTTATTATAAAGAAGGTAAACTTTCTACTTTAAAAAACGTTGATGTTAAAAATATGTGGAAAGAAATACATAGTGACTTAACTAAAATAAGTTTTGCTACATATTTATGTGAACTTATAAGTCAAGTTGTAAAGCAAACAGATGAAGATGTGTTTGATTTTTTACTGCAAAGCCTTATAAAAATTGAAAATGGTTTAGACCCTTTGATTATTACGAATGTCTTAGAGCTTAAATGTTTACCTCTTTTGGGCGTGGGGCTTAATTTGGATGAGTGTATCAGATGCGGAAATAAAACCCAAATTGTAACAATAGATGCTTCTTATGGTGGTCTCATTTGTAAAAATTGTTATCAAAATGAGCCTATTCTTGATAAAAAAATAATTCAGCTTATAAGAATGTATTATTACGTTGATATAGCAAGTATTAATAAAATAAATGTTGATGATAAATATAAAAAAATAATTGATAAATTTATAACAGATTATTACGAATCTTTTACCGGTTTATATTTACAAAGTAAGAAATTTATAGAAAATTTATTATAAGACTTTGTACAATTGTCTTAATATCTTTTTTATTTTTTAAAAAAATTTAAACAGAAAAAAAGGAAATTTGACTTTTATCGGGTATATATAATAATAGAGGGATAAATTATGAGTACTTTATACCTTTATAGAAAGGAGAATTTCTGATAAGTAATTTAAATGATTTATGAATAATAGGGCAGCTATCGATAAGACAAAATGAAAACCTATAAATGATGTAGCTTTTAAAACTATATTTGGCACCAAAAAAGGGGCGGTGCTATTAGAAACTTTACTAAAAGACATTCTTAAAAGAAATGTTGAAATAATTGAATACCAAAATAGTGAACTTGCTAAAATAAGTGTAACGGAAAGAACTAAAATAATCGATTTACTTGTCAAAGCTAAAGAAGGATTAATTCATATTGAATTAAATTCTAGTCCTTCGAAAATAACTATATTTAGAAACTTTGTATATTTTTCAGGTGTAATACTTCTTGATCATCAAGTTGGTGAAGAGTATAAATTAAACAAAGAATATATAAGCATTAATCTAACAATGGGCTTAGGTAAAAAATATAATTTAATAGAAGAATATAAGATCCAAAGTAGTGAACAAAAAGAGCGAATAAGTAATATAAAAATGTATGAAGTAAACATAAATAAAGCTAAAAAACTATACTATACTGGAGATAAAAGTGAAGATGTAAGACATTTTGCGGCATTAGATATGACAGTAAATGAAATAGAAGAAAATAAAGGAGATGATAAGTTTATGGAAAGTTTAGCAGAAAGATTGGGGAGATTAAATCCCGGAGGAATATCATTTTTGACACCTGAAGAAGACGATAGAATGATATTAAATACAATGAAAAAGGTAGCTAGAGAAAATGGCTTAAAGGCAGGACGTATAGAAGGACTTGAACAAGGCCGCAAAGAAGGTCGTAAAGAAGGACAAAACGATGGAATAAAATTGATTATTAGGAATATGCTTCAAAATGGGATGGAAATAAAAGAGATAGTTAAGCTAGCAAATGTTGATATAGATATAGTAGAGAAAGTTGCTCAAGAATTAAAGCATAATTGTTAATTGATTAGTTCTTGCAAATTTAGAGTTTTAGTGATAACATTAGTTCATACAAGTGATGACGGGTTTGGCAAACCAAGAGCTATATAATATTAAAAGAGATTCCTTAGTGAATAATTAGGGTGGAACCGCGGAAATGATTTTCGTCCCTAAGTATTTAACTGAAGGATTTTTTATTTTAAGGAGGATTTTATGGAAGAAAAAGAATTTAAAATGGAAGATATGGTCAATTTTTGTAAGGCGTATGGTTACATATTTCAAGGTAGCGATATATACGGAGGACTTGCTAATACTTGGGATTATGGTCCTTTAGGTTCAAGACTTAAAAACAATTTAAAAGATGCTTGGCGTAAAAGGTTTATCCAAGAAAGGCCAAACGCCTATGAACTTGATGCAGATATTTTGATGCACCCAAGAGTATGGGAGGCTTCAGGACATGTTGATTCCTTTGCTGACCCTTTAACAGATTGCCGTCATTGTAAAACAAGATATCGTGCCGACAATTTAGTTAATGATTTTACTAATAGTTCTATAGGCGATAAGATGACCAATGAAGAATTATTAAATTATATTAAAACAAATAATATTCCATGTCCAAAATGCGGTAAGTGTGATTTTACGGATATTCGTCAATTTAAATTAATGTTTGAAACATATCGAGGAGTA
The DNA here is from genome assembly GCA_947598485.1 of uncultured Bacilli bacterium. Lineage (GTDB taxonomy): Bacteria > Bacillota_I > Bacilli_A > RF39 > UBA660 > UBA6448. Next base: position 1,886 of record CANQFJ010000017.1, on the reverse strand, counting down.
ACTAAAGATAATAAATCGGTAGTTTACTTAAGACCAGAAAATGCTCAAGGAGAATATGTTAACTTTTTAAATGTGCAAAGAAGTATGAGGGCTAAAATTCCATTTAGTATAGGTCAAATTGGTAAAGCCTTTAGAAATGAAATTACTCCTGGAAATTTTATTTTTAGAACTATTGAATTTGAACAAATGGAGTATCAAACTTTTTGTAAAAAAGGCGATGATTTAAAATTCTATGAATACTTTAAAGATTATGGTAAAAAATTCTTTATGGATTTAGGCTTACCGGAAGAAAAACTTAGATTTCATGACCATGAAAAACTAGCTTTCTATGCGGCTGCAGCCTGTGATATTGAATATAAGTTCCCTTTTGGCTGGGGTGAAATAAATGGTACTCATGATCGAACTGATTATGATTTAACAAGACATGAAGAATATAGTGGTGTACCTCAAAAATATTTAGATCCTGAAACGAATGAAAAATATACACCATATATTGTTGAATCTACTTATGGTGTAGGTAGAACTGTTTTAGCGTTATTGTGTGAAGCTTATCATAAAGAAACTTTAGAAAATGGCGAAGAAAGAGAAGTATTAAAACTTAGTCCTTATCTTGCACCAATTAAAGTTGCTGTACTTCCTCTTATTAAGAAAAATCATAGTGAAAAAGCCATGGAAATATATAACATGCTATCTAAAAGCTTTATGACAAGCTATGATGAAAGCGGAACTATAGGTAAAAGATATCGTAGAGCGGATGCTTGTGGAACACCATATTGTATTACAATCGATGATGATACTCTAAACAATAATACTGTAACTATCAGAAATCGTGATACTATGGAACAAGAAACATTAAACGTAGACGAAGTAATAAAATTTGTTGAAGATAGAATTAAATTCTAGTAATCTAAACCTTTTTGTAATATAATATTCTATGTTTGTTACAAGGAGGTTTTTTTATGTTTTTAGATAGACTTAGTGATGAAGACTTTGTCGATTTAGTCAATTTGTGTAATGGGACAGAAAATTATTTTGCAGGTATAGATTTAAACGATACTATAGATTTGGTATTAATATCAAATGAAGATGATAGATGCCTTGAAAGTGGAGAAAGATACTATTGGCTTAGAGGAGTTAGAAGAGGAGATGTGCCTAAATTCATTGGGCAATATAAAGCGACTGATTTTTGGATGGCTTCATGCGAACCATTTACGGCGCAAAGAGATTGCACACCTATTTTCAGAGAATATATGGCCAAAAAATTTGGAACAGAGTACTTAGATAGCCTATATGAGCATAATATTGCTAATGCTTTAGCAGAAAGAAAAGCATTAGAGGCCAAAATAGGTATAACAAGATAAGATGTTTATCGAAAAACTAGATGATACTGATCTTGTCAATCTAATAAATCTATGTAATTCATCTTTAGTAAAATACTATGATAAATCGATGGTCGATAGTGTCAGTAGAGAAACTAGTTTTATAGAGGCCGGTCAAAGATGGATAGCCTTTTATGGCCAAAGAACTCCTATAAAAAATGGTTATGAATCTAAAAGAGCAATTACTTTTCAAAAAAGAGGGGTATATAGTATTTATGCTGTTTCCGACTTCTTCTTGGTATCATATGACAATGAAAGGCCTAACAGAGATTTTTCTAATATTTTAAGAGAATATTTGACTCGAAAATTTGGAAGTGAATATTTAGATGCTTTATATGAGTTCAATGTAACAAATGCATTAAAAGAAAGAAATTATTTAGAAGGTCTTACGGGTATAACAAGATAATTTTGTAAATATTAAGAAAAATTTACGTAAATTTTTAGAGTAAATTCATTTTTTTCTAAAAGTTTCTCAAAAAGCAGACTTATTTCGGTAAAAATATATAA